>JAGXSL010000188.1 GCA_018333835.1 Lysobacteraceae bacterium
GAGCCGCGGCGGTGAGGGCCGTCCTGCGGCAGCGAGGCAGGAGCCGAGCGCCGCGCGTGAGCCCATGGATGGGCGATCGCGCGGAAAGCAGGTGGCCCGATCCGCCGACAGGCTCGCCATCCCGAGCCCGAGCGTGCCACCCGATCCGCCGACAGGTTCGCCCTGCCGAGCCCGAGCGTGCCACCGGATCCACCGACCGCCCCGCCTTGCCGGCTTGCGATGCGGAGCATCCGACGAACCGCGATCATGGGCCATGCCGAAGACCTTCGCCCTGCTGCTTTTCGCCCTGCTGCTGCCCGCCCTGCTGGCGCTGACGCCCCTGCTGGCCGGGGACGCCGCGGCCGCGCCGGCCCGGGCCGATGTCGATGGCCCCCGGCTTTCGGTCGAACGCCAGCCCGACGGCACCCGCCGGGCCCTGGTGCAGAACCCGCTGGCCGGGCCGGTGCAGGTGCGGGTCTGGGATCCGGCACGGCCCGAGGGCGTCGTCGAGGCGCTGCTGGAGGCGGGAGAGAGCCGTGCGATCGGGCGCTTCCCCGGGACCGGCGGGATCGAACTGCGCCTGCGCGCCCGTCCCGGCGCGCCCCTGCCGCTGCCGCCGGCGCAGACCCGGCCCTACGCCTTCCCGCTGCCCGCGGACGCCGCGTGGCGGCTGACGCAGGGCTTCGGCGGCCGCGCCAGCCACCGCGACCCGGCGAACTGGCACGCGCTCGACTTCGCTGCCGCCCACGGCACGCCGGTGCTGGCCGCACGCGCCGGCACGGTGATGCAGGTCGTCGACGGCTTCACCGAGGGCGGCACCGAGAGCGCGCTGATCGAGCGCATGAACCTCGTCCGCGTGCTGCACGCCGACGGCAGCATGGGCCTCTACGCCCACATCGCCACCGGCAGCGCACGGGTGCGGCCCGGCGACAGCGTGCAGCCCGGCGAGGTGCTGGCGGCGGTCGGCAGCGTGGGCTGGAGCAGCGCGCCGCACCTGCATTTCAGCGTGCAGGTCAACGACGGCCGCGAGCTGCTGACCCTGCCCTTCCGGATGACCGGGCCGGACGACCGCGAACTCGACCCCAGGCCCTGAACGCCACCGCGTCCGGCACCGGGCGCGGCGGGGGCGCGGCGTATAATCGCCGCCCTTCCCGATCTCCCGAGCCGCCGGCGGAACGCCCGGCGCCGCCCGCATGTCCCAGCAGAGCACCGAAACCCGGCGTCGCCGCACCTTCGCCATCATTTCCCACCCCGACGCCGGCAAGACCACGCTGACCGAGAAGCTGCTGCTGTTCGGCGGTGCGATCCAGATGGCCGGCTCGGTGAAGGGCCGCAAGGCCGCGCGCCACGCCACCTCGGACTGGATGGCGCTGGAGAAGGAGCGCGGGATTTCCGTGACCTCGTCGGTGATGCAGTTCCCCTACGAGGGCAAGATCGTCAACCTGCTCGACACGCCGGGCCACGCCGACTTCGGCGAGGACACCTACCGCGTGCTCACCGCGGTGGACTCGGCGCTGATGGTCATCGACTGCGCCAAGGGCGTCGAGGAACGCACCATCAAGCTGATGGAGGTGTGCCGCATGCGCGACACGCCGATCATGAGCTTCATCAACAAGCTCGACCGCGAGGGCAAGGAGCCGATCGAGCTGCTCGACGAGGTGGAGAACGTGCTCGGTATCCAGTGCGCGCCCATCACCTGGCCGATCGGCATGGGCAGCCGCCTGAGGGGCGTGGTGCACCTGCTCGACCACGAGGTGCACCTGTTCGAGCCGGGCCGCAACTTCACGCGGCAGGATTCCACCATCCTCAAGCTCGACGACCCGGCGCTCGAAGCGCGGCTCGGCGCCGCGGCGCTCTCCGGGCTGCGCGAGGAACTCGAACTGGTGCAGGGCGCCTCGCACGCCTTCGACCCACGGGCCTACCTCGAAGGCCGGCAGACGCCGGTGTTCTTCGGCTCGGCGGTGAACAACTTCGGCGTGCAGCTGCTGCTCGATTTCTTCGTCGAGCACGCACCCGCGCCGAAGGCCCGCGCCACCACGAGCCGCGAGGTGCATCCGGAGGAGGAGAAGCTCACCGGCTTCGTCTTCAAGATCCAGGCCAACATGGACCCGCAGCACCGCGACCGCGTGGCCTTCCTGCGCATCTGCTCGGGGCGCTTCCAGGCCGGCATGAAGGTGCTGCAGCCGCGCACCGGCAAGGAACTCAAGCTCGCCAACGCGCTGACCTTCATGGCCAGCGACCGCGAGATCGCCGCCGAGGCCTGGCCCGGGGATGTCATCGGCATCCACAACCACGGCACCATCACCATCGGCGACAGCTTCAGCGAAGGCGAGATGCTGAACTTCACCGGCATCCCGAACTTCGCGCCGGAGCTGTTCCGCCGCGCGCGGTTGCGCGACCCGCTCAAACTGAAGCAGCTGCAGAAGGGCCTCGCACAACTCAGCGAGGAAGGCGCCACGCAGTTCTTCCGCCCGCTGATGAGCAACGACCTGATCCTCGGCGCGGTAGGCATGCTGCAGTTCGACGTGGTGGCCTACCGGCTGAAGGACGAGTACGGCGTGGACGCCAGCTTCGAGCCGGTGCCGGTGCAGACCGCGCGCTGGGTCTACGCGAAGGACGACAGGACGCTGGAGGCCTTCCGCGAGAAGAACGCGATGAACCTCGCCGTCGATGCCGCCGGGCACCTCGTCTACCTCGCCCCGTCGCGCGTCAACCTGCAGCTGGCCCAGGAGCGGGCGCCGGACGTGCGCTTCGAGGCCACCCGCGAGCACGCCGCCAGCGTGGCCGTGGACTGAAAAACCGGCAGGCCGGCGCGCTCCGGTTCAGTCCGGGGTGGCGAGTGCCGCCAGCGCCTCGCGCACCTCGGCGAGTTCGACGCCCTCGCCCAGCCGGCCCACCGGCTGGTCGGCGAGCCGCAGTACGCCTTCCGCCGCGCAATCCAGCGCGGCTGCCCCGACCTTGAGCCGGGCGATGAGCGCGCCGGCCTCGCGCGGCGAGGCCTGCGCCTCGCCCTGCACCAGCACGCGGCCCTCGGCATCCACCAGCTTGAAGTGGAAGCGGCCATCGGCCTCGCGGTACTGCTTGAAGCCGGGGAGTTTCCGGGCCGCCCCCCTGCCGGGAGCCTCCGTGGCATCCGTCTCGCGCCGGGCCATGCCCGCCACCGCCAGCGGCCGGATGCCCACCGCCGCGCGCAGCTCGCGCAGCAGCGGCGTGGCGATGGCGCGGGCCTTGGCGGCCCCGGCCTGCAGCGTGGCCTCGAGGTCGTCGGGCTTCGCCATCAGTGCCTCGTAGCGCTCGCGCATCGGTGCCAAGTGGCCGTCGAGCCGTTCGAACAGCGCCTGCTTGGCTTCGCCCCAAGCCAGCCCTCCGCGCAGCGCCGCGTGCATCTCCGCCGCCTCGGTCTCGCTGGCGAAGGCGCGGTAGAGCGTGAACAGATGCGAGGCATCGGGGTCCTTCGGCTCGCCGGGCGCGCGCGAGTCGGTGACGATGCCGGCGATCGACTTCTTCAACTGCGCCGGCGGCGCGAACAGCGGGATGGTGTTGTCGTAGCTCTTGCTCATCTTGCGGCCGTCGAGGCCGGGCAAGGTCGCCACCTGCTCCTCGACCACCGCCTCCGGCAGCACCAGGTGCTCGCCGTAGAGGTGGTTGAAGCGCGCGGCGAAATCACGCGCCATCTCGATGTGCTGGACCTGGTCGCGGCCCACCGGCACCTTCTGCGCCTTGAAGGCGAGGATGTCGGCGGCCATCAGCACCGGGTACAGGTACAGCCCCGCGGTGACGCCGGCGTCCGGGTCCTCGCCCTGCGCCGTGTTGGCATCGACGGCGGCCTTGTAGGCGTGGGCACGGTTGAGCAGGCCCTTGCCGGCCACGCAGGTGAGGAACCAGGTGAGCTCGGGGATCTCCGGGATGTCGGACTGCCGGTAGAACCACACCCGGTCCGGATCGAGCCCGCAGGCCAGCCAGGTGGCCGCGATCTCCAGCGTCGAACGCTGCACCCGCGCCGGGTCCTGCACCTTGATCAGGGCGTGGTAGTCGGCGAGGAAGTAGAAGCTCTCGGTGCCGGGCTGGCGGCTTGCCGCCACCGCCGGGCGGATGGCACCGGCGTAGTTGCCGAGGTGCGGGGTGCCGGACGGGGTGATGCCGGTGAGGATGCGGACGCTTGTGGCCATTCAGTTGCGGGCTTCCTCGGCCTCGCGGGTGACGACTTCGCCGGCCTTCTGCATGTCCTTGCCGATGCCGGAGATGGTGTTGCAACCGGCAAGGCCGAGCAGGGCCAGGACGGCCAGCGCGAGGAGCTTCTTCGGGAGGGATGCCATGGGGGACTCCGTCGGTCGTGGGTGCCGGGCGCCACCCGGCGGTGCTGGGGAGTGTAGCGCGGCCGGTGGCGCCGGCCGTTCAGTCGCGCATCAGGGTGGACTTGCCGAACAGGCTCTCGACCAGATCGACGGCGAGCCGGGCGGTTTTGTTCTGCTTGTCGAAGGCCGGGTTCAATTCGACGATATCCAGCGAGCCCATGCGACCGGTGTCGGCGATCATCTCCATCACCAGCTGCGCCTCCCGGTAGTTCGGGCCGCCCGGCACGGTGGTGCCCACACCCGGGGCGATGCCGGGGTCGAGGAAATCGACGTCGAAGCTGACGTGCACGTGGGTGTCGGCGTCGATGCCGGCCAGGGCCTCGTCCATCGCCCGCTTCATGCCGACCTCGTCGATGTAGCGCATGTCGTAGATGTCGAGGCCGTACTCCTTCACCAGCCGCTTCTCGCCGGCGTCGACCGAACGGATGCCGATCTGGCGGATCTGCTCCGGGGTGATGGCCGGCGCGCTGCCGCCGAGCTGGGCGAGCGCCTCCGGCCCCAGGCCGCAGAGGCAGGCCACCGGCATGCCGTGCACGTTGCCGGAGGGCGTGACGTCGGACGTGTTGAAGTCGGCATGGGCGTCGAGCCAGAGGATGCGCAGCGTCTTGCCGGTGCGCCGGCACCAGCGCGCCACCGCGGTGATGCTGCCGAGGCCGAGGCAGTGGTCGCCGCCGAGCAGGATCGGCAGGTGGCCGGCGTCCAGCTCGGCTTCGACGGCCTGCATCACGGCGCGGTTCCACTCCACCACCTGCGGCAGGTGGCGGTAGCCCTCGACCGGCGGCAGCCAGGGGTTCATCGGGCCGCTCAAGTTGCCGCGATCCTCGACCACGACGCCACGGGCGCGCAGCGCCTCGGCGATGCCGGCCACGCGCAGGGCCTCGGGGCCCATCACCGCGCCACGGTGCCCGGCACCGATGTCGGTGGGTGCGCCGATCAGGGCGACGGTCGGGAAACGGCGCATGCTCACTCCGGCGCGAGGGTTCATCGGTCGCCGTACAGTATCGCGAACCGGTTCAGAGCAGCTCCTGCATGCCATCGTGCTGGTCAATCATGCCCGGACATTTTTTCAGACACGATACGCTTAGGAATGCATCAACCTACTGTTTTTATTGATTTTTCAAGACTTTTCCTTGCGACATATTCTGTGACATTATGGGCCCATGAACGGGCCCGCCCTCCGCATCGAGACCGACCGCTTCGGCCACTTCACCTTCCAGGTGGGTGCCGATCTCGTCGAACTGCACACCGCCCTGGTTCGCGCCGAGGATGCGTGGCGCAGGTTCTCCGCGTCTCCGCTCGCCCAAGTGACCTCCCGCCTGCAGCGCGAGGTGCTGGTGCAGTCGGTCTACGGCACGAACACCATCGAGGGCGGCCTGCTCAGCGAGGAGGAGACCAGCCAGGCCCTCGACCTCGACCCGGCCACGGTGCAGGCCGAGCAGGACATCCGTGTCCGCAACATCCGCAACGCCTACGAACTTGCCGCGCGCGCGGGGGATGACCCGACTTGGCGGCTCACCCTGCCCTTCATCCAGGCGGTGCATGCCGAGATCACCCGCGATCTGGAGACGGACGACAACCGGGCCGGTCGATTCCGCGACAACCCCAAGACGCGCCCCACCGTCGTCGGCAGCGAGGAGCATGGCGGCGTCTATCGCCCACCGCAGTATGGTCGGGACATCCAGCGCCTGATGGTGGGCCTGGTCGACTGGCATCAGTCGCTGCTGGAGGCCCAGCTGCCGCCGATGGTCCGCGCGCCCCTCGTGCACCTGTACTTCGAGCTGATCCATCCCTTCTGGGACGGCAACGGGCGCGTCGGCCGGGTACTGGAAGCCGCGCTGTTGCGCCATGCGGGGCTGCACTACGCGCCCTTCGCGATGGCCAAGTTCTACCAGGAGAACATCCATCGCTACTTCGCGCTGTTCAACCAGTGCCGGAAACTGGCCGAAGCCGACCGGCCCAGCCCCAATGCTCCCTTCGTTGCCCTCCACCTGGAGGGCCTGCGCATCGTCTGCGACCGCCTCCACGACCGCGTCAACGCCATGGTGGGCGTACTGCTCTACGAGGCCGTATTGCGGCAGAAGCTCGACCAGAAAGCCATCAACGCCCGCCAGTACGCCCTCATCCGACTGGTGCTCGATGGCGGGGCGCCTGTTCCCCCCAAAGTGCTCAAGGGTGATCCCCGTTACCGTGCGCTCTATGCCCGGCTCACCGAACGCACTGCCCACCGGGATCTGAAGGAGCTTCAGGAGCTCCGGCTGCTGGTGCCGGACGGCCGCGGCGACTGGGTGCCCGGATTCCTGAACGCCTGAGCCGACGCTTCTCATTGTTTCGATAGGAACATGTGGTGCCGACAGTCCGGATCGAACGGACGACCTACCGCTTACAAGGCGGTTGCTCTACCTGCTGAGCTATGCCGGCGTTGGCCACGCAGTCTAACCCGGCCACGAGCGCGCCTCGAAGACCTCAAAAGCAGGGGATCGGCCGCGCCTGCCAGTCGCCGCTGCCGAGCAGGGCGCGCCAGTCGAGTTCCGGGGCGACGGCGATCTCCAGCCACCACTTCGGCCGTTCCTCGTTGGCCGCCACCAGCGTCGCCTCGACCCCGGCGGCGCGCAATTCCTCGAGCCGCGACTCGGCGTTGCGGCGCTCGCGGAACAGGCCGAGCGAGACGGTGTTCTCGCCGGGGCCGGCGGTCACCACGTAGTAGTCGCGGATGCCGCGGGCGGCCAGCGCGCGGGCGCGCGCCAACGCCTCGGCGCGCGAGGCCGCGGCCGGCAGGTAGACCCGCCAGCCGCGCAGGCTCTGCACCTGCGCCTCGCGGTACTGCAACTTGCCGACGCTGCCACCGAGCGCATCGACCGCCCGGCGCAAGGCCGAGGGCGTGTCGAAGGGGCCGATCGAAAGGCAGGACAGCGATTCGGCGAGGCGCAGCGGCGCCGCCGCCAGCTCGGCGGCCGGTTGCGCCTCGCGCTCGAGTTCGGCGAGCAGGACGAGGGTCGGCACGCCCGGCTCGCCGGCCGGCAGGGGTGGTACCGGCAGCGGTCGGTGCAGGGCCCACCACAGGGCCGCGGCGAGATTGCAACAGAGCAGGACGAGGAAAGCGCCGCGGGCGAGCATCGCGGCAGTCTAGCAGCGGCCCGGCAAGGCCCCCTCGGCCACGGCGAGGCGATGCAGGCCTTCGAGGACGCGGTGCTCGGCCCGTTCCACCGGCACCCCCAGCAGGGCGGCGAGCCGTGGCGCGAGGCGTGTGGCATCGCCGCCGGCCACGCTAACCCGCGGCGGCTCCGGCAGCAGCGCCCGGGCCTCGTGCCAGGCGACGAGGAGCAGGCCCAGCGCCTGCGCCTCGACCCCGCCGGCGACCGCCGCCGGGGTGTCGTCGGCGAACCCGGGCACGGCCTCGGCCTCGCCCCGGTCCAGGGCCGGGAAGCGCGCCGCCAGGGCCTGCCGGGCATGCCATGGAGCGATGCCGACGAGGCCGCCGCGGTGGCGGCCCTCGGCATCGAGCAGGTCGACGGTGAGGGCGCTGCCGAAACTGGCGAGCAGGTGGGCACCGCCGAGGGCGCGGGCGGCCAACAGGGCGAGGAAGCGGTCGACCCCGAGCCGGGCCGGATCGGCATAGGCGATGCGCAGCCCCAGCGCCTCGCGGCGGCTGTGCACCCGCTCGACCCGGCGCCCGCCCTCGGCCAGCACCGCGGCCACCCGCGCGCTGCGTTCGTCCGGGGCGACGCTGGCCCACCACGCCGGCGCGCCATCGCCGGCCAAGGCCGCGCGCAGGCGGGATTCCAGCTCCGGACCCTCGTACGGCAGGGCCAGCACCGGCCCGAGGCCGTCGGCACCGGCGCGGGCCAGCTTGAGCCGGGAATTGCCGAGGTCAAGCAGCCACACGGACGCTCACCTCGCCGGCGTGGTGGACCCGTTCGCCATCGTCATGGCGCACCCGCAGGCCGCCGTCGGCGGCCAGGCCGAGCGCCAGCCCCTCCTGCCCGCCGTGGCCAGCGTGCACCTGCCCGCCGTGGCCAGCGTGCACCTGCCCGCCGTGGCCGCCATGCACCCGCACGCGCTGCCCGGACAGCACGTCGAAGGTCGGCCACTCGGCCGCGAAAGGCGCGAAGCCCTCGGCCTCGAAACGCGCCAAGGCCGGCAGCAGGGCATCGAGCACCCGCCGGGCCAGGTCCTGGCTTCCGATCACCAGCCCCTGCCGGGCGAGGTCGGTGCAGGGCTGGTCGAGCACGAAACCCGGCGGCAACTCGCGGTTGAGGCCGAGGCCCAGCACCAGGGCCGGCCGTGGCGTGGCGACGCGGACCTCGACCAGCAGGCCGCCCAGCTTGGCCGCGCCGACCACCAGGTCGTTCGGCCATTTCAGGCCGATCCCGGCGATCCCGGCATCACGCAGGGCGGCGGCCACGGCCACCGCGGCGGCCAGTCCGAGCGGGGCCAGCGCCGGCAGGGGCAGGTCGAAGGCCCGCAGTACGCTCAGCGCCAGCGTGGCTCCCGGGGGGCTCCGCCAGGCCCGGCCGCGCCGGCCGCGCCCGGCATGCTGGTGATCGGCGAGGAAGACGGCGCTGCCGCGTTCCGGCAGCGGCTCGCGCATCGCCCAGTCCTGGGTCGAATCCACCGCCTCGGCCCAGGCCAGGCGGGCCAGTTCGCGGCGGGCGGCCGGCGACAGCGGCAGGACCGGCTCAGCCACGCCGCGCCCCCCGCCCCTGCCAGCGGGCCCAGCCCCGGGCCAGCAGGCGGGCCCGCTCGAAGCGGTGCTCGGTGCCGGCGCGCAGCCGCGCCAGGTTGCCGCGATGGGTCCAGGCCAGCAGCAGGGCGGCGGCACAAGCGAAGGCCAGGTCCGCCCCCCCGGCCCCGCTGGTCAGCGCCCAGACCGGCAGCAGGGCGGCGGCCAGTACGGTGGCGAGGCCGACGTAGCCGCCGACCAGGAGCACCAGCAGCCAGAGCGCGACCACCGGAACCAGCGCCAGCGGCCACAGCAGGATGAGCGCACCGACCAGGGTGGCAGCACCCTTGCCGCCACGGAACCCGTGGAACAGCGGCCAGACATGGCCGGCCACCGCGGCCAGCGCGGCGGCGTGGGCCCATTCCGGCGCCAGCGCCCGCGCCAGCAGCACCGCCGCCACCCCCTTGCCGACGTCGATCAGCACGGTGCCGAGCGCGAAGCGCCAGCCCTGGGTGCGGAAGGCATTGGTGCCGCCGGCATTACCGCTGCCCTGGGTGCGGATGTCCACGCCGCGCAAGCGGCCGAGCAGCAGGCTGCCCGACAGCGAGCCGAGCAGGTAGGCGGCGAGCAGGACCAGTCCCGGCGCCAGGACCGCGGCGAGCGCGGCGTCCGCGGGGTTCATGGATCCACCGGCTGCAGCGAGGCGACCAGGGTGCCGGGACCGGCGTGGGCACCGACCGCCGCGCCGGTCTCGACCAGCCAGGACTCGACCGGATCGAGCCGGTCGCGCAGGACGGCGAGCAGGGCCGCGCCATCCTCCGGCACGCCGCAGTGGCCGACGATCAGCCGCCAGCCCCGCCCGGCGGCGACCCGCCGGGCACGCCGCGCCACCAGCTCCGCGAAACGCTCCGGCACCCGCCTGCGGCCGAACAGGGCGCTGCGCGGATGCAGGCGGCCATCGGCTTCGAGCACCGCCACCGGCAGCGCCCGCAGCCCGCCGGCCACGGCCCCGACCCAGCGCGGAATACGTCCGCCGCGCACGGCATGGCGCACGTCGCGGGCGAGGGCGAGGGTGAGGGTGCGCGGCTTGAGTGCGGCGAGCCGGGCCAGCACCTCGTCGCGGCCGGCCCCGGCGCGCACCGCCTCGGCGGCGGCCAGGGCCAGCAGGGCCTGGCCACCGGCGGCATTGGCGGAATCGACGACATGGACGCGGCCCGGCGGGCAGCGCCGGGCCGCCGCCTCGGCGGCCTGCAGGGTGCCGGAAACCGCCCGCGACAGGCCGACGTAGACCACCTCGGCGTGGTGCGAGAGCAGGAACTCGAAGAGCCGGCGGAAATCCCCGACCGGCGGCTGGCTGGTGCGTGGCAGCAGCGACTCCTCGCGCAGGCGGCGGTAGAACTCGCCGGTCGAGAGGCCGATGCGGTCGAGGTGGTCCTCGCCGCCGAAGTTGAGGCGCAGCGGCACCACGTGCAGATCGAGCGCGTCGGCCAGCCCTTCCGGCAGGTCGGCGGAGCTGTCGGTCACCACCACCAGTGCCCGCGGCGCGGCGGCCGTGCGCGCCTGCGCCAGCATGTCGTCGGCCTTGCCGGCCTCGACCTGGCCGAAGCCGCCCAGCAGCTCGAACATCCGGGCCGGCAGGGCGACGTGGGCGTGCACCCGGAGCCGCCGCGGGCCACCGGCCAGCACCACGCTGTCGGCCCCGAGCGTCGCCAACGCGGCCTGCAGGCCGGGGCGATCGAGGTTCGCGCCGACCAGCAGGCATTCGGTGCACCAGCGGTGCGCCGGATCGACCTGCGGGCCGGCCTCGTGCAGGCGAGCGTGGAGGGCCTCGAACTCCGGTTCCGGATCGGCGTCGGCGGGTGCCGGCGGGGGCCGGCCGGCGAGGAAGTCGCCGATGCCCTCCAGCAGGTCGACGAAGCCCTGGGCGCCGGCATCGACCACGCCGGCCTGGCGCAGCACCGGCAGTTGCTCCGGGGTGCGCGCCAGTGCCTGCCGGGCCTGCACCAGCGCGGCCTCGAACCAGGCCCGCGTCTCGCCGGCGCCGGCGGCCTGCCGCAGGCCCTCGGCGAAGGCGCTGATGACGCTCAGCATGGTGCCCTCGACCGGCCGGGCCATCGCCTCGCGGGCCGAGCGGGCGGCGGCGGCCGTGGCGAAGGCGAGGTCGCCCTGGCTCAACACGGTGCGTGCCCCCACCGCCTCGGCGAGGCCGCTGAAGAACTGCGCGAGGATGGCCCCGGAATTGCCGCGGGCACCGTCCACCGCCTCCTCGCCGACCCGCTGCAGCAGCGTGCCAACCCCGGCGGCCCGGCGCTGCAGGGCGCCGCTCAGCACGCAACCCAGGGTGAGGGCGAGGTTGTTGCCGGTGTCGCCGTCCGCCACCGGGAACACGTTGATGCGGTTCAGGCGATCGCGATGGGTGATCACCCGCTGCACCCCGGCGATCAGGGCCTGGCGCAGGGCGGCGGCACGGATCGGGGCGGCCGGCGGCACGCTGGAGGAGGAAATCGGCAGGGTGGCGGCGTTCATTCCGGCCGAGTCTGGCGGAAACCGGGCCGGGACGGCATGCTGCACGGCAACAAAACCTTCACGCCACGGGTGCAGGCAAAACGGCGCGGCCACCGCTATCATCGCGCGCACCATCGCCCTGCCCCGGGCGACCGGCGACCCCCCGAGGAGCCCGCCATGCTGCGTCTCGCCTGCCTGCTGCTGTCGTTCACCGGTTCCCCCGCCGCCTGCGCGCCGGCACCGGTGGCCACGCCCGCGCCGGTCGCCAGCAGCGCTCCCTGCCGGGCCCGCGCCGAGGAAACCGCCGTGCCCACCGCCGGCGCTCCGGCCGGCCACGCGGCCGCCGCCGAGGGCGTGTCGCCCGCCGCACCCGCCACGCCCCCGGCCAGCGCACCGCGCCCGGCCTCGGCGCCGCCGCGGGTGCGTCCCCCGAGCTGGCAGCAACGCCTGCCGGGCATGTTCCGCTGAGCGTGCTGCTGCGCGGCTGGCGCCGCTGGTGGCGCCGCGAACCGCCGTTCGACGCGGCCGAATGGGAGGCCCTGCTCGCCCGCAGCCCGCTGCTGGCCGGCCTCGATCCGCCCGCCCGCGAGCGTCTGCGCGGTCTCGCCGCCCACTTCCTCGAACGGCAGGCGATCACCCCGGCCCAGGGCCTGGTGCTGGAAGCCGGCGACCGCCTGGCGCTGGCCGCCCACGCCTGCCTGCCGCTGCTGCGCTTCGGCGAGGGCGGTCTGCGCGGCTGGTCGCAGGTCATCGTCCACCCCGGCGCCTTCCGGGTCGAGCAAGGCCGCCATGGCGCCCCGCACGACATGGACGCGCTGGAGGTGGTGCACGAGGGCTTCGAGGACCGTGAGGGCGAAAGCTGGGAACACGGCCCGATGGTGCTGAGCTGGGCCGACCTCGAAGCCGAGATGCTGGCGCCGGAACCGGGCTACCAGCTCGTGGTGCACGAGATGGCGCACAAGCTCGACGGCCTCGACGGTCTGATGGACGGCACCCCGCCGCTGCCGCGCGACTGGCAGCGGCAGTGGGCGCTCGACTTCGGTGCCGCCTTCGCGGCGATCAACGCCGAGCTCGACGCCGATCCCGAAGCCGAGACCGCGATCGACGCCTACGCGGCGGAGGCGCCGGAGGAGTTCTTCGCGGTCGCCAGCGAGTACCACTTCACCGCGCCCGCCGTGCTGCGTGCGGCCTATCCGGCGGTGGCCGACCATCTCGAACGCTTCTACGGCCCGCCGCCCCGGCTGGCGCCGCCGGCCTGAGCGCGGGACGGTGCGCTCGGCAGGGCGAGCCTGTCGGCGGATCGGGTGGCACGCTCGGGCTCGGCAAGGCGAGCCTGTCGGCGGATCGGACCGCTGACCTCATGGGGCGAGCCTGTCGGCGGATCGGGCCACCTGCTTTCCGCGCGATCGGGCGTCCTGCCCTCACGCGCGGCGCTCGGCTCCTGCCTCGCTGCCGCAGGTCGGCCCTCACCGCCGCGGCTC
>JAGXSL010000189.1 GCA_018333835.1 Lysobacteraceae bacterium
CGCGTCACCTACACGCCGGGCGCGGAAGACCTGCTGCTCAGCGGCCAGGCCGTCGTGACCCAGCCGCGCGGCACGCTGGAGGCCGAGACCATCCGCTACAACCTCGACACCGGCGCCATCGACAGCGGCGGCGACGGCAACCGCGTGCGGATGACGATTCAGCCCAGAACCGCCGCGGCGCGGCCCTGATGCTCTCGGCGAGCGCGCTGGGCAAGCGCTACAAGAAGCGCGAGGTCGTCCGCGATTTCGGCTTCGAGCTGCACCCCGGCGAGGTGGTCGGCCTGCTCGGCCCCAACGGCGCCGGCAAGACCACCTGCTTCTACATGGTGGTCGGGCTGGTGCCCTGCGACAGCGGCCGGATCCTGCTCGACGGCGAGGACATCACCGCCCTGCCGATGCACCTGCGGGCGCGCCGCGGGGTCGGCTACCTGCCGCAGGAGGCCAGCGTGTTCCGCAGCCTGTCGGCGGCCGACAACGTGCGCGCCGCGCTGGAACTGCGTCCCGACCTCTCGGCCGCGCAGCGCGAGGCCGAACTGGGCGCCCTGCTCGACGAACTGCACATCGCCCACGTCGCCGACCAGCCCGGCGAGAGCCTCTCCGGCGGCGAGCGTCGGCGCATCGAGATCGCCCGCGCGCTGGCCACCAGGCCGCGCTACATGCTGCTCGACGAGCCCTTCGCCGGCGTCGACCCGATCTCGGTCGGCGAGATCCAGGGCATCATCCGGCACCTGAAGCGGCGCGGCATCGGCGTGCTGATCACCGACCACAACGTGCGCGAGACGCTCGGCATCTGCGACCGCGCCTACATCCTCAACGCCGGCAGCGTGCTCGCCCAGGGCTCGCCCAGCGAGGTGCTGATGAACCCGGACGTGCGCCGGGTCTACCTGGGCGCCAGCTTCAGCCTCTAGCCATGGCGATCAAGCCGGCCCTGCAAGCCAAGCTCGGCACGGCCCTGGTGCTGTCCCCGCAGCAGCAGCAGGCCCTGCGCCTGCTGCTGCTGTCACGGACGGAACTCGAGGCAGCCCTGCGCGAGGCGGTGGAGAGCAACCCGCTGCTCGAAGCGCTCGAGGACGGTGGCGCGGACGATGCCGGCAGCGAGGCGGAAGGCGCGACCGACACCGAAGCCGATGCGCCCGGCATGGACGACGCCGAAACGGCCGCGACGGGCGTGGCCGGCGACCCGCTCGAGACGGCTTGTGCGGGCATCGGCCTGGCCGAACACCTGCTGTCGCAGCTGCGGATGGTGCTGCGCTCGCCACGCGACCTGCGGATCGCCGAACTGCTGGTCGATGCCCTCGACGCCGACGGCTACCTGCGCGAACCGCTGGAGGCGCTCGCCGAGGCCCTGCCCGGGGCCGGGCGCGCCGATCTCGCCGTGGTGCTGGGCCTGTTGCAGCACTGCGACCCCCCCGGCTGCGGTGCCCGCGACCTGGCCGAATGCCTGCGCCTGCAGCTGGCCGCCCTCGATCCGCCACCGCCCGCGCTGGCGCTGGCGCGCCGCCTGCTCGACGGCCGTCTGGAGGCGCTGGTGCGGCAACCCGCGGCGACGCTGGCGGCCGACCTCGGCGTCGAGGCCGCCGCCCTGGCCGAGGCCGCCGCGCTGCTGCGCAGCCTCGACCCGAAGCCGGGTGCCCGGTACGGCGGCGAGCGCACCGACTACGTGCGGCCCGATGCCACCGCGCTGCGGGTCGGCGGGCGCTGGCAGGTGCGGATGCTGCCTGCACCCGGCCTCACCCTCAACCGCCACTACGCGGCCCTGATCGGCCATTGCCGCAGTGGGGAGGACGCCTACCTGCGCGGCCGCCTGCAGGAGGCCCGCTGGCTGCTGCGCGCGCTCGCCCAGCGCGGCGAGACCCTGCGCCGCGTGGCCGGCGCCATCGTCGCGGCGCAGGTGGGATTCCTCGAGCACGGCCCGGCGGCGATGCGGCCGCTCGCCCTCCGCGACATCGCGGAACCGCTGGGCCTGCACGAATCCACCGTGTCGCGGGCCACCACCCGCAAATACCTGCGGACCCCCCGTGGCACCTTCGAGTTGCGGCATTTCTTCGGCACCGGGCCGGCCGGCGGGGCCAGTGCGATGGCGGTGCAGGAACGCCTGCGCCGGCTGATCGCCGCCGAACCGGCGGAGCGCCCGCTGTCGGACCAGGCCCTGGCCGACCGCCTGCAGGCCGAAGGCATCGCCGTGACCCGCCGGACCGTCGCGAAATACCGCGAGATGATCGGCTTGCCGCCCGCTTCGGCGCGCCGCCGGCGCCCGCCCGGAGCCCCTCCGGCCCGGTCGCGGGGAATTTGACCGGTGTCCACTTCGCCCCGCCCCGGTCCGGCGTATGCTGGCCGCCAAGAGCTTCACCCGTCCCGCAGGAGTACGCGCCCATGCGCCTTGAAGTGAGCGGCCACCAGATCGAGATCACCCCGGCCCTGAACGATTTCGCCACCACCAAGCTGGAACGCATCGCCCGCCATTTCGACCACCACCTCGAGCTGCGCCTGCTGCTCGCCGTGGACCGCCTGCAGCACCGCGCCGAGGCCACCCTGTCGCCGCGCGGCAAGCAGCTGCACGCCGAGGCCGAGGCCGCCGACATGTACTCGGCCATCGACCTGCTGGTCGACAAGCTCGACCGCATGCTGATCAAGGAGAAGGAGCGGTTCACCGACCACCACCGCGGCGAATCGGCCGCGCGTTCCGGCCACTTCGGCTGACCCCCTCGCCCTGCATGCAACTGCTCGACCTGCTGGCCCCCGCGCGCGTCGTCGCGGGGGCCAAGGCCCCCGGCAAGAAGCGCCTGCTGGAAACCCTCGCCCTGCTGCTGGCCGAGGGCGACCCCGACTGCGAGCGCCTGGTGTTCGACAGCCTGTGCCAGCGCGAGCGCCTCGGCAGCACCGCGCTGGGCCACGGCGTGGCCATCCCGCACGGCCGCAGCCCCGGCCTGGTGGCGGCGACCGGGGCCTTCGTCCGGCTCGCCGAAGCGGTCGATTTCGGTGCCCCGGACGGCCAGCCGGTCGACCTGCTGTTCGCGCTGGCGGTGCCCGAGCACTTCACCCAGCAGCACCTCGTGCTGCTCGGCCAACTCGCCGAGATGCTCGGCGACGCCGCCTTCCGGCAGCGCCTGCGCGAGGCCGCGGACAGCGCCGCGGTCTACCGCCTGCTGGCCGCCTGGCGGCCGGGCCAAGCCGCGTCCTGAGGCCCTTGGCGATGCCGCGCCGCCTGCTCAGCGCCCGCGAACTGTTCGAGCAGCAGCGCGACCGCCTCGCCCTGCGCTGGCTGGCCGGCCAGGACGGCGGCGACCGCGCGATCGAGGCCGGCGAGCAGAGCAGCCACCGCCCCTCGCTGATCGGCTACCTCAACGTCATCCACCCGAACACGGTGCAGATCCTCGGCCGCGAGGAACTGGCCTGGCTCGATTCGCTGGACGCCCGGCAACGCTGGGAAACCCTGCAGAAGATCGTCGGCTTCGGCCCGCTCGCGCTCGTCATCACCCGCAACCAGGGCTGCCCGGGCGACCTCCGCGAGGTCGCCGGCGAGTCGCGCACGCCGCTGTGGACCTCCGCCCAGGCCGGCCACGAACTGCTCACGCAACTCCAGTACGTGCTGACCCGGGCGCTGGCGCCGCGCCTCACCCTGCACGGCGTGTTCATGGAGATCTACTCGATCGGCGTGCTGATCACCGGCGATTCCGGGCTCGGCAAGAGCGAGCTGGCGCTGGAACTGGTCAACCGCGGCCACCGTCTGGTCGCCGACGACGCGCCGGAGTTCACCCAGATCGCCCCCGACGTGCTCGACGGCCACTGCCCGGAACTGCTGCAGGACCTGCTGGAAGTGCGCGGCCTGGGCATCATGAACATCCGCCAGATGTTCGGCGACACCGCGGTGAAGCGGAACAAGTACCTGCGCCTGATCGTGCACCTGGTGCGCGCCGGCGACGTCACCGACCCGGAGGGGCTGGCTCGGCTGACCGGGGAGACCGCGGCGCGGCCGGTGCTCGGGCTCGACGTGCCGGTGTTCAACCTGCCGGTGGCGCCGGGCCGCAACCTCGCGGTGCTGACCGAGGCGGCGGCGCGCCTGCACATCCTGCGCGCCAAGGGCGACGACCCGGCGGCCGCCTTCCTCGCCCGCCACTCCACCCTGCTCGACCGGAGCCTGCCGTGAGCCGCTCGCTGACCGTGGTCTCCGGCCTCTCCGGCGCCGGCAAGACCGTCGCCCTGCGCACCCTCGAGGACCTCGGCTGCTACTGCGTCGACAACCTGCCGGCCGACCTGCTGCCGGCCTTCGTCGACAGCGTCGGTGCCGGCCAGCAGCGGCTGGCGGTGGGCATCGACGTGCGCAACCGCCACGGCGACCTCGGAAGCATCGGCAATTGGCTGTCGGCGGTCGGCGAGCGCGGCTACCAGTACCGGCTGGTGTTCCTCGACGCCGCCGACAGCGTGCTGGTCAAGCGTTATTCCGACACCCGCCGCCGCCATCCGCTCTCGCAGCTCGGCCTGGCCCTGCCGGACGCGATCGCGCTGGAGCGCCAGGTGCTGCGCCCGGTGCGGGTGCTGGCCGACCACCGGATCGACACCTCGGCCATGAACGTCCACCAGCTGCGCAAGCACGTGCTGACCGAGCTGGAGGCCGGGCGGACGCCTGGGCTGACCCTGCTGTTCGAGAGCTTCGCCTACAAGCGCGGCCTGCCCGTCGATGCCGATTTCGTGTTCGACGCGCGCGGCCTGCCGAACCCGCACTGGGACCCGGTGCTGCGACCCTTGAGCGGCCGCGACGCGGCCATCCAGGACTATTTCGCCGGCCATGCCGAGGTCCGGGCCTACCTCGCCGCGGTCGGCGGCTTCCTCGCCGAATGGCTGCCCGGCTTCGAGTCCGGCAGCCGCAGCTACCTCTCGGTGGCCTTCGGTTGCACCGGCGGCCGGCACCGCTCGGTCTACCTCGCCGAGGCCCTGGCCGCGCGGTTCCGCGCCGAGGGCCGCGAGGACGTGCTGACCTACCACCGCGAGCTGGATTGAGCATGGCCGTCGGCGTCCTCCTCGTGACCCATCCCGGCATCGGCGGCGCGCTGCTCGACACCGCCACCCGCCTGCTCGGCCCGCTGCCGCTGCCGGCCGCCGCCTTCGAGCTGCCGTTCGAGGCCGACCCGGCCGCCCTGCTGCCGGCGGCCAGCGCCGCGCTGCGGCGGGTGCAGGGCGAGGACGGCGTGCTGCTGCTGACCGACGTCTACGGCGCATCGCCGGCGCGGCTGGCGCTGCAACTGGCACGCATCGCCGCGCCCTGCCGGCGGGTCGCCGGGCTGTCGCTGCCGATGCTGCTGCGGGTGATGAACTACGGCGAGCAGGGCCTCGACGAACTCGCCCGCACCGCCGCCAACGGCGGCCGCAACGGGGTGGTGGTGGACGATGCTTGAGCGCGAGATCGCCGTCGTCAACCGCCTCGGCCTGCACGCCCGCGCGTCGGCCAAGCTGGTGCGGCTGCTCGCCGACTACCGGGCGCAGGCCACGCTCCGGGTCGGCGGGCGCGAGG
>JAGXSL010000190.1 GCA_018333835.1 Lysobacteraceae bacterium
GGCTCGCCTGGCCGAGCTCGACACGATCCGCCGACAGGCTCGCCCCACGAGGCACGGCGCGAATCGCACGCCGAACCCGTGCCTCGCCTCAGCCGCCCTCCAGTTCGAGGCGGATGCCGATGTCGGCGAGATGCTCGCGCTCGCTGTCGAGGTCGGCGCGGGTCAGCGGATGGGCGTCGAGCCAACGCCGTGACAGTTTGAGCTGCATCCCGCCCGGGGCCACCCGCAGCTTGAGCCCCGGCACCTTGCCGGCCTCGTGCGCGCGGTGCAGGAGTACGGCCAGCCGCAGCAGCAGGGCGCAGCGCTGCGCGGCCGGGGCCAGGCGGTCGGGCAGCGGTTCGAAGGCGGTCAGCTTGATGGCGCGTCGCTGGTTGCGCACCAGGGTGGCGAGGAACTGCTGCTCGGTGCGCGAGAAGCCGGCGATGTCGGAGTTCTCCAGCACGTAGGCGCCGTGCACGTGGTACTGGCTGTGCGCGATGGCGAGGCCGAGTTCGTGCAGTCGCGCCGCCCAGCGCAGCATCTGGCGGTCGGGCGGCTCCAGCCCCCAGTCGGCGGCGGTCTGGTCGAACAGCGCCAGCGCCGTGGTCTCGACGCGTTCGGCCTGGGCGGTGTCGACGGCGTAGCGCTGCATCAGGGCGGCCACCGAGTCCTCGCGGGGGTCGTCCTTGCCGGCGCGGCCGACCAGGTCGAGCAGGATACCCTCGCGCATCGCCGACTCGCTGACCTGCAGGCGGCGCAGGCCGAGCGCCTCGAAGGCGGTGACGAGCACCAGCACGCCGCCGGCGATCACCGGCTGGCGCTCGTTGGAGAGGCCGGGCAGGCGGATCGCGGCGATGTCCTCGACCTGCAGCAGGCGGTCGGTGAGGGTGGCGAGCGCCTCGGCGCTGACCACGCCGCCGCGACCGAGCTTCATCGCCTCGCAGAGTTCGCCGATCGCCTTGACCGTGCCGGAGGAGCCATAGGTCTCCTTCCAGCCGAGCTGGCGGAAGAGGTTGCCGAACTGCTGGAACTCGGCGGCCATCTCCAGTTGCGCCTCGCGCCAGCGCCGGCGGCTGATCCGCCCGTCGCCGAAGAAGCGCTGGGTGGTGGCCACGCAGCCCATCTGCAGGCTCTCGCGCTCGATCGGTTGCAGGCCCTCGCCGATGATGAACTCGGTCGAGCCGCCACCGATGTCGATCACCAGCCGGCGCGCCCGCGGCGGGTGGCCGTAGGCCACGCCGAGGTAGCACAGCCGTGCTTCCTCGCGGCCGGCCACCACCTCGATGCCGTGGCCGAGCGCGGTCTCGGCCGGCAGCAGGAAGGCCTGCGGGTTGCGCAGTTGGCGCACCGTGTTGGTGGCGATGGCGCGCACCCGCGCCGCCGGCACGCCGCGCAGCTTCTGGCCGAAGCGGCCGAGGCAGGCGAGGGCGCGGGCGGCGACGTCGGGCCGCAGGCCGCCGTTGCCGTCCAGCCCCTCGGCCATCCGCACCATCTCCTTGATGCGGTCGACGATCCGCAACTGGCCGAGGGTGTAGCGTGCCATCACCAGGTGGAAGCTGTTCGAGCCGAGGTCGACGGCGGCGACCAGGTCGCCGTCGCGCAGGCTGCGGGGAGGCGTCGGCATGGTGTTCAGTAACAGAGCCGGGCGAGCAGGGCGGATTGCGCCGAATGCGGCATCTCGTCCTCCTTCGGCTGGATGCGCTGGTAGCGGCCGTCCGGCAGCAGGGCCCAGGACTGGGTGTTGTCGGCGAGGTAGTTGGCCAGTTCCTCGTCGTGGACGCGTTCGGCAAGCTTCGGGTCGAGGATCGGGAAGCAGGTCTCGACCCGCCGCAGCAGGTTGCGCTCCATCCAGTCGGCCGAGGAGCAGTACAGCTCCGCCTGGCCGTCGTTCTGGAACCAGTAGACGCGGCTGTGCTCGAGGAAGCGGCCGACCACCGAGCGCACGCGGATGCGCTCGGACAGGCCCGGTACGCCGGGGCGCAGGGTGCAGGCGCCGCGCACGATCAGGTCGATCTCGACCCCGGCCTGCGAGGCGGCGTAGAGGGCGCGGATCACGCCGGACTCGTTGAGCGCGTTCATCTTGGCGATGATGCGGGCCGGGCGGCCGGCGCGGGCGTGTTCGGCCTCGCGGGCGATCTTGGCGAGCAGGCCGCCGTGCAGGGTGAAGGGCGAGGTCAGCAGGCGCTTGAGCTTGAACGAAGGGGCGAGGCCGGAGAGTTGCTGGAACAGCGCGTGGACGTCGGTGCCGAGTTCCTCGTTGGCGGTCATCAGGCCGATGTCGGTGTAGGCGCGCGCGGTACCGGCATGGTAGTTGCCGGTGCCGAGGTGCACGTAGCGGCGCAGGCGGTCGCCCTCGCGGCGCACGATCAGCATCATCTTGGCGTGGGTCTTGTAGCCGACCACGCCGTAGGATACCTGCACACCGGCCTCCTGCAGGCGGTCGGCGAGGCGCAGGTTGGCCTCCTCGTCGAAGCGGGCGCGCAGCTCGATCACCACGGTCACGTCCTTGCCGTTGCGCGCGGCGGTGATCAGGTGCTCGATCAGCGGCGAATCCTTGCCGACCCGGTACAGGGTCTGCTTGATCGCCAGCACGTCGGGGTCGTGGGCGGCGTGCGCCAGCAGGTCGAGCACGCCGCTGAAACTGTCGAAGGGGTGGTGGACCAGCACGTCGCGGTCGCGGAGCTGGTCGAAGGGCGCGTCGAGGTCGAGTTTGGACGGGCGCGGGGTGAACGGCGGGAACTTGAGTTCCGGGCGATCGACCATGTCGTAGACCTGGATCACCCGGTTGAGGTTGACCGGGCCGTTGATCCGGTACACCGCGTTGGCCGGCAGCGAGAAGTTCTGCAGCAGCACGTCGACGATGTGGCCGGGGCAGTTCTCGGCGATCTCCAGCCGCACCGCCGGCCGGAAACCGCGGCCCAGCAGTTCGTCGCGGACCGCGTGGGCGAGGTTCTCGACCTCCTCCTCGTCGACCACCAGCTCGGAGTTGCGGGTCACCCGGAACTGCCAGACGCCCTTGACCTTCATGCCGGGGAAGATCTCGTCGACGAAGGCGGTGAGCACGGCCGAGAGCAGCACGAAGTCGTAGCGCGAGCCGGAGACCTCGGGCGGGATGCGGATGATCCGCGGCAGTGAGCGCGGGGCGCGGACGATGGCCATGCCGCCGGCGCGGCCGAAGGCGTCCTTGCCCTCGAGGACGACGACCACGTTCAGCGACTTGTTGAGGATGCGCGGGAACGGATGCGCCGGGTCGAGGCCGAGCGGCGACAGCACCGGCATGATCTCGTGCTCGAAGTACTCCTTGAGCCAGCGCTTCTGCTTCGCGTTCCAGGAATCGCGCGGCAGGATGCGGACGCCGGCCTGGTTGAGCGCCGGCCGCAGGGTCTCGTTCCAGAACCGGTACTGGGCGGCGACCAGGGCGCTGGCCTGCTCGTGGATCGGTTTGAACAGGCTGGCCGGGGCGATGCCGTCGACCGCCTGCGCGGTGCCGAACTGCACGCCGGCGCGCAGCGAGGCGACGCGGATCTCGAAGAACTCGTCGAGGTTGGTGCAGCTGATGCAGAGGTAGCGCAGCCGTTCCAGCAGCGGGATCGAGGGGTCCTCGGCCTGCGCCAGCACGCGCTGGTTGAAGGCGAGCTGGGAGAGCTCGCGGCTCAGGAACAGTTCGTGGTCCGGCAGGCCGGCCGGTGGCACCGGGTTGGTTTTCGGGGCGCGGGAGGAGGGACGGGGCACGGCGACGCTCGCGGGGGCGGAAACAGCGATTGGAAACGACGCCCGCCAGCCGCGCAAGCGATTCACTCGGCGCGCGCGCGCGCCACCACCGATTCGGGACCGAACACGCAGGCGAAGCGGCTGCCGCGGCCGACCTCGGAGCTGATCTCCAGCCGGGCGCCGTGCAGGTTCAACACGTGCTTGACGATCGACAGGCCAAGGCCGGTGCCGCCGGTTTCGCGGGCGCGGCTGGTCGAGATCCGGTAGAAGCGCTCGGTCAGCCGCGGCAGGTGCTGGGCCGGGATGCCGTAGCCGGTGTCCTGCACCGCCAGCACGGCACCGCCGTCCGGCAGGCGCTCGAAGTGGACGTCGATGCGGCCCTCGACCGGCGTGTAGCGCACCGCGTTCGCCACCAGGTTGGAGAAGGCGCTGTGCAGTTCCCGGGTGCTGCCGAGCAGGTCGACGTCGGCCTCGTCGATGACCTGGATGCAGTGGCGGCCGGTCGAGAGCGCCTCGGCCTCGCGGCCCAGGGTCACCAGCAGCGGCGCCATCGCCACCGGTTCGCGCGGCTCCAGCACCTCCTGGGCTTCCAGCCGCGACAGGGTGAGCAGGTCCTCGACCAGCTGCGACATCCGCTGCGACTGCCGGCGCATCTCGCCGAGCATGGTCTCGAGTTCGGGGTAGTCGCCGCCGTCGATGATGTCGAGGTAGCCATGCACCACGGTCAGCGGCGTGCGCAGTTCGTGCGAGACGTTGGCGACGAAATCGCGCCGCAACTGCTCCAGCCGGAGCAGCTTGGTGACATCGCGAAGCACCACCAGCCACTGCGCCTCGGAATACGGCAGCAGCCGCAGGCTGAGGCGCTGGTGCGGGTCGGTGGGGCTCGGCAGGTCGAGCAGCGGCTCCTCGGTCTGGCTCTCGGCCAGCCACTGCGCCACCCGCGGGTCGGGCAGCACGCTGTCGACCCGGCCTTCGCTTCCCGCCGGGCCGAGCCCCAGCAGCCGGCGCGCCTGGCGATTGCACCATTCGATCCGGCCGTCCCCCCGGCGCACCAGCAGCACGGCGTCCGGCATCAGGCTGGCGGCGTGGCGGTAGCCGCGGACCAGACCGAGCAGGCGGCGGACGCGGGCGCGGCCCTCGTTCTGGCGGCGGTGCAGCAGCATCTCGAGGTCGTCCCAGAGGCCGCGGCCGTCGATCTCGCGCAGGCGGCGGCGCTGGTAGAGCTGGGCCAGCAGGCGGTGCAGGCGCCAGTAGTGCCAACCGAGGATGCCGAAGGCGGTGAGCGCCAGCAGTGGCCAGACCTGGCCCAGCAGGAGGCCGGCCAGACCGGCCACGGCGAGCAGCGCCAGCAGGCGCGCGACCGACTGCCGCCAGGCGTGCAGGAGCAGGCGGCCGACCGTCACCGCCGCGTCCCGTCGCTCACGGCGTCTCCGAGAAGCGGTAGCCGGAGCCGCGCACGGTCTGCACCATGCCGTCGAGCCCGGTCGGCTCCAGTGCCTTGCGCAGGCGGCGGATGTGGACGTCGACGGTGCGCTCCTCGACGTAGACGTTGCCGCCCCAGACGTGGTCGAGCAATTGGGCACGCGTGTAGACGCGGTCGGCGTGGGTCATGAAGAAGTGCAGCAGCCGGTACTCGGTGGGACCGACGTGGATCGGCTCCTCGCCGCCGTAGACGCGGTGCGCGGCCCCGTCGATGCGCAGCCGGCCGATCTGCACGCTGCCGTCGGCCTCGTCGTCGCGGGAACGCCGCATCACCGCCTTGATCCGCGCCAGCAGTTCGCGGGCCGAGAACGGCTTGACGACGTAGTCGTCGACCCCCGATTCGAGGCCGGAGACGCGGTCGTTCTCCTCGCCGCGGGCGGTCAGCATGATGATCGGCACGTCGCGGGTGAGGTCTTCCTTGCGCCAGCGCCGCGCCAGGTCGAGGCCGGAGGTGCCGGGCAGCATCCAGTCGAGCAGGATCAAGTCCGGCACGCGCTCGACGATGGCCGTTTGCGCCTCGCGGGCATCGCCGGCATGGACCGGTTCGTACTCGCCCTTGCGCAGGGCGAAGGCCACCATGTCGCGGATGGCGGGCTCGTCGTCGACGATGAGGATGCGCTTCTGCACGGCAGATCCAGGCGGGGAGGGTCGCCCGCCAGTAGATAAAACCATTATGACCGACGCGTGACGATTGCAACGCGACCGTCATTCGGAGGTC
This sequence comes from Lysobacteraceae bacterium, assembly GCA_018333835.1. Taxonomy (GTDB): domain Bacteria; phylum Pseudomonadota; class Gammaproteobacteria; order Xanthomonadales; family Xanthomonadaceae; genus Silanimonas. The sequence goes on from JAGXSL010000190.1 coordinate 5,891, forward strand.
GCGGCCCCCGGTTCAGGAGCCGCCGCGGCCCGGCTCCGGCCGCGGCCGTCCGCCGTCCTGCGGGCGGAAGCCGAGCCGGCGCATCTCCAGCACCACCGGCATCAACTCGGCGATCCGCGCCTCGACCCGGGCGCGCTGCACGTAATCGACGTCGTCGCGCTGCTTGAGGCGGTCGAGCTGGTTCAGCGCGTCCTCGGCGCGGCCGGCGAGGAAGGCGGCCTCGGCATGCGCCTCGGCGGCGCGGTTGGTGTCGCCGGCCAGTTCGGCGGCGCGGGCGAAGCGCTGTTGCAGCAGCAGGTCGTTCGGCGACCGGGCGAGCATCGGCCGCAGCAGGGCCAGTGCCCGCCGCCCGGCCGCCGCCGTGCCCTGCTCGTTCAGGGCCTGGGCGTAGGCGAGGCCGACCGCGCGATGCTCGGGGTAGTCGGCGAGCAGGGCTTCGAAGCGGCGTTCGGACTCCCCGGCGCGGCCGGCGACATGGGCGGCCTCGGCGGCGGCGAGGCGCACCCAGAGCGGGCCGGGAGTGTCCCGCAGCAAGGGTTCGAGCAGGGCGAGGGCCTCGTGGCCGCGGCCATCGCGCAGCAGGGCCAGGGCCAGGCCGTAGCGTTGAGCCTCGCTGCCCGAGCGGGCGCCCGCGGCTTCGTACTCCGCCACCGCCTCGCGCGGGCTGGGCGCGCTCAGCACCCGCAGCCGCTCGCGCGCCCAGGCGAAATCATCGATGGCCGGAGGGGCGGCCTCGGGGCGCAGGCCGGGCGGCAGCAGCAGGTGGCCGTCGTCCAGCCGGCGCAGCAGCGGCGGGGGGGGCTGGCGGGCGATCTGCTCGGCGCGGTCGCGGGCCTCGGCGATGCGGGTGGTGGTGACCGGGTGGGTGCGCAGGTATTCGGGCACCTGCCAGCCGGCCGAGTTGCCGCGCGAGGCACGCGCCAGCCGGCCGAAGAAATCGGCGATGCCGAGCGGGTCGAAGCCGGCACGGGCCAGGGTCTCGATGCCGATGCGGTCGGCTTCGGCCTCGTTGCTGCGGGTGTAGTTGATCTGCATCTGCAGCATCAGCGCCTGCGCACCGACCACGGCCGCGCTCATGGCATCGCCGCTGTTGCGGGCATCCGACTGCGCGGCGGCGGCCATCGCCCCCAGCATCGCCAGCATCACCGGCAACTGGTTCTGCTGCGCGCGTTCCATCGCCCGCAGCACGTGGCGCTGGGTGACGTGGGCGACCTCGTGGGCCAGCACGCCGGCCACCTCGGCTTCGCGCTCGGCGGCCAGCACCAGGCCGGCGTTCATGCCGATCAGCCCGCCCAGGGTGGCGAAGGCATTGATGCGTCGGTCGCGGAGCATGAAGAAGGTGTAGCCGTGGTCCGGCACGTCGCTGGCGGCGGCGACCCGGAACCCCAGGCCCTGCAGCCAGGCGTCGACCAGCGGGTCGTCGAGGACCAGCTCCTGTCGGCGCAGTTCGCGCAGCACCATGGCGGCGAACCGTGCCTCGTCGGCGGGGGTGATCTGCATCGCCGCCGAGGAGCCCATGGCCGGCAGGGATTCGCCGCCGGGCTGCGCCAGCAGCGTGCCCGCCGGAGCGAGGGCCAGCAGCAGCGCCAGCAGCCCGGGGAGGTGGGCGGGGCGCGGCGGGCGTGGCGGGGGGGCGGTGCGCATGGGCCGAGGATGCCGAAAGAGGCGGGCAGGGGGGTGAACCCG
>JAGXSL010000191.1 GCA_018333835.1 Lysobacteraceae bacterium
GAGCCGCGGCGGTGAGGGCCGACCTGCGGCAGCGAGGCAGGAGCCGAGCGCCGCGCGTGAGGGCAGGACGCCCGATCGCGCGGAAAGCAGGTGGCCCGATCCGCCGACAGGCTCGCCCTGCCGAGCCCGAGCCCGAGCCGATCCGCCGCAGGCTCGCCCTCAGCGCCTGCTCATCGCGATGCTGCCGAGGATCAAGGCCCCGGCCACCACCATCGCCCAGGTCACCGGCTCGTCGAGCAGCCACCAGGCCCAGCCGGCACCGAACAACGGGATCAGGTAGGTCACCATCACCGCACGGGCCGCGCCGATCTTGCGGATCAGCCGGTAGAACAGCACGAAGGCGGCCCCCGTGCAGACCACGCCCAGGGCGACCACGGCGGCCCACTCGCCGGCACCGGGCGGGGTTTCCGGCCAGGTCAGCGCGGCCGCGGGCGCCATGAACACGGCCGCGGCACCGAGGGTGGCGGCCGCCACCGCAGCCGGCGGCAGCGCGCCGGCAAGGTACTTGCGCACCAGGTTGGCGCCGATGCCGTAGCACATCGCGGCGGCGGTGCCGGCGACGACCGCGGCGCCGACGTTGACGCCCTCGATGCGGCCCGACGCCAGGACCACCACGCCCAGCAGGCCGAGCGCCAGGGCGAACCAGCGGCTCGGGCCCAGCCGCTCGCCGAAGAAGGCGGTCGCGGCGATGGCGGTGAACAGCACCGTCAAGGCGTTGCAGATGGCGCCGATGCCGGCCGGCGCGAAGGTGGCGGCCCAGGCGAACAGGGCGAAGGGCAGGGCCGAGTTGACGATGCCGACGAGGGCCAGCGCCGCCAGCAGTCGCGGCTGGAAGGCGTGGCGCGCCATCCACAGGAAGGGCAGCAGCACGAGGGCACCGAACCCGAGGCGGAGCTCGACCAGCGGCAGGGCGCCGAAGGCCGGGGCGGCGATGCGCATGAACAGGAAGGAGGCCCCCCAGATGGCACCGAGCAGCAGCAGTTCGCCCACGGTGATGGCGCTCCAGCCGGCCGTCGGGGCCGGGGCGATGGCACTCACCCGATGCGCTCGAGGGTGAGGCCGACCGGCACCGCCGGCGCGACCTCCGGCAGCAACCAGTGGTCGGCCAGCAGGAAGGCGAACAGGGCCATCAGGTACACCACCGAGTAGTTGAACACCCGCATCGGGAACAGCGGGTCGCTGCTGCGGAACAGGCGCACCGCGTAGCCGAGGAACACCCCGCCCAGCACCAGCGCGCCGCCGAGGTAGAACAGGCCGCTCATGCCGCTGGCGAAGGGCAGGATCGTCGCCGCCACCAGCAACAGGGTGTAGAACAGGATCTGCCAGCGCGTGTATTCGACCCCGTGCGTCACCGGAAGCATCGGCACCATCGCGCGGGCGTAGTCGTCGCGGCGGTAGATGGCGAGCGCCCAGAAGTGCGGCGGCGTCCAGACGAAGATGATCAGCACCAGCAGCAGCGCGTGGTCGTAGTGCAGCGGCGGGCCGAACAGACCGGCGAAGCCGGTGCCGGCCGGCCAGCCCTTCACCGCCGCCCAACCGAGCAGTGGCGGGGCCGCGCCGGCCAGTCCGCCGATGACGATGTTCTGCGGCGTGGCGCGCTTGAGCCAGCCGGTGTAGACGATGGCGTAGCCGATCAGCGAGGCGAAGGTCAGCCCGGCGGCCAGTGCGTTCACCCCGAGACCGAGCAGCAGCATCGAGGCCAGCCCCAGCACCACCGCGAACACCAGCACCTGGCGGGCGTTCAACGTACCGCTCGGCAGCGGGCGGTGGGCGGTGCGCACCATCACCGCGTCGATGCGCGAATCGAGCAGGTGGTTGATGGCCGCCGCCGAGGCCGCGGCGAGCCAGATGCCGAGGCTGCCGAGCAGTAGCGGCCGCCAGCCGGGGAGATCCGGCGTGGCGAGGAACATGCCGATGACCGCCGTGAAGACGATCAGCGCCACCACGCGCGGCTTGGTGAGCGCCCAGTAGCGGGCCGCCACGGAATCCGCCACGGCCTTAGGCATCCGGCGCCCGCAGGCGCACCAGCAGGGTGATCATGGCGAACAGCATCACCACGCCGACCATCAGGTGCGCGGTGGCCACCCACAGCGGCAGGCCCATCACCACGTTGGCGATGCCGAGCGCCAGCTGCACGGCGAGCAGCAGCATCAGCACGATGCCGGAAGCGCGGAAACCGGCGGTGGTGATGAGACGCCAGCCGAGGAAGAGGAAGTACAGGGTCAGCACCACCGCGCCGATGCGGTGGGCCATCTGGATGGCCGCCCGCGCCGGGCCGTCGAGCACGCCACCCTCGAAGTCCACGCCGATGCCACGCCAGAGCACGAAACCCTCGCGGAAATCCATCTCCGGCCACCAGCTGCCCTTGCACTTCGGGAAATCGAAGCCGCAGGCCAGCGCCGCGTAGTTGGCGGCGATCCAGCCGCCCAGCGCGATCTGGACGAGCAGCAGGCCGAGCCCGATGCCGAGCAGCAGGCGCATGCGTGGCGCCTCGGCATGGACGCGCACCGCGTTCGGCGTGGTCCACCAGGCCAGCACCAGCAGCAGGGCGAAGGTGCTCAAGCCCCCCATCAGGTGGCTCATCACCACCACCGGCTTGACCAGCCAGATCACCGTCCACATGCCGAGCAGCGACTGGAAGGTGACCAGCATCAGGAGGCCGGTGGCGAGCCGCGCCACGGCGTCGTCCCAGCGCAGCACGCCGGTCATCCACGCCAGCATGCCGACCCCGGCGAGCGCCAGCGCGAACACCGGGTCGGCGTGCATGTAGGTGAAGATCGCAGCCACCACCAGCGCCACGCCGACCGCGAGGGTGGGCAGGCCCTGCGGCTTGCGACGCACCGCCAGTGCCGCCAGCAGCAGCACCATCAGGCCGAGCGCACCGGCCATCAGCCGGTGCACCTGTTCGAGGATGGCCTTGTTGACCTCGACCGCGCGCTCGAACTCGACGTTGGCGCCGGCGATCTCGTGGGCCTCGTCGGGCCAGGTGATCATGCCGTAGCAGGTCGGCCAGTCCGGGCAGCTCAGGCCGGCGTTGTTGAGCCGGGTGAAGCCGCCGAGGAAGATCACGCCGAAGGTCAGGATCACCGCCAACCAGGCGATGCGGTGGTAGTGCCTGGGGAGGTTCATTCGGTCACCTTGAGCAGTCGGCCGAGGTCGCGGCGCAGGCCGGTCGGGTCGAAGCCGGGCGCGTAGCGCATCACCAGGAAGCCGGAGGGATCGATCAGGTAGACAGCGAGGCTGCCGTCCTCGTGCGAGGCCGGCAGTTTCGCACGCAGGGCCGGCGAGGGCTGCATCGGCAGCAGGGCACGGAACTGCGCGGCACCTTCCGGCACCTCGCCGAACCAGAGCATCTGCAGGCGGTCGGCGTCGCGGCCTTCCGACATCCACACCCGGTACAGGGTTTCGGTCATGGCCCGGCACGGTTCGCCGCAATCCTCGGGCGGCAGCACCACCACCCGCCACAGACGCCGCCGCGGCTCCCAGCCGAAGGGGCGGCCGTCGGCGTGGCGCAGGCCGAGGTCGCCGAGTTCCACCGGGGGTTGCAGCAACTCCCCTGCGTTGCGGGTGGCGGTCGGCTGCCAGCCGCTGCGGATCAGGTACAGGGCGATGCCGAAGGAGGCGAAGAACATCGCCGCCACCACGATCATCGTGATGCGGCTTTTCCAGACGGGGTTCATGGGCGGCGGCGGAACTGCAGGTAGAGGGAGAGGAGGAGAAGGCCGACCGCGAAGCCGAACCATTGCAGGGCGTAACCCCGGTGCTTCTCGGGAGGCAGGGTATTCGCGAGCAGGTCGAGATCGCGTTCGTGGCCAAGCGGCAGGGCCGGGTCGAGGCGCAACACGGCGGCATCGAGCCGGAGCGGATCGGGAGGCGGCGGACCGGCAACGCCCGGCCGCGGCGCCTCCCAGGCCTGCGCCAGCGCCTCCGGGGGGAGCCGCAGGGCCAGCCAGCCGCCGTCCGCGGCCGGTGACAGGGCCGGGCCGATCGGCAGGCCGGCCGCCGGTGGCGGGGCCAGCAGGCCGGCCAGCACCTGCGGCCCGGCCGGTGGCGCGGG
>JAGXSL010000192.1 GCA_018333835.1 Lysobacteraceae bacterium
GGGGAAGTGGCCTTTATGGGCCGGTCGCGCCCAGTGGGTCACGATGCTCGTGATCTGTATGCGGGCGAAGGGCCAGACGGAGTCCGTCGCTACATCGGTACCGCACAAAAGCCGGATCTGGTGCAAGAGCGGTTCGCGCGCGTGATCGAGGCGCGGCAGCCGGCCAAGGCGGCGGACATCGAGCGCTGAGTTGGCAACCCCATTGCTCTTAGTTGGAGCACCTCACCTCACTCATTTTTTTCTTCAAAGGAGTTTTCTCATGACCCATTTTCAGCAGCATTCCCTCAAATCGATCATCGCGCGCGCCGCGCTGCTCGCCATCGCCGCCGCTGCACCCGCCGCAGCCCTGGCTCAATCGAGCGTGGACATTTATGGCCGCATGGACTTGGGCGCGTCATCTGTCGAGTTGGTTGATATTGCCGCTGGCACCCGCGCAAGCGCGAGTTCGCTTGCTGGTGCGCAAGACTTCAGCACCGGCAGCCGCTTGGGTTTCCGTGGCACCGAAGACCTCGGTGGCGGTCTGCGCGCTGGCTTCGTGTACGAGATCGGCATCAACGCCGACCGCACTGATGGGGGCAACGCCCAGACCCGTCTGGCCAACCTGAGCCTGCAAAGCGACACGCTGGGTACGCTGCGCATCGGTACGCAATACACGCCGCTGAGCGATTTGCGTGAGCTTTTGCCGGTGCTGCCAAACCTGCCGGGCGCGCGGGAGCCGGGCGCATGGTTCGGCCGTCACATCGACAATGCCATTTCCTACACCAGCCCGGAAATCGGCCACTGGCGGTTTTCGGCGCTTGGCATCGATGAACCGGCATCGCAGGCAGGGATGCTTGCGGCCACTTTTCAGCGCGAGGCACTGGAGTTCCATGCGGCTTTCGGTCAAGGTCAAAGCGAAACAGCGCATATCGATAGTGTCGAAACCCAAACCCTGTCCATCGGTGTACGTTATTTCGTGAGCCCGCTGCTGGAACTGGCCGCGATTGCCGAGTTTTCGGAGCAGGCTGGACAACGAGGCAGCGGGCAGCACTTCACCCGTGATGCGAATGTGTGGGTTCTTTCGGCGCGCACTCATGTGGGCAATTTTGCGCCGTTCATTGCCCTCGCCGGCGGCAGCACCCAGCGCACCGAAGGTGCCGCACGTTTGGACAGCGAATCGACTGCCTGGCAGATCGGCACCACCTACAACCTGAGCACCCGCACGCACCTGTACGCCGCAGCAAGTGAGCAGCGCACCGATGGCTTTGGTGCCTCACGCGGCTCTGGCGTGGCGGCTGGCATCGTCCACACTTTTTGAGAGTTGGCAACCCTATTGCTCTTAGTTAGAGAGGCCAAGCAAGCCCTCGCTCACCTCACTCAGCTTTTCAAACAAAGGATCTGCATCATGAAAGCCTGGCTCCAAAACCTCCAGCAGCACTACCTGGCTAAAAAAGCCAAGCATGCCTACTACGTCGCGGCCTGCGCCGCCTTGGCTGCACCGTCCGCCTTTGCTGGCGCGGCGCTGCCCTGGGATACGGCGGTGACTACGCTGCGCAACAACCTCACCGGCCCTGTCGCTACTGCGATTTCAGTGGTTGCGTTTCTGGCGGCCGGCGCGGCCCTGGTCTTCGGCGGCGATGAGCTCGGCAACGTGGCCAAGCGCCTGCTCTACGTTGTGCTGGGTGTGGCGATCATCGTGCTGGGCAACCAGTTTTTGACCGCGCTCGGCCTGGTCAACGCTGGCGGCTTGCTGTTCTGAGGATCGGAAATGGAACAGCAGCAGTGGGAAGCCCCGGTGCACCGCTCTCTCGTGCGGCCCATGCTGGCCATGGGCGGCGAGCGTGAGTTGGTGATGATGCTCGGCATGATCGCCGGGATTTTCATTGTGTCGTTTTTTCAAGTGTGGGCGGCGATAAGCGGTATTTTGATGTGGGTGATTGGCATCTTCTTTTTGCAGCGCATGGGTGAAAAAGACCCGCGTTTGAGCAAGGTGTTTATCCGGTCACTCAAATACAGCCGCAAATCGGTTTTGCCGTCTGCTGGCACGCCTTTTGCCCAACCATCTGTAGGAGGGGAATAATTATGTTGCTTGCCGAATTTCGCAGCAAAGCCAAAGCGCTGCCTGATTTTTTGCCGTGGGCGGGCTTGATCGACAACGGCATCGTGCTAACTAAAAGCGGCGCGCTGCTGGCCGGGTTCGTGTTTCGAGGTCCAGATCTCGATTCGTCAACACGCGAAGAGCTGATGTCTGTCGCCGCCCGCGTCAACGCTGCGCTGCTGCTCACTGATGGCTGGTCGCTGCACGTCGATACCATGCGCGCCCGCAGCACTTTTGCGTTGCCTGAGGCCACCTGGCCGGATCGCACTACGCGCCTGCTGGGTGAGGCTCGAATGATTGCGCGAGAGGGTGATGCAACAGGCTATGACTCGCGCTCGGTGCTCGTCGTGTGCTGGCACCCAGACCCCGATGCTGCGTCGCGTGCAGAGGCTATTTTCGTGCAAGGCGGCGGCGAGTCTGGGCCGCACCTGAAGGCGCTGCATACTTTTCGCGGCGCGCTGCGCGAGATTCGTGATCGCCTCAGCGGCATCCTGAACATCCAGCGCCTGGTCGATGTGGAGCAGCCTGACGGCTCGATCCACTCGCCGCTGCTGGCCCACTTGCAGGCGTGTGTGTCGTTCGAGCAGCGCACGAAGTTCGTCGTCCCTGAAAACCCACTGTACCTCGATGCGCTGCTGGGCCGTCGGCAAGTGGTGCCGGGCTTTGAGCCCATCATCGGCCAAAAAACCGTGGTCGCTATGACAGTGACGGGCATGCCAGCGACTTCTTATCCCGGTATTCTGGACTTTTTGGGCCGGATGCAGACTGAATACCGCTGGAGCAACCGCTTCATCTTCATGAGCACCCGGCAAGCCGACAAGGAAATCAAAAAGTACCGCTCGAAGTGGGCGCAAAAGCGCATGTCCTTGATGAACCTGCTGCGCAGTTCGCAAGGCGGTAACGTGACCCACATCAACTTAGATGCCGATGCGATGGCTACCGATGCCGTCGAAGCGGAGGCGGTCAATTCGAGCGGCCTGGTACGCTTCGGCTACTGGACATCAACGCTTTTGGTTGCCCACGAAAAACCGGAGGTCGCACGCGAGGCTGCGCAGTGGATCAAAAAGCGCATTGTCGATGCGGGCTTCGATGCGATGATCGAGGACGTGAATGCAATGGAGAGCTACATCGGCTCGATGCCCGGCAACACGTATGCAAATGTGCGCCGGCCGCTGATTCACACCCTCAACTTGGCTCACTATTTGCCATTTACCCAAGTCTGGACTGGAGCAGCCTCCCATCCGTGCCCCTTTTACCCCACAAGCTCCCCGCCCTTGCTGCTTACCGCGACTGACGGCGCGACGCCGTACCGGCTCTGCCTGCACGCCGGGGATCTGGGCCACACGGCAATCGTGGGGCCTACAGGCTCGGGCAAATCGACTCTGCTGGCAACGCTGGCAGCGGCGCACTTCCGCTACCCGCGCGCGCAGGTGTTCGCTTTTGACAAGGGCTACAGCATGAAGCCTTTGGTGCAGGCTGCGGGCGGCCAGCATTACGACATTGCCGGGGAAGAG
>JAGXSL010000193.1 GCA_018333835.1 Lysobacteraceae bacterium
GCCGCGCCATCGTCGCCGGCCTCGACCGCCAGGGCGTGATGCATGCCTACTTCGAGTTCGCCGGCGAGCAACACGGCTTCCGCAAGGCCGAGAACATCATCCGCGCGCAGGAGGCGGAACTCGCCTTCTACGGCGCGGTGTTCGGCTTCATCCCGGCCGACACCATCGCCCCCTTCGAGATCCGGCACCGGCGGCCGCCGGCGGACTGAAGCCGCGGGCTCGGGAGGGCTCGGCAAGGCGAGCCTGCCGGCGGATCGTGGATCGTGCCCTCGCAAGGGCGAGCCTGTCGGCGGATCGTGGATCGTGCCCTCGCAAGAGCGAGCCTGTCGGCGGATCGGGCCACCTGCTTCCCGCGCGATCGCCCATCCATGGGCTCACGCGCGGCGCTCGGCTCCTGCCTCGCTGCCGCAGGTCGGCCCTCACCGCCGCGGCTCGCCCACCACCGTCGCGTACGCGTTGCCGCGGCGTGCTCGCGAGGCCGATACGCCGCGGTTCGCCGCGACCTTCGCATTCTCGTTGCCGCTGCGAACTCGCGATCCCGATCCGCCGTGTCCGATCCGCGCCGCGCCCGTGGGCCATGGGGATCGCAGGAGGCGCACATGGGCGAGTGGTCATCGCTCAGCGATCACTGATCGCTGATGGCCGCGAGCGCCAGCCGCGCTGCGGCTGGCCGGAAAGCGCCGTCCGGCGACTGCGGAGCGGGACGCGTAGCCGTCGCCGGCCGCGACCCCATGGACCACGAAGGCAGGCGCGCCCGGGACGATACCGCTATCCCTCGAGGTCGGTCTCGATGAAGGGCTGGGCGTGGTGCTTGGCGCGGCGCTTGGCCGCCGCAGCCGCGCTGGCCACCCGCTCGGCGCCGGCGCTGCTGCCGGGGGGCACCACCACCACGCCGATCGACAGCGTGGTCAGCGGGAAGAAGCTCATCCGGCCCTGGCGGTCCTCGGCCTCGATGCCGCCGCGCGCCACGTCGGCGGCGTCGAACAGGGTCTTCGCCGACTCGTTGAATTCGGCGACGATGGCCCGGCAGCGCTCGCGCCAGTCGCCGCTCTGGAACACCACCACGAAGTCGTCGCCACCGACGTGGCCGAGGAAGTCGCTGCGCGGGTCGGTCTGCTCGCGCAGGGTGTGGGCGAGGCGCTGGATCATCGCGTCGCCGCGGAAATAGCCGTACTGGTCGTTGAACGGCTTGAAGTGGTTGAGGTCGGCGTAGGCCACGGTGAAGCCGATGCCGGCCTCGAGCAGGCGCTCGAGGTGCAGGGTAATCGGGATGTTGCCGGGCAGCAGGGTGAGCGGGTTGGCGTAGCGTGCCGCCTCGACCCGCATTTCGGAGATCCTCCGCACCAGCGATTCGCCGGTGCCGAGGGCCTGGTAGCGGCCCTGCCGGGTGATGACGAAACCGTCGGTGAGGTAGCGCTGGTCCTCGCCGCGCAGCACGTCCAGCAGTTCGCCGATCGGCGTGCCGGCCTCGCAGCACAGCGGCGCGGGATGCATGAACTCGGTGCAGGGCTTGCGGCCGAAGATCTCGCGGGCGAAGGGTTGGGCGATGCGCTCCATGAACACCCGGCGGTTGATCAGCCCGATCGGCCGGCCTTCCTCGTCGACCACCGCCAGCGCGTGCAGGCGCTCGTTCTGGCGGAAGCAGTCGGCGGCCGCTTGGTTGCTGGTGTCCGGGGTGAGCGCCGGGGCGTCGATCCGCAGCAGGTCCACCACCAGTTCGCGGGCACCGATCACCGGCGAGCGGGTGGGCGGCACCGGCAGGCGCCGCGGCAGGCTGCGGACGCGCTCCTCCGGCAGGGCCACGAGCGGTGTCCGCGCCGGTCGCGCCAGGGCGTAGCCCTGGCCGCAACGGATGCCGAGGTCGCGCACCAGGGCGAGGTCGTCCTCGAGTTCGATGCCCTCGGCGATCAACTCGGTGCCGAACTCCTCGGCCACCTGCATCAGGGCGCGGACGATGGCGAGCTGGCGGGCGTTGGCCGCCATGCCGTGGATGATGCTGCGGTCGAGCTTGACGTATTCCGGCCCCAGCACCTGCCACAGGCTGAAGTTGGAATGCCCGCTGCCGAAGTCGTCGAGCGCCAGCTGGGCGCCGAAGGCGCGCAACTGCCGCACCGGCCCGGCCAGGGCCTCGATGTCAGCGACGATGTCGCGCTCGGACAGCTCCACCACCACCCGCGACGGATCGATGCCGGACGAACGGAACAGTTCCAGCACCCGTTCCATCGACAGGGCCGGGTCCATGAGGGCGGTGGCGCTCAGGTTGAGCAGCAGGCGGCCGTGCGCCGGCGCGAAGCCGAAACCGCGCAGCACGCGGCGGGCCGCCAGCAGTTCGACTTCGCCCAGTCGCCCCTCGGCGCGGGCGAGGTCGAACAGGGCGAGCGGCGGCACCGGCGGATCGGCCTCGACCCGGATCAGGCCCTCGTGGGCGGTGATCGCGAAATCGGCGAGGCGAACGAGCGGCTGGTAGACCGGATAGAGGCCGCCGGGGACGAGCAAGCGATCAAGCCGGCTCGACCCGGGCAGTACGACCTCGTTCGGGATGGCGGACATGGCGGGCGCTCGACGGACCGCAGGCGGCGGCCACGGCCGCCGGGAGTCCAGCCTCCGGGGCGGCCATGAAGCCTTGGTGACAAGCCGGGAACCCGCTCACGCATCGACGACGCGGTCCCGCCCGGCGTGCTTGGCGGCGTAGAGCGCGGCATCGGCGCGTGCCAGCGCCACCTCCGGCGGCTCGTCCTGGGCCCAGGCGGTGAAGCCGATGCTGACCGTCATCGTCCCCGGCTCCAGGCCCTCGCCGCCGGCCGCCACCGCGGCACGGATGGCCTCGCCGAGCAGGGCGAGGTCGCGTGGGCCACGGCCTTCGGCGAGCACCACGAACTCCTCGCCGCCGTAGCGGTAGACCCGGCCCACCGTGTCCGGCACGGCGCGTTCGAGGACGCCAGCCACGGCCGCCAGGACCCGGTCGCCCTCGAGGTGGCCGAGGCGGTCGTTGACCGCCTTGAAGCGGTCGACGTCGACCAGCAGCACGCCGAGCGGCGTGGCGGTCCGGGCCGCGGCGCGCTGGGCCATGGCCTCGTTGAAGCTGCGGCGGTTGAGGCAGCCGGTCAGGGCGTCGCGCTCGCCCAGCTCGCGCAGCATCGCGCCGGCGCGCTCCTCCAGCAGGGCGTAGGTGGTGACGAAGCAGACCAGCAGGCCGTAGACGCTGGCGAAGCGGACCACCTCGATCAGCGGCGCGTGCGTGGACGCCAGCGCCACGGTGCCGAGGCCGAACAGCAGCATGGCGGCCAGCGCCAGCCAGGCGCGGAACAGGAACACCGCCACCGGCGGGAACAGGTAGCCCCAGTGGTGCAGCGGGTGGTCGTTCCACCAGCCGAAGCCGACCGTGAACACCAGCAGGCCGAGGATGGTGGCGAAGAAGCCCGGCACCCCGTAGCGCCGCGGCAGCAGGAACAGGGCGACGAGGCTGAGGGCGTTCAACGCGAACACGATCCAGGCCAGCCGCGCGGTTTCCTCGATGCCGAGCCGGGTGTTCAGGATGCCGAGCGCCAGCATCAGTGCCGAGACCAGCACGACCAGCACCAGCGCGACCCGCCAACGCAGCAACTCCCGCTCGCGGGCGTAACTCGATGGGTGCCTCTCCATGCCGGCTCCTCCCTGGCTGCGGGCAGCGTAGCGCCTCGGCGGCGGGTGGAAAAGGAAGGCCCGCCTCGCGGCGGGCCCTCCTGCGGAACCGGTGCGCGTGTCCCGCGCCGGGCTCAGCTGTCGCGGTGCGCCAGCGCCATGAACTCGCGGGCGTTGCCGGTGGTCCGGGTCAGCAGGCTCACCACCACGATCGACAGCAGCGCCACCGGCACGCCGTAGAGCGCCGGGTTGCCGAGCACGCGGATACCAAACACCTCCGGCACGCCGCCGAAGCGGGCGAAGGTGAACACCAGCGACACCACGAGGCCCACCACCAGGCCAGTGATCACGCCTTCCTTGGTCAGGCCCTTCCACCAGACCGAGAGGATCAGCACCGGGGCGAAGGTGCTGGCGGCGATGCCGAAGCACATGGCGACCAGGATGGCGACGTTCTGGTCCTTGAGCCAGACCGAGGCGGCGAGCGCGATCACGGTGAGCACCACGGCGCCGAGCTTGGCGAACACCAGGCGCTCGCGGTCCGAGCTCTGCGGCCGCAGCACGCCGGCGTAGACGTCGTGCGAGAGGCTGGTGGTCATCGAGATCAGCAGGCCGACCGCAGTGCTGAGCATGGCCGCCATGGCGCCGGCGGCGATGATGCCGAGCACCACCTCGCCGCCCAGCTCCATGCCGAGCAGCGGGATCGCCATGTTGGTGGCGCGGCCGCGCTCCCCGGCCGCCAGCATCTGGATCAGCTCGTCGTAGAGGATCATCATCGTGGCGAAGCCGACGAACAGCACGGCGATGTAGAACACCGCGAGGCCGAGGATGGTGATCTGGGCGCCCTTCTTGGCGTCCGTGGCGTCCTTCACGGTGTAGAAGCGGATCAGGATGTGCGGCAGGCCGGCCACGCCGAGCAGCAGGCCGAGCACCAGGCTCAGCTGGTTCCAGATGTCCGGCACGGCAACACCCGGGGTGAGCGCGTTGGGCAGGTCGGCGAAGCCCTGCCGCACCGCCTCGGCCAGCACGAAGGGGCCGTGCGCGGCGCCTTCGGCCGGCGGCGGCACCACGACCTGGCCGATCACCTTGGCGGCCTCGGTCGGCGGCACCGTGTCCATGGCGTGGGCGACGATGGAAAGCGGGTTGCCACCGAAGTAGAGCGCGGCCGCCATCACGAACAGCAGCAGCATGGCCACCAGCAGGATGATGCCCTGCACCGCCTGGTTGTAGGTGGTGCCCATCATGCCGCCGAGGATCACCATCAGGCCCATGACCACGGCCGAGACCACCACCGTCACCATGTAGTCCCAGCCCAGCAGCAGCTCGAACAGGTGGCCGGCGCCGACGATCTGCGGCACCAGGTAGAGCGTGCCGATGACCACGGTGGTGAACATGGCGAGGAACTTCAGGCTGCGGCCGCCGAAGCGGCCGATCAGCACATCGCCGACGGTGAACTTGCCGGAGCTCTTGAGCGGCCCGGCCAGTGCGACGAGCACGAAGATCCAGGCGCCGAAGAAGCCGATCGCCACCCACCAGCTGTCGACGCCGGCCAACGCGATGGCACCGGCCACGCCGAGGAAGCTGGCGGCGCTGCAGTAGTCGCCGAACATGGCCCAGCCGTTGAGCCGGGGCGAGATCTTGCCGCCGGCGACGTAGAAGTCCTTGGTGCTGCTGGTGAACCGGCGGCCCCACCAGCTGATGTAGATCACCGCCGCCAGGCTGATGGCGAGGATGGTGAAGGCAATGGGATTGTCCATGGTCAGCTCCCCTTGTCCTGGGCGAGGCACAGGCGGGTGACGACGATGCCGACCACGAACACCAGCAACCCGGTGTAGATGGCGAGCGGCATGCCGAGGATCTCGATGCCGGCGATGTGGGCGAAGGTGGGTGTCGCGATCATCGCGGCGGTGAAGTACATGGCGCAGAAGGCGAGCAGCAGCTTGATCGCCGTACCCCGCTTGCGCTTGATGGCGTCCGCGTCGGCGCCGTCGGCGGCGGCCAGCGGTTGCCCTTCGTTTGGCGTGCTCATGGGTTCCCCTTTCAGAAGTTGTAGCGGACGTGGAAGTGCAGGCGGGACAGGTCGCCCTCGTTGCCGTTCTCCAGCCAGCGGCGGCCGAGCCGGCCTTCCAGGCCGACGTCGATGCGCGGGTGCGGGCTGTAGATCAGGTTGGCGGCCACCGAGCCGACCCGCTCGATGGCGCCGCCACCGGCCAGCAGCGGGTCGTTGTCGAAGAACGAGGCCGAGGCGTAGAGGTTGGTGCGCAGCTTCGGCGAGACCACGTGGCGCCAACCGGCGAACACCGCCTGGGTATCGACTGCCTCCAGCCGGCCGCCGTCGAGGATGGCGTCCGGGCCAATGGCGATGCCGATGTAGCGGCTGATGCCACGGCCCACGGTGACACCGTAGCGGAGGTCGTTGGCGGGGTTGATGATCTGCCGGCCGGTCAGCGAGAGGCCGAAGCCGGTGCTGGCGTCGTCGATGCCGGTGGTGGTCTGGTGGCGCAGCTCGCGCAGCAGGCCGGCGACGCTGACGTGGCCCCAAGGGCCGCGGTGGGTCCAGCGCGCGGTCAGGTCGGGCAGGCGGTTGTCGTCGCTGCTGATGCGGGCGAAGTTGCCACCGCGCGGGCTGAACACCGTCTCCGGGTTCTCCAGCGCCAGCGACCAGGCCCCCTGCGTGTAGCGCAGCTGCGGCTGGCGCACGAACACCGTGGCGTCGGTGGCGCCGATCAGGTCGATGCTGTCGATGAGCGAGGCCGGATCCTGGAAGTTGCTCCAGTTCTGGCCGACCATCCAGCGCCCCCAGCTCGCCCAGGCGTGGCGCACGGTGACGCCGTAGGTGTTGGTCGCCATCTCGGTGCCGAGCGCCGAACCGAACAGATCGAGTTCGAGGTAGGCGCGCAGCGGGGTGCCGTCCTCCAGCGAGGCGTCGCTGCTGAACCAGAGGCGCGAGAACAGCGCGCTGGCGTCGAGGTCGTAGCCCTCGTCCGGCCCGCCCACCGGGATGGCGCCCGGCACGTAGAGCAGCCGCGCCACGCCGCCGTCGGGCAGTTCGCCGCCGTCGGTGGCGGTGGCCACCGCCTCCATCTTGATGAAGCCGCCGAAGGAGAAGCGGGTGCCGGGGAAACCGGCGGTGTTGATCGGCGTGGACTGGATGGCCGGCGCTGCCGGGGCGGCCGCGGGCGTCGCGGCAGCCGGTGCCGGTGGCGCGGCGGCGGCGCGCTGCTGTTGTTCGGCCTGCAGGGCGGCGATCACCGCCTCCAGCGCGGCGACGCGGGCCTCGAGGGCCTGTTCACGGGCGCTGGGCGGGGCCTCGGCGGTGGCCTGCGCGAACGCGGAAAGCGGCAGCAGGCTGCCGGCCATGAGCAGGCCGGTGGCGATGGACGAGGCGTGGTTGGGCTTGCGTGGCATTCGGATCTCCCCTTCCGATCGGGACGATTCCCGATGCGGCAGGCTCCGCCGCCGCCACCGGCATGACCATTCGCCTTTGGTCGAAGCCGCGCCCGCCTGCGTCTAAAGTCGAAGGTCAGGGCCGTGCCCGTCACCGCACACTGGCCGTATCGCCCGAAGGAGCCGTCCATGACCTCGCCCGCCGACCGCCTGCCCGTCCCCGCCGACTTCGCCGCGCGCGCCCATTACGACGCCCCGCGGCTGGCCGAGGCCCGCGCGCTCGCCGAGCGCGACCCGAACGCCTGGTGGCATTCGCTGGCCGCGAGGCTCGACTGGTCGCGGCCGCCGACCGAGGCCGGCGACGTCAGCTTCCACGCCGAGGATTTCCGCATCCGCTGGTACGCCGACGGCGAACTCAACGTCGCCGCCAACTGCCTCGACCGCCAGCTCGCCGCGAACGCGGACAAGACGGCGATCCTCTGGGAGCCCGACGACCCCGCCGAAGTGGCGCGGCGTATCAGCTACCGGGAGCTGCACGCCCGCGTCTGCCGGCTCGCGCACGCGCTGACGAATCTCGGCGTGCGGCGCGGCGACCGCGTCACGATCTACCTGCCGATGATCCCCGAGGCCGCCGTCGCCATGCTGGCCTGCGCGCGCATCGGTGCCGTGCACTCGGTGGTGTTCGGCGGCTTTGCCGCCAATGCCGTGGCCGACCGCATCGCCGACTGCGGCAGCCGGCTCGTCATCACCGCCGACGAGGCCCGCCGCGGCGGCCGGCGCATCCCGCTCAAGGCCACGGTGGACGCGGCACTCGCCCTGCCCGGCACCACCTCGGTGGAGACCGTGCTGGTGGTGCGCCACACCGGGGCCGCGGTGCCGATGCAGATGCCGCGCGACCGCTGGTACGAATCCGTCGTCGACGGCCAGCCCGACCGCCACGAGGCCCCGGCGATGAACGCCGAGGACCCGCTGTTCATCCTCTACACCTCGGGCTCCACCGGAAAGCCCAAGGGCGTGCTGCACACCTCGGGCGGCTACCTCGCCTGGGCGAGCTGGACCTTCCACGCGGTGTTCGACCACCGCGACGACGACGTGTTCTTCTGCACCGCCGACGTCGGCTGGATCACCGGCCACAGCTACCTCGTCTACGGCCCGCTCGCCAACGGCGCCACCAGCCTGATGTTCGAAGGCGTGCCGACCTGGCCCGATTCCGGCCGCCTGTGGGACATCGTCGACCGCCACGGCGTCACCATCCTCTACACCGCGCCCACCGCCATCCGCGC
>JAGXSL010000194.1 GCA_018333835.1 Lysobacteraceae bacterium
CCGCGCGATCGGGCGTCCTGCCCTCACGCGCGGCGCTCGGCTCCTGCCTCGCTGCCGCAGGACGGCCCTCACCGCCGCGGCTCGCCCACGAGGCGCCGCGCTTGCGATCCCGACCCGCCGAGCAAGATCCGCGCCGCGCCCGGGACGAAACCCCGCGACTCGCTCACGGCCTCACCGCCAGCTCCCGCGCCATCACGATGGCGTCCTCGCGGCCGTCGCGGGCCGGGTAGTAGCGCGGGCGGCGCCCGATCTCGACGAAACCCTCGCTCCGGTACAGGGCGATCGCGACCGGGTTGGAGGGGCGCACCTCGAGGAACAGGCGCCCGACGCCCTGCCAGCGCGCCAGTTCGAGCATGCGCCGCAGCAGCCGGCGGCCTAGGCCGCGCCCCTGGCGCCCGGGATCGACGCAGAGATTGAGCAGGTGCGCCTCGCCGGCACCGACGGCGAGGATGGCGTAGGCCGCGAGGCCGCCATCGGCGGCCTCCAGCACCCAGGCAGAGTAACCGGCCGTCAGGCAGTCGTGGAACAGCCCCGGCGTCCACGGGAAGGGGTAGGCCCGCGCCTCGATCGCGGCCACCGCCGCCACATCCCCGGGGCGCATCGGCCGGAACGCGCCCTCGGGTGCCATCTGCGCCGCCATCGCTTAGCGCCCACGGCGTCCGTCACGGATCCGCCGCCAGAGCGCCCGCTTGAATCCGGCCTCGGCGGGATTCCCGGCCGGTGCCGGCCAGTCCGGCCAGGCCGCGCCGGCCCAGTGTTCGAGGCGCAGGCGCAGGCGCGCCGGCAGGGCGAGGGCGCCGAGCCGTGCCGCCGCATGCGCGCGCGGGGGCCGGCAGGCCAGCGGGACGAAGCCCATCGCCGCCAGCCAGTGCCGCTGCCGGGGCGACCACGGGCTCACGCCGCCCCCCCCGCAGCGCGCCGGCGCAGCCAGAGCCAGCCGACCGGGCCGCTCAGGACGTAGGCCACGGCCACGACGAAGATCACCGTGGCGGTGTCGATCAGGAGGGCGACGAACACCGCCAGCACCAGCAGCAGGAACCAGAACGGCACCCGCTCGCCGGGCCAGCCCCGGAAGCTGAAGAAGCGGATCCGGCTGACCATCAGCAGGGCGCAGGTGACGGTGACGGCGAGCGCCACCCAGCGCAGGGCGTCGCCCTCGAAACCGAGCCCGGTGAAGAACCAGACCACCGCGATCAGGGTGCCTGCCGAGGCCGGGCTGGCGAGGCCGATGAACCAGCGCTTGTCGGTGCTGCCGGCCTGCACGTTGTAGCGGGCGAGGCGCAGGGCGGCGCAGGCGACGTAGAGGAAGGCGGCACCCCAGCCGACCTTGGCCCAGACCGCGCCGTCGAGGGCGAGCTGCGCCAGCGCCCAGTGGTACATGACGAGCGCCGGCGCCACGCCGAAGCTCAGCAGGTCGGAGAGCGAGTCGTACTGTACGCCGAATTCGCTGGTGGTGCCGGTCAGCCGCGCGACCCGGCCATCGAGGCCGTCGAACACCGCCGCCACCAGCACCGCCACGCAGGCCGCCACGAAGTGGCCGTTGGCGGCGGCGAGGATGGCGTAGAACCCGGCGAACATGTTCGCCGTGGTCAGCAGGTTGGGCAGCAGGTAGATGTGCCGGCTGCGCGGGCGCGGGCGGGCCGGTTCGAGGGGCTGGTCGTCCATCCCGGCAGTGTAGCCGCTGCGCGTCCCGGCTTGCCCCGGTGGTGCCGCTTGGCGCTACCATGCGGGGCATCCGACCCCGGAGCCGACCATGCCCCGCACCGCCCTGCTCGCGCCGACCGCCCTCGCCCTGCTGCTGGCCGCGCTGCCGCTGGCGGCGGAAGAACCGGTGTTCACCTGGCTGGACGCCCAGGGCGTGCGCCACTACTCCCAGACCCCTCCGCCGCCGGGCATCCGCTACGAGGTGCGCGGCGTGCGCAACGAGCCGGTCGGCACCGCCGCCCCGCCCGCGCCGGCCGAGGCCGCCGCTGCCGCCCCCACGCCCGAGGACCTGCGCAACTGCGAGCGCGCCCGGCTCTCGCTGGCCCAGCTCGACAGCAACCAGCCGCTGACCATGGACCGCGACGGCGATGGCACCGCCGAACCGCTCGGCGACGAGGACCGCGCCGCCCAGCGGCGGCTGGCCGAACAGGCGATCCGGGCCTTCTGCCCGCCGGCCGCCGGCGGCTGAACGGCTAGAATGCGTGTTTTGCCTCCCGGCCGAGCCCGCATGCGCCTTTCCCAGTTCCACCTCAGCACCAGCAAGGAAACCCCCGCCGACGCCGAAGTGGCCAGCCACCGGCTGATGCTGCGCGCGGGGATGATCCGCAAACTCGGCGCCGGGCTCTACACCTGGAGCCCGCTCGGGCTGCGCGTGCTGCGCAAGGTCGAGGCCGTGGTCCGCGAGGAGATGGAGCGCGCCGGTGCCGTCGAGGTGCTGATGCCGGCCGTGCAGCCGAGGGAACTCTGGGAGGAGACCGGGCGCTGGCAGAAGTTCGGCGGCCAGCTGCTGAAGATGAAGGACCGCAAGGAGCAGGACTACTGCTTCGGCCCGACCCACGAGGAGGTCATCACCGACTTCGCGCGCCATGAACTGGCGAGCTACAAGCAGCTGCCGAAGAACTTCTTCCAGATCCAGACCAAGTTCCGCGACGAGATCCGCCCGCGCTTCGGCGTGATGCGCGCCCGCGAGTTCCTGATGAAGGACGCGTACTCCTTCCACGCCACGCCGGAGTGCATGGCGCGCGAGTACCAGAACATGTACGCGGCCTACACGCGGATCTTCACCCGCCTCGGCCTGGCGTTCCGCGCGGTGGCGGCCGACACCGGCGCCATCGGCGGTTCGGCCTCCCACGAGTTCCAGGTGCTCGCCGAATCCGGCGAGGACGCGATCGCCTTCTCGGATGCGTCGAGCTACGCGGCCAATATCGAGCTGGCCGAGGCCCTCGCCCCGGCCACGCCGCGCCCGGCTGCGGCGGAGACGATGCGAAAAGTCGCCACGCCGACGCAGAAGACCTGCGAAGCCGTGGCCGAGCTGCTCGGCCTGCCGCTGGCGCGGACGGTGAAGTCGGTCGCCCTTATCGGCGACCCCAAGATGCTGGGCGGCAGCGGCTTCGTGCTGGTGCTGCTGCGCGGCGACCACGTCGTCAACGAGGTCAAACTCGCGAAGATCGCCGGCCTCGCCGACTACCGCCTCGCCACCGAGGAGGAGATCCGCGCCCATCTGGGTGCGTCCCCGGGCTTCCTCGGCCCGGTCGCGCCGAGGCAGCCGGTCACCGTCGTCGCCGACCGCACGGTCGCGGCGATGGCGGATTTCGTCGTCGGCGCCAACGAGGACGGCTTCCACATCAAAGGGGTCAATTTCGGCCGCGACCTGCCCGAGCCGGCGCTCGTCGCCGACGTCCGCAACGTGGTCGAGGGCGATCCCTCGCCGGACGGTCGCGGCCGCCTCCGGCTGGCCCGTGGCATCGAGGTCGGCCACGTGTTCCAGCTCGGCCAGAAGTATGCCGAGGCGATGGGCGCCACCGTGCTCAACGCCGAGGGCAAGGCGCAGGTCATGTACATGGGCTGCTACGGCATCGGCGTCTCGCGCATCGTCGCCGCCGGCATCGAGCAGAACTTCGACGGCAGCGGCATCCGCTGGCCGGAGGCGATGGCGCCCTGGCGCGTGGCGGTGTGCGTGATCAACCCGAAGG
>JAGXSL010000195.1 GCA_018333835.1 Lysobacteraceae bacterium
CGCCCGGAGACGCTGATGACCACGGTGCGGCGGGGCTGCCCATTCCCATCGCAGACCACGGCGCTGAGGTTCGTGCCGCCCCCGCGTCCGTCCGGGCGAAAAGCGATGTGCCGTCGTCCCTCGCCGATATGGAGCTGGGCGCCTTGGCCGCGAGTGCCGGCCGTGTGGCGGAGGATCGGTTCCTCGGCTTCACGGAGATTGTTGCCATTGACATCGACGAAGCTCAGGAACCCATCGGCCCAAGCCCCCGACCCGGTGCAGGTGAGGCCCTCCGGGGACCGACATAGCACGACCCGGTGGCCCCGAACGATGGCCGTATGCCTTGCCAGATTCAGTTCTGCATGGAAGATGCTGGCCAAGGCGCTGGCGCGCTGGGATTGCAGGAGTCCGCGCAGATCGGGTGCCGCGATCGCCGCGGTGATCGAGAGGATCGCGATGGCGACCATGGCTTCGACGAGGCTGTGGCCCCAGGGGACTTTCTGCATGGCAAGGCTCCAGATGGACGGGATGCCATGCTCGCCGTTTCTCGGGTTTGGCGATGTCGGCCGCGGGAGGCATCCACCGTCGGAAAATGACTCTCCGGATGGATGGTGCCGGGCCCACGAACAAAAAAGCCTGCACCACGGTGCAGGCTTTCTCATGATCTGGCGCCCGAACTTGGACTCGAACCAAGGACCCCCTGATTAACAGTCAAGTGCTCTAACCGGCTGAGCTATTCGGGCAGGCCGCGAATCATGCGGACTCGTCCGGGGGCTGTCAAGTTGGCGAGGGCGGGTCGTTGCCGCAGCGCGGGTGGGCCGCCACGTCCCGGGTGGCCCGTACCCGTCCCGAAACCGAGACCACGACCAGGCGGCGGGTGTCGAGCCGCGGATCGCAGATGCGCAGGGTCAGGTTGGTGCCGGCCATCCGCCCGTCCGGGTTGAAACCGATGTGCGGCCGATGCCCGACCGACACCACGTGGTAGGGCTTCACGTCCGGCCCGGAGAAGTGGCCGATGATCGGCTCGTCGGCATCGCGCACGCCGTTGGGGCGCTGGTCGATGAACACGATGGTGCGGCCCGACCAGGCCCCGCCGAACACACAGGTCTCTCCGTCCAGCGTACGGCAGAGGGTGACCCGTTTCTGGTGCGTCACCGCGTGCGTCCGTGCGGCCATCAGCAGGGCGTGGACCTGGTTGGCGGCGCGGGTGGCGCGGCCGTCCTCCACCAGTGCCCTGAAGCTTGGAAAGGCGATGGCACTGACGATCGCGAGGATACCGACGACGATCATCGACTCCAGCAGGCTGAAGCCGGGACTCGGGTTGCGCATGGGCGTACTCCACGGGGTGGGGAGCGTCCAGCTTCGACCGTGGTGGGCCGTGGCCACCGTCGGCCGAAAGGCACGGCCCGCGTAGGAAAACCCCGTCATCCGGCGTGGGCGCAGCGCGGCCCTATACTGGCGGGTCGCGCACTCCACATCGCCATGACCGACCGCTTCGTCCTCGAATCCGACTACCGCCCCGCCGGCGACCAGCCGCAGGCGATCGAGCGCCTCGTCGCCGGCTTCGAATCCGGCCTCGCCGCGCAGACCCTGCTCGGAGTCACCGGTTCGGGCAAGACCTACACCATCGCCAACGTGGTCGAGCGCATCCAGAAGCCGACCCTGGTGCTGGCGCCGAACAAGACGCTGGCGGCGCAGCTCTACGGCGAGTTCAAGGCCTTCTTCCCGCGGAACGCGGTGGAGTACTTCGTCAGCTACTACGACTACTACCAGCCCGAGGCCTACGTGCCGTCCACCGACACCTTCATCGAGAAGGACAGCGCGGTGAACGAGCACATCGAGCAGATGCGACTGTCGGCGACCAAGGCGCTGCTGTCGCGGCGCGACGCGCTGATCGTGGCCTCGGTGTCGGCGATCTACGGCCTCGGCGACCCGAACGAGTACTTCCGCATGGTGCTGCACCTGGTGCGCGGCGACCGCATCGACCAGCGCGAGCTGATCCGCCGCCTCACCGAGATGCAGTACACCCGCAACGACATGGAGCTGCGCCGCGGCACCTACCGGGTGCGCGGCGAGACCGTCGACGTGCATCCGGCCGAGATCGAGGACGAGTGCCTGCGCATCGAGCTGTTCGACGGCGAGATCGAGCGACTTTCGATGTTCGACCCGCTGAACGGCGAGGTGCTGCGCAAGCTGCCGCGCTTCACGCTGTACCCGAAGTCGCACTACGTCACCACGCGGCGCACCGTGCTCGACGCCATCGAGACGATCAAGGCCGAGCTGCGCGAGCGGCTGGAGTGGCTGTACGCCCGGAACAAGCTGGTCGAGGCGCAGCGCCTGCAGCAGCGCACCCAGTTCGACCTCGAGATGATGGCCGAGATCGGTTTCTGCAAGGGCATCGAGAACTACAGCCGGCACCTGACCGGCCACATGCCCGGCGAGCCGCCGCCCTGCCTGTTCGACTACCTGCCGGCCGATGCGCTCCTCGTCGTCGACGAGTCGCACGTGACCATCCCGCAGCTCGGCGGCATGTACAAGGGCGACCGCGCGCGCAAGGAGACGCTGGTCGAGTTCGGTTTCCGCCTGCCTTCGGCGCTCGACAACCGGCCGCTGCGCTTCGAGGAGTGGGAGCGGCGTTCGCCGCGCACCATCTTCGTCTCGGCCACGCCCGGCAGCTACGAATTGCAGAAGTCGGAAGGCGAGGTCGTCGAGCTGGTCGTCCGTCCCACCGGCCTGCTCGACCCGGAAGTCGAGGTGCGGCCCGTGGCCACCCAGGTCGACGACCTGCTCTCCGAGATCCGCGAGCGGGTGGGCTGGGGCGACCGCGTGCTGGTCACCACCCTGACCAAGAAGATGGCGGAGAACCTCACCGACTACCTCGGCGAGCACGGCATCAAGGTGCGCTACCTGCACTCCGACGTCGAGACCGTGGAACGCGTCGAGATCCTCCGCGACCTGCGCCTCGGCACCTTCGACGTGCTGGTCGGCATCAACCTGCTGCGCGAGGGCCTCGACATGCCCGAGGTCTCGCTGGTGGCCATCCTCGACGCCGACAAGGAGGGCTTCCTGCGTGCCGAGCGCAGCCTGATCCAGACCATCGGCCGGGCCGCCCGCAACGTCCGCGGCAAGGCCATCCTCTATGCCGACAAGGTGACGCCCTCGATGCAGGCCGCGATCGACGAGACGGCGCGTCGCCGCGAGAAGCAGGTGATCCACAACGAACTCCACGGCATCACGCCCACCACGATCCGTAAGGAGATCCGCGACATCATGGAGGGCGCGCGTGCCGAGGCCGACGCGCCGAAGGCCCGCGGCCGCGGCAAGGGCAGGGCCGCGCCGGGGGCGCTGGCGGTGGCCGAGGAGGCCGCCGAATACCTGGATTCGGACGCCTTGGCCCGGCGCATCGCCGAACTGGAATCGCGCATGTTCCGGCATGCGCAGGACCTGGAGTTCGAGCAGGCCGCCGAGGTGCGCGACCGGATCCACAAGCTGAAGGCGCGGATGGTGGCCTCCTGACCGGTGACGGCACCGCTCGAGCCTCGCGGGACGCCGCCTTGCCCGTGCGGGGGCTTTCCGGGTATAGTTCGCGGCCTCGCCGGGCCACACGGCCCGCGACGGGCGGTTAGCTCAGCGGTAGAGCACTACCTTGACATGGTAGGGGTCACAGGTTCGAACCCTGTACCGCCCACCAAACATGTCGACCAGAGAGACGTAGTTCGAACGAACACGATCACCATGACGCGCAACGGCATCCAACGCTGAGTCCACGCGCAGTCCCCCTGGTTGTTGTCGGAAAGGGCGCCTGTGCGCCCTTTTTCCTTTCCGCTTCCCGCGGTCCCGATCGCCCGAGACGCCCATGATCGCCATCACGCTCCCCGACGGTTCGCAGCGCCAGTACCCGCCCGGCACCACGGTCGCCGACGTCGCCGCCAGCATCGGTGCCGGCCTCGCCAAGGCCACGCTGGCCGGCAAGGTCGACGGCAAGCTCGTCGACGCAAGTTTCCCGCTGAACGCCGATGCCACGCTCGAGATCGTCACCGAGAAGTCGCCGGAAGCCCTCGACGTGCTGCGCCATTCCACGGCCCACCTGCTGGCGCAGGCCGTGCAGCGCCTGTACCCGGGCGCGCAGGTCACGATCGGCCCGGTGATCGACAAGGGCTTCTACTACGACTTCGCCTTCGATCGGCCCTTCACCACGGACGATCTGCCGAAGATCGAAGCCGAGATGGCCAAGATCGTCGCCGAGCAGCTGCCGGTGTCGCGCACGGTCAAATCGCGCGACGAGGCCATCGCCTTCTTCCGTGGCCTGGGCGAGCATTTCAAGGCCGAGATCATCGAAGCCATTCCCGCCAACGAGGAACTGTCGCTGTATTCGCAGGGCGAGTTCACCGACCTCTGCCGTGGCCCGCACGTGCCGAACACCGGCAAGCTGCGCGCCTTCAAGCTGATGAAGGTGGCCGGCGCTTACTGGCGCGGCGATTCGAACAACCCGATGCTCTCGCGCATCTACGGCACGGCCTGGTTGAATGACAAGGACCTGAAGGCCTACCTCACCCAGCTCGAAGAAGCCGAGAAGCGCGACCACCGCAAGATCGGCAAGGCGCAGAGCCTGTTCCATGTGCAGGAGGAGGGGCCGGGCTTGGTGTTCTGGCACCCGAAGGGCTGGCGGCTGTGGCAGGTGGTCGAGCAGTACATGCGCCGCGTCTACCGCGATTCCGGCTACCAGGAAGTGCGCTGCCCGCAGGTGCTCGATGTCACGCTCTGGAAGAAGTCCGGCCACTGGGACAACTACCAGAACAACATGTTCTTCACCGAATCGGAGAAGCGCACCTATGCGCTGAAGCCGATGAACTGCCCGGGCCACGTGCAGGTCTTCAACCAAGGGCTCCACAGCTACCGCGA
>JAGXSL010000196.1 GCA_018333835.1 Lysobacteraceae bacterium
CCACGGGGTCGCGGCCGGCGACGGCTACGCGTCCCGCTCCGCAGTCGCCGGACGGCGCACGTCCATGTGCGCCTCCTGCGATCCCCATGGCCCACGGGCGCGGCGCGGGTCGGGATCGCGAGCGCGGTGTCTGGTGGGCGAGCCGCGGCGGTGAGGGCCGTCCTGCGGCAGCGAGGCAGGAGCCGAGCGCCGCGCGTGAGGGCAGGACGCCCGATCGCGCGGAAAGCAGGTGGCCCGATCCGCCGACAGGCTCGCCTTGCCGAGCCTGAGCACGCTCCGATCCGCCGACAGGCTCGCCTTGCCGAGCGCCCGTCCCGAGCGCGCCTGCCGCCGTGAGGACGGCCATCGCATCCCGGCCATGACAGCCCACCCCGGTCCGGGCGACAATGGCGGGCTGCACGGCCCAGCGCCCCCAAGGATCCGAGGTCCCGCCCATGTCCGAACGCGAGGTGATGGAGTACGACGTCGTCGTCGTCGGGGCCGGCCCCGCCGGCCTCTCGTTCGCCATCCGGCTGAAGCAGAAATCGCCGGACACCACGGTCTGCGTGATCGAGAAGGCCTCGACCATCGGCGCGCAGATCCTCTCCGGCGCGGTGATCGAGCCCGGCCCGCTCGACGAACTGCTGCCCGGCTGGCGCGACAACCCGCCGCCGATCTGCGTGCCGGCCACCGAGGACGAGTTCTGGTTCCTCACCAAGACCGGCGGCTTCAAGTTCCCGATCGTGCCGCCGCAGATGGCGAACCACGGCAATTTCATCGTCTCGCTGGGCGCCACCTGCGCCTGGCTTGCCCCGCAGGCCGAAGCGCTGGGCGTGGAGATCTACCCCGGCTTCGCGGCTGCCGAAACGCTGATCGAGGACGGCCGCGTCGTTGG
Organism: Lysobacteraceae bacterium; assembly: GCA_018333835.1. Taxonomy (GTDB): domain Bacteria; phylum Pseudomonadota; class Gammaproteobacteria; order Xanthomonadales; family Xanthomonadaceae; genus Silanimonas. The sequence goes on from JAGXSL010000196.1 coordinate 875, forward strand.
CGTGCGGATCGGCGACATGGGCGTGGCGAGGGACGGTTCGCCCAAGCCCGGCTACACCCAGGGCATCGACATCCGCGCCAAGCTGACCGTGCTCGCCGAAGGCGCACGCGGGCATCTCGCCAAACGGCTGATCCAGCAGTACGCGCTCGACGCAGACTGCGACCCGCAGGGCTATTCGATCGGCATCAAGGAGCTCTGGCAGTTGCCGGAAGGTCGCGTCAGGCCCGGCAGGATCGTGCACAGCCTCGGCTGGCCGGCCGATTCGCGCACCTACGGCGGCAGCTTCCTGTACCACCTCGACCAGAACCGCGTCGCGCTGGGCTACGTCTCCGGCCTCGACTACCGCGACCCGGAGTACCAGCCCTACGAAGCCTTCCAGCAGTGGAAGCACCACCCGACGGTCAAGCCGCTGCTCGAGGGCGGGACGATCCTCTCGGCCGGCGCGCGGGCCATCGTGACCGGCGGCTGGCAAAGCCTGCCGAAGACCGAGATGCCGGGCGCGATCCTGATCGGCTGCGACGCCGGCCTCGTCAACGTGCCGAAGATCAAGGGCGTCCACCAGGCGATCCGCAGCGGCATGCTCGCCGCCGACCACGTCGCCGCGAAGGGGCCGGTGGCCGAGGGCTTCGATGCCGCGCTGCGCGCCAGCCCGGTGATGGCGGAGCTGAAGAAGGTCCGCAACTTCAAGCCCGGCTTCAAGAAGGGCCTTTGGTTCGGTCTCTTGAATTCCGGCTGGGAGACGCTCACCGGCGGCGCCTCGCCGTGGACGCTCAAGGTCTCGCCGGACTGGAGCTCGCTGACCAAGCTCTCGCAGCAGGAGTCGCCGAAGCGCGACTACGTCGAGCGCAGTCTCGCCCCGCGCGACCGCCTGGCCGGCGTCTACTTCGCCGCCACCGAGCACGACGAGGACCAGCCCGTGCACCTGCGCGTGGCCGACACCAGCATCTGCGTGACGAAGTGCGCGGAGGAGTACGGCAACCCCTGTACGCGCTTCTGCCCGGCCGGCGTCTACGAGATCGTCGAGGACGAGGCCGGTTCGCGGCTGCAGATCAATGCCGCCAACTGCGTGCACTGCAAGACCTGCGACATCAAGGACCCCTACCGGCTGATCGACTGGGTAACGCCGGAAGGCGGCGCCGGCCCGAACTACCAGAACCTGTAAGCCCCCAGCGGCCCGGGACGGGGCCCCGCATCCCCAAGGATCACCGAATGCAAACCTGGCTGGTCACCGGCGGCGCCGGCTTCATCGGCGGCAACTTCGTGCTGGAAGCGCGCCAGCGTGGCCTGGCGCGGATCGTCAATCTCGACGCCCTGACCTACGCCGGCAACCGCGACACGCTGGCCGCCCTCGACGGCGACGCCGACCACGTGTTCGTGCACGGCGACATCGGCGACCGCGCCCTGGTCTCGCGCCTGCTCGCCGAACACCGCGTCGACGCGGTGCTCAACTTCGCCGCCGAGAGCCACGTCGATCGCTCGATCGATGGCCCGGCGGCCTTCATCCAGACCAATGTCGTCGGCACCTTGGCCCTGCTGGAAGCCACGCGGGATTACTGGAAAACGCTGTCGACCGAGCGCGCCGCCGCATTCCGCTTCCTGCACGTCTCCACCGACGAGGTCTACGGCTCGCTGGGCGAGACCGGGTACTTCACCGAGGACACGCCCTACGCACCGAACTCGCCCTACTCGGCCTCGAAGGCGGCCTCCGACCATCTCGTGCGCGCCTTCCACCACACCTACGGGCTGCCGGTGCTGACCACGAACTGCTCGAACAACTACGGGCCGTTCCAGTTCCCCGAGAAGCTCATCCCGCTGATGATCCAGAAGCTCATCGGCGATCAGCCGCTGCCGGTGTACGGCGACGGCAGCAATGTCCGCGACTGGCTGTTCGTCGGCGACCACTGCGCCGCCATCCGCGCGGTGTTGGCGCGCGGCCGCGTTGGCGAGACCTACAACATCGGCGGCGATGCCGAGCGCCGCAACCTCGACGTGGTGCACGCGCTCTGCGAAGCGATCGACCTGCGCCGCCCGCGCAAGGATGGCCAGTCGCGCCGCGTGCAGATCAGCTTCGTGAAGGACCGCCCCGGCCACGACAAGCGCTACGCCATCGACGCCTCCAAGATCAAGCGCGAGCTGGGCTGGGCGCCGACCGTGAGCTTCGAGCAGGGCCTCGCCCGCACCGTCGACTGGTACCTCGCCAACGCGGCCTGGGTCGGCAAGATCCTCGACGGCAGCTACCGTCTCGAACGCATTGGCCGAGGCGCATGACATCCATCCAGCCCGAACATCCGGAGCGACGCTTTCCTTGGAAAGTCTGCACAGGGATGTGCGGGCTCTTGTGGGGGATCCACACATGAAACGCAAGGGCATCATCCTCGCCGGCGGCTCCGGCACGCGGCTCTACCCGATCACCAAGGGTGTCAGCAAGCAGCTGCTGCCGGTGTACGACAAGCCGATGATCTACTACCCGCTCTCGGTGCTGATGCTGGCCGGCATCCGCGAGGTGCTGATCATCAACACCCCGCACGAGCAGGCGATGTTCCAGGCCCTGCTCGGCGACGGCGCGCAATGGGGCATGCGCTTCGAGTACGTGACCCAGCCGAGCCCCGATGGCCTCGCTCAGGCCCTGATCCTCGGGGCCGACTTCCTCGACGGCGCGCCCTCCTGCCTGGTGCTCGGCGACAACATCTTCCACGGCAGCGGCTTCACCGAGCTCTTGAAGCGCGCCGATGCCCGCGAGCACGGTGCCACCGTGTTCGGCTACTGGGTGAAGGACGCCAAGGCCTACGGTGTCGCCGAGTTCGATGGCGAAGGCCGCGTGGTCGGGCTTGAGGAGAAGCCGGCGCAGCCGAAGTCGAACTACGCCGTCACCGGCCTGTATTTCTACGACGGCCGCGCGCCGGCCTTCGCCTCCGGACTGAAGCCTTCCGCGCGCGGCGAGCTGGAGATCACCGACCTCAACCGCCGCTACCTCGAGGACGGCTCGCTGCAGCTCGAGAAGATGGGCCGCGGCTACGCCTGGCTCGACACCGGCACCCACGAATCGCTGCTGCAGGCCGGCAACTTCATCGAGACCATCGAGCAGCGCCAGGGCCTGCGCGTGGCCTGCCCGGAGGAGATCGCCTACACCCAAGGCTGGATCAGCGCCGCCGAGCTCGAAGCCCTCGCTGCGCCGCTGGCCAAGAACGGCTACGGCCAGTACCTGCTCTCGCTGCTGACCCACGGCCCGGTAGCCTGAGGCGAGGCATGAAGTTCATCGAGACCGCCCTGCCCGGCTGCATCCTCGTCGAGCCCGCCGTCTTCGGCGACGCCCGCGGCAGCTTCTTCGAGAACTGGAACGCGGCGAAGTTCGCCGAGGCCGGCATCCATGCCTCCTTCGTGCAGGCGAACGTCTCGACCTCGGCGCGCGGCGTGCTCCGTGGCCTGCACTACCAGTGGCCGAACCCGCAGGGCAAGCTGGTGCAGGTGCTCGAAGGCGAGGTCTGGGACGTGGCCGTCGACATCCGCCGCGGCTCGCCCCACTTCGGCCGCTGGACCGCGGCGGTGCTGAGCGCGGCGAACCGCCGGCAGTTCTGGATCCCCGAGGGCTTCGCCCACGGCTTCGTGGTCTTGAGCGAGCAGGCCATCTTCTCCTACCTGTGCACCGCGCTCTACGACCGCGAGGCCGATGCCGGCCTGCGCTGGAACGACGGCCAGCTCGCCATCGACTGGCCGGTCTCCGAGCCCTCGCTGTCGGAGAAGGACGCCAAGGCACCTTTCCTCGCCGACATCGCGCCGGAGCGGCTGCCGGTGTTCGCGGTATGAGCGCACTGGCCTCGAACCCGCTGGCCCGCGGCCCGGTGCTGCTGGTCGGTGCCGACGGCCAGCTCGGCACCGAACTGCGCAAGGCCCTGGCGACCCGCGGCATCGCGCCGGTGGTGAGCTCCCTGCACGGCACGCTGCCGGACGGCGGCAGCGCCCTGCCCTGCGATCTGTCGGTGCCCGGTGCCCTGGCCGCACTCGTCCGTGCCGTGAAGCCGGCGCTGATCCTCAACGCCGCCGCCTACACGGCGGTCGATCGCGCCGAATCCGAACCGGCGCTCGCCCACCGCGTCAACGCCGAAGCCGTGGGCGAACTCGGCGAGGCGGCGAAGGCCCTCGGTGCCATCGTCGTGCACTACTCGACCGACTACGTCTTCGCCGGCGACGGCACGCGCCCCTACCGCGAGGACGACGCGCCGGGCCCGGTCTCGGTCTACGGCCGCAGCAAGCTGGAGGGCGAGCAGGCGCTGGCCGCCAGCGGCGCCGAGGCCCTCACCTTCCGGCTCGCCTGGGTGTACGCCGCGCACAGCACGAACTTCCTGCGCACCATGCTGCGCGTCGGCGGCGAGCGCGAGTCCTTGCGCGTCGTCGCCGACCAGGTCGGTGCGCCCACGCCGGCGCACTGGATCGCGGAAGGCTCGCTGCGCGCGCTGGAGGCCGGCGCACGCGGCCTCTACCACCTCGCCCCGCAGGGCCGGACCAGCTGGCACGGCTATGCCGAGGCGATCTTCGCCGGCGCCGTCGCGCGCGGCCTGCTGGCGAAGGCCCCGGCGGTCGAGGCGATCGCGTCGAGCGAGTACCCGACGCCTGCCGCGCGCCCCGCCTGGTCGGTGCTGGACAGCGGCAAGCTCGAACGCGAGGCCGGCATCGCCCTGCCGCACTGGTCGCAGGGCTTACAGGAAGTGCTGGACGCGATCGCGACGGCCCGCTGAAGCCGGCCCCGGCCTCCGCCCGCCCTCAGCCGGCCAGGGCCCGGAAGGCGTCGTAGCTGCGGATGTACTCGTCGGCGTCGTAGGGCTCGGAGGCGAACACCAGCAGCACGGCATCGCGCGAGTAGCGGTACTGGGTGCCCCAGGTCATCGGCGGCAGGTGCAGGCCGAGGTCGGGTTGGTCGAGGGTGAACTCGGCGCGCTGGCGGCCGTCGTCGGCCAGCACCCGCACCGAGCCCGAGACGCAGAGCAGGAACTGGTGGCAGCGGCGGTGCGCGTGCTCGCCGCGGGTCTCCGCGCTCGGCACGTCGAAGACGAGGAAATAGCGCTGCGGGGGGAACGGCAGGTCGCGCGCGAACTCGCCGACCGAGAGCGCGCCGCGCAGGTCGGCGAAGCGCGGCAGGCGGTGCAGCGTGACCCCGCGCACCGGGGTCGCGACCACGCCGGGCCGCTCCGGCGGGGCCACCGGACCGGCCTCCGTGCCGGCCGGCCCGGTGGCGCCGACGTAGCCGACGATGCGGCCCGGGTTGCCGACCACGATGGCGTTCGGCGGCACCGAGCGGGTGACCACGGCCCCGGCGCCGATCATCGCCCCGCCGCCGATGGTGATGCCGGGCAGCAGGGTGGCGTTGGCGCCGATCGAGGCACCGCTTTCCACGACCGTCCTCGGGAACTCGGCCGGGTACTGGCGGCTGCGCGGGAAGCGGTCGTTGGTGAAGGTGGCGTTCGGGCCGACGAACACGTCGTCGCCCAGCCTCAAGCCGTCCCAGAGCTGCACGCCGCATTTCAGCGTGACGCGGTCGCCGACCACCACGTCGTTCTCGATGAAGACGCCGTCGCAGATGTTGCAGTCGGCACCGATGCGGGCACCGGGCAGCACGTGGGCGAAGGCCCAGATGCGGGTGCGCGGCCCGATGTGCGGCGATTCGCACAAGGCCTGCGGGTGGACGAAGAAATCCATGGTTCAGGCCTCCGGGAAGGCGTTGCAGGCGGCGATCACGGCTTCGACCTCGGCGTCCGCCAGTTCCGGGAAGCACGGCAGGCTGAGCACCTCGCGGGCTTCGCGCTCGGCGCCGGGCAGCAGCAGCGCGTCGTAGCGCCCGCCGAAGCAGGGCTGGCGGTGGTCGGGCAGCGGGTAGTGGACGTCGGTCTGCACCCCGGCGGCGTGCAGATGGGCGGCCAGCGCCTCGCGCCGGGCGCTGCGCAGCACGAACAAGTGGGCGACGTGCGCTTCCCCGTCGTCCAGCACCGGCAGGCGCAACTGCGGGTGGCGGATGCCCTCGACGTAGCGGCGCGCGATGGCACGGCGGCGGGCGTTCCAGCCGTCCAGCCGCGGCAGCATCGCGAGCAGGAAGCGCGCCTGCAGTTCGTCGAGCCGCGAGTTGCGGCCGCCCGGCAGGGCATTGGTGTACTTCGCCGACCAGCCGTACTGGCGCAACTGGCGCAGGCGCGCGGCCCGCTCCGGGCAGGCGGTCAGCACCGCGCCGCCATCGCCCAGCGCGCCGAGGTTCTTGGTCGGGTAGAAGCTGAAGGCGGCGGCATCGCCGAAGGCCCCGGCCCGGCGGCCGCCGCGGCGCGCGCCGTGGGCCTGCGCGCAGTCCTCGACCACGGCCACGCCCTCGGCCGCCGCCCAGGCGACGATGGGTTCGATGGCGGCCAGCCGGCCGTAGAGGTGGGTGACGATGACGGCCTTGGGCAGGCCCTCGCGCTCGACCGCGGCGCGCAGGGTGTCGAGGGTCATCAGGCCCTCGGCATCGACATCGACATCGACGAACAAGGGTTCGGCAGCGCAGGCCAGGGTGGCCGAGCTGCCGTACATGGCGGCATTCGGCGCCAGCGCGACGCGGTCGCCCGGGCCCACGCCGACCGCCTTGAGCGCCAGCTCCAGCGCATCGGTGCCGTTGGCCACGCCGACCGCCTCGGCCACGCCGCACCACCCGGCGAAGGCCTGCTCGAAGGCGCGCACGCCGGGGCCGAGCACGTAGTGGCCCGAGGCGACGACCTCGGCGGCGATGGCCGCGAGTTCGGCCTGCAGGGGCGCGACGTGGCGCCCGAGCGCATTGATCGGAATCATCCGCGGATCCTTGCTGGTGGCCACCATTCTAGCGCCCGGTCGGCGGCTACACTGTGCGCTTCCCGTGGGACCGCCGCCGCGCATGCGCATCGCCCTTGCCACCGCCATCGCCGCCTTCGCGCTCGACGAGGACCTGCCGCCCCTGCTCGAGGCCCTGCGCGCGCGTGGCCACGCCGCCGAGGCGGTGGCCTGGGACGACCCGACCGTGTCCTGGGCGCGCTTCGACCTGGTGCTGCTGCGCTCGACCTGGAACTACACCGATCGCCCCGTCGATTTCCTCGCCTGGTGCGAGTCCGTCGCCGCGCGGACGCGGCTCTCGAACCCGCCGGAACTCGTGCGCTGGAACACCGACAAGCGCTACCTGTCGGACCTCGCACGGAAGGGCGTGCCGGTGATCCGCTCGCATTTCCTCGCCCCCGGCGACGACCCCGACGGCTTCCCTGCGCTTGCCGAATTCGTGGTCAAGCCCTGCATTGGCGCCGGCTCGCGCGACACCCGGCGCTACACCGCACCGAACCGCGCCACCGCCGTCGCCCATGCCAGTCGCCTGCTCGATGCCGGCCGCCACGTGCTGGTGCAGCCCTACCTCGAGGCCGTCGACAGCGCCGGCGAGACCGCGCTGCTGTTCTTCGCCGGGCGCTATTCGCACGCCATCCGCAAGGGCCCGCTGCTGGCCCGCGACGGCGAGGCCACCCGCGCCCTGTTCGCGCCCGAGGCGATCACCGCGCGCGAGCCCTCCGCCGACGAGATCGCGGTGGCGCAGCGCGCGCTGGCCGCCATCCCGGGCGGTGCGCCGCTGTACGCCCGCGTCGACCTGCTGCCCTCGCCGGAGGGCCCGCAGCTGCTGGAACTGGAGCTCACCGAGCCGTCCTTGTTCTTCGTGACTTCGCCGGGTTCGGCGGCGCGTTTCGTCGCCGCGATCGAGGCGGCGATGGCGGAGCCGATGCGGGCCTGAACCGCCCTCGGCGACCCGGGCCGGTGCCCGTGCCGCGGCCTCAGCCGCCGATCGCGTCGAGCACCTGCCGCGCCAGCGCCTCGGGCGTCGCCGCCGTCGTGTCGAGGCGCACCTCCGGTGCCTCGGGGCGCTCGTAGGGCGCGTTGATGCCGGTGAAGTTCGGGATCCTGCCCGCCCGCGCCTTCGCGTACAGGCCCTTCGGATCGCGCGCCTCGCAGACCGCCAGCGGCGTATCGACGAACACTTCGAGGAACTCGCCCGGCGCGAACAGGCTGCGCGCCATCTCGCGCTCGCGGGCGTAGGGCGAGATGAAGCTGACCAGCACGATCAGTCCGGCATCGACCATCAGCCGCGCCACTTCCGCCACGCGGCGCAGGTTCTCGACGCGGTCGGCCTCGGTGAAGCCGAGGTCGCGGTTGAGACCGTGGCGCACGTTGTCGCCGTCCAGCACGTAGGTGTGCCGCCCCTGGGCGACGAGGGCGCGCTCGACGAGGTTGGCGATGGTCGATTTGCCCGAACCGGAGAGCCCGGTGAGCCAGATGCAGCGCGGGGTCTGGTTCTTCTGCGCGGCACGCAGTGCCTTGTCCACGGTGAAGGCCTGCCAGTGCAGGTTCTCGCCGCGGCGCAGGCCGTGGCGCACCACGCCGGCGCCGGCGGTCGCGTTGCTCAGGCGATCGACGAGGATGAAGCCGCCCAGTGCGCGGGATTCGTCGTAGGTGGCGAGCGGGATCGGCGCGGCGAGGCTCAGCTTCACCAGGCCGACATCGTTCATCACCAGCTGCTTCGCGGCCTCGTGCGCCTGCGTGTTGACATCGATGCGGTGGCTGATCGCGGTGACGGTGGCCGCCACTTCGCGCGTGCCGATACGCAGCCACCAGCTGCGCCCCGGCAGCAGCGGAGCCTCGTCCATCCAAATCAAGTGGGCGGCGAACTGGTCGCTGACCGGCAGCGGCGCGGCGGCGGCGCAGAGCACATCGCCACGGGAGACATCGCGCTCGCGGTCCAGCGTGAGCACCACGGCCTGCCCGGCCTCGGCCGCATCGACCTCACGCCCACCCACCGTCACCGAGGCGATGCGCGCATCGTGGCCCGAAGGCTGCACCACGACGGCATCGCCCCGCGCCAGCCGCCCCTGCGCCAGGGTGCCGGCGTAGCCGCGGAAATCCGCGTCCGGCCGCAGCACCAGCTGCACCGGCAGGCGCGCCGGGCTTTGCGTGTCGAGGCCGGGAACCGGCGCGGCCTCGAGGTGTTCGAGCAGGGTCGGGCCGGCGTACCACGCCGCACCGCCGCGGCGGGTCAGGTTGTCGCCCTGAAGCGCCGAGACCGGCACGGCCTGCACGCGCTCGATGCCCACCGCCGCGGCCAGGGCGGCGTACTCGTCGCGGATCGCGCCGAACACCGATTCGTCCCAGCCGACCAGGTCCATCTTGTTGACGGCCAGCAGCACTTGCTTCACGCCGAACAGGGCGCAGATCCAGCTGTGCCGGCGGGTCTGCGGCAGCACGCCCTTGCGCGCGTCGATGAGCACGATGGCAAGATCGGCGGTCGAGGCGCCGGTCGCCATGTTGCGGGTGTACTGCTCGTGGCCGGGGCAGTCCGCCACGATGAAGCGGCGTCGCGGCGTGCCGAAGTAGCGGTAGGCGACGTCGATGGTGATGCCCTGCTCGCGCTCGGCGGCGAGGCCGTCCACCAGCAGGGCGAAATCCAGTGCCTCGCCCTGCGTGCCGTGCTTCGCCGAATCACGGGCCAGCGCCGCCAGGTGGTCGTCGCGGGCCTCGCCGGTGTCGTGCAGCAGGCGGCCGATCAGGGTGCTCTTGCCGTCGTCCACGCTGCCGCAGGTGATGAAACGCAGCAGGTCCATCAGAAATAGCCCTCCTGCTTCTTCTTTTCCATCGAATCGCCGGGCGCATGGTCGATCACCCGGCCCTGGCGCTCCGAGGTCCGCACCTGCTCCAGCTCGGCGATGATCCTGGCGACCGTGTCGGCCTCCGATTCGACGCCGCCGGTGAAGGGCCAGCAGCCCAGCGTGCGGAAGCGTACGCGGCGCAGCACCTCGCGCTCGCCCTCGCGCAGCGGCATGCGGGCGTCGTCGCGCATCAGCAGCACGCCGTCGCGCTCGACCACCGGGCGCTCCTTCGCGAAATAGAGCGGCGGCAGCTCGATGCCCTCGCGTTCGATGTAGCGCCACACGTCGATCTCGGTCCAGTTCGAGAGCGGGAAGGCGCGCACGCTCTCGCCGGGGTGGATGCGGCCGTTGTACTGGTTCCAGAGTTCCGGGCGCTGGGCCTTGGGCTCCCAGCGCAGGGCCGCGTTGCGGAAGCTGAAGATGCGCTCCTTGGCACGCGAGGCCTCCTCGTCGCGGCGCGCGCCGCCGATGGCGCAGTCGTAAGCGCCGGCGGCGAGCGCCTGCTTCAAGCCCTGCGTGCGCATCACCTCGGTGTGCACCGAGACGCCGTGCACGAAGGGGTCGATGCCGGCCCTCACGCCTTCCTCGTTGACGTGGACGCGCAGCTCGACGCCGTACTTCGCCGGCACGGCGTCGCGGAAGCGGTAGGTCTCGGCGAACTCGAAGGTGCTGTCGATGTGCAGCAGCGGGATCGGCGGCCGCGCCGGCGCGAAGGCCTTCCGCAGCAGGTGCAGCAGGGTCGTGCTGTCCTTGCCGATCGAGTACAGGAGCACCGGGTTGCGGAACTGCGCCGCCACCTCGCGGATCACGTGGATGGCCTCGGCTTCGAGGCGGTCCAGATGGCTCAGCGCCACGACGCCGCCTCCGCGATCACGGCCCGTGCCGGACGCCGCGCGCCAGCCTCAAGCATGGCGGCCGTACACATCGTCCAGCCGCACGATGTCGTCCTCGCCGAGGTAGTCGCCGCTTTGCACCTCGATCAGGGCCAGCGGCTCGCTGCCGGGGTTGCGCAGGCGGTGCACACTCCCTTTCGGAATGTACGTGCTCTGGTTGCGTTCCAGCAGGAACACGCGCCCGTCGCAGGTGACCTCGGCCACGCCATCGACCACGATCCAGTGCTCGGCGCGGTGCGCGTGCTTCTGCAAGCTCAGGCTGGCACCGGGCTTCACGACGATCCGCTTGACCTGGAAATGCTCGCCGCGGTCGATGCTGTCGTAGTGCCCCCAGGGCCGATACACCTGCCGGTGGTTGACGTGCTCGCCGCGGCCGGCGGCCTTCAGTGCATCGACGACCGCCTTGACGTCCTGCACGCGGTCGCGGTGGGCGACGAGCAGCGCATCGGGCGTATCGACGATGACCAGGTCGCGCACGCCGACGGTGGCGATCAGGTGTTCGCCGAAGGCATGGACGAGGCAGTCGCGGGTGTCTCGCGCCACCACGTCGCCGGTGACGACGTTGCCGTGCCCGTCCTGCGGGCCGATGGCCCAGAGCGCGCTCCACGAGCCGATGTCGTTCCAGTCGCAGTCCACCGGCACCACGGCGGCGCGGCGGGTCTTCTCCATCACCGCGTAGTCGATCGAATCGGAAGGCGAGGCGGCGAAGGCCTCGCGGTCGACGCGGATGAAATCGAGGTCGGCCCTGGCCTTCGCCAGGGCCTCGCGCGCGGCCGCCAGCATCGCCGGCGCGTGCTCGGCCAGTTCCTCGAGGTAGCGGTCGGCGCGGAACAAGAAGATGCCGGCATTCCAGACGTAGCGGCCGTCGGCGAGGTAGGCATGGGCGGTAGCGGCGTCGGGCTTCTCGACGAAGCGCTCGACCGCGAACACGCCCTCGTCGAGCGCGGTGCCGCAGCGGATGTAGCCGTAGCCGGTGTGCGCCTCGGTCGGCGCGATACCGAAGGTGACCAGCGCGCCGGCTTCGGCCTGCGCCCGCGCGCGCTGCACCGCCGCGACCCAGCGCTCCGGCGCGCCGATGCGGTGGTCGGCCGGCAGCACCAGCAGCATCGCTTCCGGATTCGCCTCGGCGACCCGCAGCGCCGCCAGCGCGATCGCCGGCGCGGTGTTGCGGGCCAGCGGCTCCAGCACGATGGCGCGCGGCGTCATGCCGAGGGCCTGCAATTGCTCGCCGGCGAGGAAGCGGTGATCGTCGCTGGCCACGACCAGCGGCGCGGTCGCGCCGGGCACGGCGGCGGCGCGCTTCACGGTCTGCTGGAACAGCGTCTCCGCACCGGCGAGGGCGAGGAACTGCTTCGGCAGGTTCTGCCGCGAGAGCGGCCACAGGCGGGTGCCGCTGCCGCCACTGAGGATGACCGGGACGATCATGCGGGTTCCTCTTGGAGGAGTCGCGCCTGCACGCCGAACCGGACGGCCGCCTTCGCGAGGATCGAATCAAGAGTGACGAGGGCGAGGCCCTGGCGGGCGGCCATCGCGAGGTGGAGGGCATCGCCGGCGCGCAGCCCGCTGGTCGGGTCGGCGACGAGGCGCGCGGCCAGCGCGAAGTCGGCCTCCTCGACGCTGACCCGCTGGCAGGACTGCTCGATGGTCGCGCTGAACAGGGTCATGGCCTCGGCGGCCTGCGCCGCATCGAGATGGCCGACGCGCTGCTTCATCGACAGGGCGCCGGCGAACTCGGCCTGCACCCAACCGCTCACGTGCAGGACGCCCGCCGCCTGCTTTCCGAGCCAGGTCTGCACTCTCGCCGTGAAGGGTTCGCGGCACAGGGCGGCGACCCAGACACTGGTGTCGATGTAGACCATGGCAGCGCCTCAGTAGCGCGCGCCGTCGCGGAGTTCGCGGATGAGCCCCGCGGCCGGGGTTTGCTCGACCTGCTGCTCGGTGGCGCGCCGGAAGGCGGCGACATCGACGCGGCGGGCCTTGTCGCGGACCTGCTGGATGCGCGCGACGGGCTTGCCGTGGCGGGTGATCACCACTTCGTCACCGTGGCTCACGCGCTCGGTGAGCTCCGAGAGACGGGCCTTGGCTTCCGCGAGATTGAGGGTCAGCGTGCTCATTCTTGGATTGTGACCAGAAAAATGGTCAGCGGCAAGCCGTTAGAATCGTGGGCCAGCCGCCAACCGCGGCCGCCTTTCCCCCTCGAACCAGCCCCCATGAAGATCCTCGTCGCCTACAAGCGGGTGGTGGACTACAACGTCCGCATCCAGGTCAAGCCGGACGGTTCCGGCGTCGTCACCGAGGGCGTCAAGCTCTCGCCGAACCCCTTCGACGACATCGCGCTGGAAGAGGCCCTGCGCCTGCGCGAGAAGGGCATCGCCTCGGAGGTGATCGTCGCGACGATCGCGCCGGCCGACGCCCAGCCGCATCTGCGCAACGGCCTTGCCATGGGTGCGAACCGCGCCATCCACGTGGTCACCGACACGGCCGTGCAGCCGCTGACCGCCGCCCGCATCCTGCACAAGCTGGTCGAGCGCGAGCAGCCGGGCCTCGTGCTGCTCGGCAAGCAGGCCATCGACGACGATTCCAGCCAGACCGGGCAGATGCTGGCCACGCTCTGGGGCCGCCCGCAGGCCACCTTCGCCTCGAAGGTCGAGGTCGCCGGCGAGGTCGCGACGGTCACGCGCGAAGTCGATGCCGGGCTCGAGACGCTGGAGATCGACCTGCCCGCCGTCATCACCACCGACCTGCGCCTGAACGAGCCGCGCTTCATCAAGCTGCCGGACATCATGAAGGCCAAGAGCAAGCCGCTCGAGACCCTGCCGCTCGCCGAACTCGGCGTCGAGGCCGCGGATCACCTCAGCACCACCCGCTACGCCCCACCGCCGAAGCGCAGCAAGGGCGTGATGGTGAAGGACGTCGCCGAACTGGTGGCGCTGCTGAAAGCCAAGGGCCTGGCGTAAGCCGGCACTCCAACGGAAACGAGCAAGCCCACGAGCAAGCCCACGAGCAAGCCCATGAGCACGCCCACGAGCAAGAACCCATGAACAAGATCCTGATCGTCGCCGAGCACCAGGACGGCACCCTGAACCCCGCCACCGCGCGCTGCGTCACCGCCGCGGCGAAGATCGGCGGCGAGATCCACATCGCCGTCTTGGCCGCCGACGTCGACGCGGTCGCCGCGCAAGCCGCGCGGATCGCCGGTGTTTCGAAAGTCCTCACCGTCGCTCGCGCCGAGAACGCCCACGCGCTGGCCGCCGTGCTGGCCCCGCAGATCGCCAAGCTCGCCGCCGACTACTCGCACGTGCTGCTGCCCTCGACCACTTTTGGCCGTGACGTGGCACCCTGCGTCGCCGCCCTGCTCGGCGTGGCCCAGGTCTCCGACCTGATGGCCGTCGATGGCCCGCACGCCTTCCAGCGCCCGATCTACGCCGGCAACGCGATCATTTCGGTCACCGTGCCCGCCGACCACACCGTCGTCGCCACCGTGCGCCCGGCCTCGTGGCCAGCGACCGCGAACGGCAGCGCGACCGCACCCATCGAGGCCGCGACAGTCGAGGTCGCCCTGCCGACGCACACCCGCTTCAAGGGCCTTGCAAGCGGCAAGAGCGACCGCCCCGACCTGCAGAGCGCCAGCCGGGTGGTCTCCGGCGGCCGCGCGCTGGGCTCGGCGGAGGCCTTCAAGATCATCTACTCGCTCGCCGACAAGCTCGGCGCCGGCGTCGGTGCCTCGCGCGCCGCCGTCGATGCCGGCTACGTGCCGAACGATATGCAGGTCGGCCAGACCGGCAAGATCATCGCACCAGAGTTGTACGTGGCCATCGGCATCTCCGGCGCCATCCAGCACCTGACCGGCATCAAGGACGCCGGCACCATCGTCGCCATCAACAAGGACGCCGACGCGCCGATCTTCGAGATCGCCGACATCGGCCTGGTCGGCGACCTGTTCCAGATCGTGCCGGAGCTCGAGAAGGCGTTGGACTGAGGTTCTGCCATGTCCGCACCGCTGTTCCTCACGCTGGTCGTCGTCCTCGACGACGCAACGCCGGACATCGCGGAGTGGTTGGCCCGCGCGAGCGCCACGCTCGACGGACTGGCGGAGGAGCACGAGCTGCTGGTCGTCGACCGACGGGGGGCGATCGAGGAGAGCACGCTGGCGGACTTGACCGGCCCGTCCGGCGTGCCGAACCTGCTGGTGCTCCGGCTGCTCAAGTCGGTCGAGTTCGATGCTGCGGCGTGCTGTGGCCTCGAGCATGCGCTGGGCGATTTCGTCGCGGTGCTCGACCCGTCCGCCGACGAGCTCGACAGGCTTCCGGCGATGCTGGACCGGGCGCGACAGGGGCACGACGTGGTGTTCGCGCGGAACCTCCGCGCACTGGCCGCCGACGGCATGGTCGAACGCGCCTTCCAATGGGCCTTCCGGGTCGCGACGGGCATCGACGCCCGCCGTGATGCGCCGCGCTTCCGCGTGCTCAGCCGCCGTGTCGTGAACCACCTGCTGCAGCACCGCTCGCCCGTCGTGGCCTACCGGCTGTTGCCCGGTGGTGGCGGCTACCGCCGCTGCACGCTCGACTACGAGGCTCCCGTGCCACGTTCACGGGCGCCGCTTCTGGAGCGCATCGACCGCGGCATGCGCCTGCTCGCGAGCGGCACCCGCGCGCCGATGCGCCTGGTCACGCTGTTCTCGCTGTTCGGCGCGGTGGCGAACGTGCTGTACTCGATCTACGTCGTTGCGGTCGCCCTGCTGAAGGCCGACGTGGAACCCGGTTGGGTCAGCCTGTCGCTGCAGCAATCGGGCATGTTCTTCCTGATCTCGCTCACCCTGCTGGTACTCGGCGAATACGTCCTGCAGATGGCATCGCTGTCCAACGAGGGGCCGCCCTACCACGTCGCCTCGGAGCACCTGAGCACGAAGCTGACCCGCAGGGAGCGGCTCAATGTCGCCACGCCGGCCAGCGGGCAGCACGGGCCGACGTGAGCGCCACGGCCGACCGCGGCTGGGATCTGGTGGTCGTCGGCGGCGGCTTCTACGGCTGCGCCATCGCCCTGCATGCCGCCCGCCGCTGGCGCCTGCGCCGCGTGCTGCTGGCGGAGCGGGAGGACGGCCTGCTGCAGCGCGCTTCGTGGCGCAACCA
>JAGXSL010000197.1 GCA_018333835.1 Lysobacteraceae bacterium
CGCCGCAGACGATCCGCGCCGCGCCCGTGGGCCATGGCGGTCGCAGGAGGCGCACAGGGACGTGCGCCGTCCGGCGACTGCGGAGCGGGACGCATAGCCGTCGCCGGCCGCGACCCCGTGGCCCACGAAGGCAGGCGCGCTCATGGAGGCGGCGAGCCTGTCGGCGGATCGGACCACCTGCTTTCCGCGCGATCGGGCGTCCTGCCCTCACGCGCGGCGCTCGGCTCCTGCCTCGCTGCCGCAGGTCGGCCCTCACCGCCGCGGCTCGCCCACCACGGCACCGCGCTCCACCGGAGACCGCCCGGGCACGACGATCGAGTGCCGCTTCCGGCCGCAAGGGAACGATCTGCGGCCCGTTCTTGTCATTTTCTTCACGCGCTATCGCGTACCGACTCGGGGGTTCACGCTCCTTGCGGCGTGACCTGGAGGATCACGGCATGGCGACGCCCGACGGCCTTTTCTTCACCGGCAGCGACATCGTCGACCAACTGTTGCAGGAAGCCCTTCGCGCGGTCCGCACCCACCTGGGCCTGGAGGTCGCTTTCATCTCGCAATTCACGGCCGGGCGGCGTGTCTTCCTGTACGTGGATTCCGATTCCGGGTTCAGCCCGCTGCGTGTCGGCGATGGTGATCCGCTGGAGCAGAGCTTCTGCCAGCGTGTTGTGGATGGCCGCCTTCCGCCGCTGATCTGCGATGCCCGGGACCATGCCGAGGCCATGACCCTGGCGGTGACAACGCAGTTGCCCGTCGGAGCCCACCTCAGCGTCCCGATAAGCATGGACGGCAAGGCCTTCGGTACCTTCTGCTGCTTCAGCCGGAAAGGCAGGACGTCGCTGGATGGCAAGGACCTGGCGCTGGTGCGGTGCTATGCCAACTTCGTATCGCGCATCTTCGCGAAAATCTCGCGGGAACGGCAGAAGGTCCTGGAACGGCATACCCGGATCCGTGAAGTGCTGGACGGTCGGCTCTACCGCATGGTCTACCAGCCGATCATCCGTATCGACACGGGCCAGATCACCGGCCATGAAGCACTCGCCCGCTTCACCGCCGAGCCGCAAAGATCGCCCGACAAGTGGTTCAACCAGGCCGCGGAGGTCGGGTTGCAGGACGAACTGGAGCTTGCCGTGATCCGCCGGGCACTGGCCGATCTGGAACAGATCCCGGGAGGCAGCTACGTGTCGTTCAACATCTCGCCGCAGACGATCCTGGGCCATCCGGACCTCCACGTCTTCGATGGCCACGCCCTCGGCCGCATCATGCTGGAGGTGACCGAGCACGCCTCGATCGACGACTACGGCGTCATCGCCGACACATTGGCCCAGCACCGTCGACGCGGGCTCCGCCTCGCCGTGGACGACGCGGGCGCGGGTTACGCCAGCTTCCGCCACATCCTCAAGCTCAAGCCCGACGTGATCAAACTCGATACCACGCTCGTCGCGGAAATCGACAAGGACAACGGCATGAGGGCGCTTGCGGCGGCAATCGTCCACTTCGCTGAGGAAACAGGCGCCAAGGTGGTCGCCGAAGGCATCGAAACCGAGCAGGAACTGCGCGCACTTCGTGCGCTCGGCATCACCAATGGGCAGGGGTTCCTGCTCGGGCGCCCGAACCCGCTGGCATCACCGGCCATGTAGACCTCGGGCTGCTGCTGGCGGCAGAGGAGGCATCTCCTCGGCGCGGTGGGGCTTCTGCCCCCAGATGCCCCCCGATGTGCCCCCAGAACCCTTCGGATGCAATGGGCCGGCGCTGGACGCCCTGAAACAAGAAACCCGCCAAGTAGGCGGGTTTCAGGGGGATCGCTGGACTTGTTCGGACCGCTTCGGAGGGTCACATGGTGCCGGAGAAGGGACTCGAACCCCCGACCTACGCATTACGAATGCGCCGCTCTACCAACTGAGCTACACCGGCATCGGACCGCCGATTCTAGGCCGCCGGCCGCTACGGGTCAAACGCCGGCCGGGCCGTCGACCAGGACGAGGCGCAGCTCCTTCGGCAGGGCGAACACCACGTCCTCCGGCTTGCCGGCGAGTTCGACCGGCGCCGCGCCGCCGAGCTCGCGCAGCCGCTCCAGCACGCCCTGCACCAGCAACTCGGGCGCCGAGGCGCCGGCCGTGACCCCGACGCAGCGCTTGCCGTCGAGCCAGCGCGCATCGATGTGCTCGGCGCCGTCGATGAGATGGGCCTCGATGCCGTTCTTCTCCGCGAGCTCGCGCAGGCGGTTGGAGTTCGAACTGCTCGGGCTGCCGACCACGAGGATGAGGTCGCAGCGTGCGGCCAGTTCGCGCACGGCGTCCTGGCGGTTCTGGGTGGCGTAGCAGATGTCGTCGTGGCGCGGCCCCTGGATGGCCGGGAAGCGCCGCTGCAGCACGGCGATGATGTCGCGGGTGTCGTCGACCGAGAGCGTGGTCTGGGTGGTGAAGGCGACGTTGTCCGGCTGGTCGATGACGACCGCCTCGGCCTGGGCCACGTCCTCGACCAAGTGGATGCGGCCGGTACCGGCCTCGGCGCGCCACTGCCCCATCGTGCCCTCGACCTCGACGTGGCCGGCATGGCCGATCAGGATCACGTCGCGGCCGGCGCGGCAGTGCCGGGCCACCTCGATGTGGACCTTGGTGACCAGCGGGCAGGTCGCGTCGAACACCTTGAAGCCGCGCCGCCGCGCCTCCTCGCGCACCGACTGCGGCACGCCGTGGGCGCTGAACACCAGCGTGGCGCCGGGCGGCACCTCGGCCAGGTCCTCGATGAAGACCGCGCCGCGGGCGCGCAGGTCCTCGACCACGTGGCGGTTGTGCACCACCTCGTGGCGGACGTGGATGGGCGCACCGAGCTGCGCCAGCGCGCGCTCGACGATCTCGATGGCGCGGTCGACGCCGGCGCAGAAACCGCGCGGGTTGGCGAGCAGGATGGCGAAGCTCATTCGGGCCTCCGCGGCAGCAGGGTGAGCACGATCAGGGCCACGACCCCGGTCGAGATGGCGGCATCGGCGATATTGAAGACCGGCCAGTGGAAGTCGCGCCAGTACCAGTGCACGAAATCGACCACGTAGCCGAAGCGCAGGCGGTCGATCAGGTTGCCGATCGCGCCGCCGATGATCAGGGCGAAAGGCAGCGCCTCGCGCCAGTGCTGGCGGGGCATCCGGCGCATCCAGTGGACGAGCAGCAGGCTGATGCCGATGGCCAACGCGCTGAAGAACCAGCGCTGCCAGCCGGAGGCATCGGCGAGGAAGCTGAACGCCGCGCCGTGGTTGTGGACCAGGGTCCAGTTCCAGAAACCCTCGATCACCGGCACCGGGCGGCCGTATTCGAGCACGGCGATGAAGTACAGCTTGCTCGCCTGGTCGAGCACGATGAGGACGAGGGACAGCCAGAGCCAGACGAGGGCATTCGGGGAGGCGGGGGTGGCGGAGGGCGGAGGGGATGGGGTCACGGCGGGGATCGTCGGGAGGGGGGGCGTAGGCCGGCGGGGCTTGG
>JAGXSL010000198.1 GCA_018333835.1 Lysobacteraceae bacterium
TCGCGGCGGCCCGGGGAATCGGCGGCGATCAGCACGCGCCCCGGATAACTGCCGAGGAAGGCGCGCAGGGCGGCGGCGGGCGGCTCGCCCTTGGCCGCGAGCGGCAGGTCCGGCGCCGGCTGCGCCTCGAACGCGAGGCCCTCGACCCAGCGCGGATGCCCGGGCGGCAGCTGCTCGATGCGCACATGGCGGTTCAGCGCCGCGCGCAATTCGTCGAGGCGCAGCCAGAGCTCCTCCGGCGGAAGCACCGGCCGCTCGATGTCGTGGCGGCGCTGCTCCCAGCGTTGCGCGCAGGCGGCGAGCTGCTGCTCGGCGGCCTGTTCCCAGCCGGCGTCCAGCACCAGCAGGGTGTCGGCGGGCAGGTGCTCGAACAGGCTGGCGGTGCGCTCGAAGAACAGCGGCAGGTAGTACTCGATGCCGGCCGGGGCCACGCCCTCCTTCAGGTCCTGCACCAGCGGGCAGCGCCGCGGGTTGACGTCGAAGCGCTCGAGCAGAGCCTCGCGGGCGCGCCGGCACGAGGCCTCGTCGAGCGGGAACTCGCGCGCCGGCAACAGCGCGATGGTGTCGATGGCGTGCAGCGAGCGCTGCGTCTCCGGGTCGAAGCTGCGGAGCGAGTCGATGGTGTCGTCGAACAGCTCGATGCGGTAGGGCTCGCTCGATCCGGTGGGGAACAGATCCAGCAAGGCGCCGCGCACGCTGAAGTCGCCGGGGTCGTTCACCTGCGGCACGTGGCGGTAGCCGGCGGCCTGCAGGCGGCGCTTCTCGGCGTCGAGGTCGAGCTTCTGGCCGCGCTTCAGGTCCAGCACGTTGCCGGCGATCCACGCCGGCGGGGCGAGGCGCTGCAGCAGGGTCGAGACCGGCACCACCAGCACGCCGCGTTCCAGCGCCGGCAGCCGGTACAGGGCGGCGACGCGCTCCGAGATGATGTCCGGGTGCGGCGAGAACAGGTCGTAGGGCAGGGTTTCCCAGTCCGGGAAATGCAGCACCGGCAGGCCGCGGGCGAGGGCTCGGAGGTCGGCCTCCAGCCGCAGCGCCGCCTGCGGATCGCGGGCCACCACCAGCACCGGGCCGGAGTGGGCGCGGGCGCGCTCGGCGATGGCCAGGGCGGCGGCGGTGGGGTGGACGGGGAGGCGCCAGTCGGCGCGCTGCTGGCCGCGCCGAGGTAGGGGCGCGGCGGGAAGGGCGGGATGCGTCATCAGGGCGCGGAGTGTAGCGCGGAGGGCTGGCGTTCCGGCCGCCATTCGACCCGGACCTGCCCCGGCTCCGGGGCCGGCCGGCGACGGAAGCCGAGGCCGTCGCAAAGGGCCAGCATCGCCGTGTTCTCGATCAGCACGTCGCCATAGACCGCCTGCAGACGCTTCAACCGGGCCCAGCGCAGCAGGGTCCGCAGCAACAGGCTGCCGATGCCTTGCCGGGACAGCAGGTGGATCACCAGCAGCGCGAACTCGGCGCGCGTGGCATCGGCATCGAGCGCGGCCCGCACCACGGCCCCGATCAGGGCCTCGCCGGGCGGTTCCGGCTCGGCGACCACCAGCGCGAATTCGCGGCGCGGATCGAGCCGCGTCAGCCGCTCCGCCATCGCCGGGCTCATCTCGTTGATCGGCGAAAGGAAGCGCATCCGCCGTTCCTCCGGGGTCAGCAGCGTGAAGGCGGCGCGCAGGGGTTCGGCATCGCGCGGGTCGATCGGCCGCAGCAGCAGGTGCCGGCCGTCCGCGAGGGTCCAGTGTTCGCTCCAGCGGGCGGGCAGGCGGCGGCGATGGATCATCGCCCGAGCATGCCCGCATCCGGTCCGGCCGTCAGGGGCGGCATTGACCAATGTAACAATGCGCTGTTACGATGGGAACCATGAAACGCCGCACCGCCCGCATCCCCCCTCCCGCCCCGCCGTCCACCCCGGACCGGCTGGACGCCCTGCTGGCGGCCCTGCTCAGCCTGCGCGACGCCGCCAGCCTGCGGGCCTTCCTCACCGATCTCTGCACCCCGGCCGAACTCGAGGCCCTGGCCGACCGCTGGGCCGTGGTTCCCGAACTGGCCGCCGGCCGCCCCTACCGCGACATCCACGACCGCACCGGTGTGAGCGTCACCACGGTGGGGCGGGTCGCGCGCTGCCTGGCCTTCGGGGCCGGCGGCTACCGCGTGGCCGCCGAGCGCCTGGGCCACCTGGCCCCCGGCGCCGGGCTGCCCGCGCACGACACGCACTGAACCCTTCCGAAGCATCGACCGACGGAGCCCGCACCATGCGGACGCACGACCGCCTGCGCATCGCCATCCAGAAATCCGGACGCCTGTCCGACCCCGCCCGCGACCTGCTCGCGCGCGCGGGCCTGAGCTTCCGCGAGAGCCGCGACCGCCTGTTCTGCTACGGCGAATCGCTGCCGATCGACCTGCTGTTGGTGCGCGACGACGACATCCCCGGCCTGATCGCCGAGGGCGTCTGCGACCTCGGCATCGTCGGCCTCAACGTGCTGGCCGAGCAGGACCACGAGTGGCGTGCGAAGGGCGAGGGCGAGGTGTTCAGCCTGGTGCGGCGGCTCGGCTTCGGCCGCTGCCGGCTCTCGGTGGCGGTGCCGCAGGACTGGGATTGGCCGGGCCCGCAGCGCCTCGCCGGCCTGCGCTGCGCCACCAGCTACCCGGCCCTGCTGGCGAAGTGGCTCAAGGACCACGGCGTCGACGCCGAGCCGGTGCTGCTCTCGGGCTCGGTCGAGATCGCGCCGCGCCTCGGCAAGGCCGAGACCATCTGCGACCTCGTCTCCACCGGCGGCACGCTGGTGGCGAACCAGCTCAAGGAGGTGGCGGTGGTGCTCGAGAGCGAGGCGGTGATCGCCGGCCCCGCCAAGCCCTTCAACGACGAGCGCCAGGTGCT
The DNA here is from genome assembly GCA_018333835.1 of Lysobacteraceae bacterium. Taxonomy (GTDB): domain Bacteria; phylum Pseudomonadota; class Gammaproteobacteria; order Xanthomonadales; family Xanthomonadaceae; genus Silanimonas. The sequence continues at coordinate 2,864 of JAGXSL010000198.1, forward strand.
GGCCGACCTGCTGCTGCGCCGCCTCGACGGCGTGCTCTCGGTGAAGGCCGCGAAGCTGCTGATGCTGCAGGCCGAGCGCGCCGCGCTGGCCGAGGTCCTGAAGCTGCTGCCCGATGTCGAGGCGCCGCTGGTGACCACCATCGACGGCCAGGCCTCGCGGGTCTCGGTGCAGGCGCTGTGCCGCACGGCGCTGACCTGGCAGCGACTGGAGGACCTCAAGAAGGCCGGCGGCAGCGCTCTGATGGTGCTGCCGGTCGAGCAGATGTTGGTATGAAGACGCTCGACTGGGCCGCGCTTTCCAACGACGAGCGCGCCGCCGCGCTGGCGCGGCCGCCGTCGAATGCCAGCGAAGAGCGGATCGCCGCCGTGCAGCGCATCCTCGCGCAGGTGCGCGCCGACGGCGACAGCGCGCTGCGCGCGCTGACGCGCCGCTTCGACGGCGTGGAGGTGGGGACGCTGGCGGTCGAGGCCGCCGAGTTCGCCGCTGCCGAAGCCGGCCTCGACCCGGCGCTGCGCGCGGCCATGGTCGAGGCGAAATCGCGCCTCGAGGCCTGGCACCGCGCCGGCGCCCCGGCCGAGTTCGAGATCGACACCGCGCCGGGCGTGCGCTGCGGTCGTGTGCTGCGCGCCATCGACACGGTCGGCCTGTACGTGCCGGCGGGCAGTGCGCCACTGCCCTCGACCGCGCTGATGCTGGGCGTGCCGGCGCAGATCGCCGGTTGCCGTGAGGTGGTGGTGTGCACGCCGCCGCGTGCCGACGGCAGCGCCGACCCCGCCGTGCTGGTCGCGGCGCGGCTGTGCGGCATCACGCGCGTGTTCAAGGTGGGCGGCGCGCAGGCGATCGCCGCGATGGCCTTCGGCACCGCGTCGATCCCGCGCTGCGACAAGCTGTTCGGCCCCGGCAGCAGTTGGGTGATGCTGGCGAAGTCGCAGGTCAGCGCGCTGCCCGACGGCCCGGCCATCGACATGCCCGCCGGCCCTTCGGAGGTGCTGGTGATCGCCGATGCCGGCGCCAACCCGGCCTTCGTCGCCGCCGACCTGCTGGCGCAGGCCGAGCACGGCCCCGATTCGCAGGTGCTGCTGGTGACCGACAGCCCGGCCCTCGCCGCGGCGGTGGAGGCCGAAGTGGGCGTCCAGCTCGCGCGCCTGCCGCGCGAGGCGATCGCGACCAAGGCGCTCGACTTCGCTCGCCTGATCGTCGTGCCGACGCTGGACGAGGCCTTCGCCCTCAGCAATGCCTACGGCCCCGAGCACCTGATCGTGCAGCTCCGCGAGCCGCGCGCCTGGCTGCCGGAAATCCGCTGCGCCGGCTCGATCTTCCTCGGCGACCATGCCCCGGAGTCGCTTGGCGACTACTGCTCCGGCACCAACCACGTGCTGCCGACCGGCGGCGCGGCGCGGGCCTGGAGCGGGGTCTCGGTGGCGAGCTTCCAGCGCAGCATCAGCGTGCAGCAGGTCAGCCGCGAGGGCCTGCGCGCCATCGGCCCCTGCGCGGTGACGCTGGCCCGCGCCGAGTCGCTGGAGGCGCACGCGCAGGCGGTGCTGCAGCGGCTGGAGGCCCCGGCATGAACGTGCTCGACCTCGTCCGCGCCGACCTGCGCGATTTCGGCGGCTACGGCTCGGCGCGCAAGACCGGGCTCACCGGCTCGGTGTGGCTCAATGCCAACGAGAGCCCCTGGCCTTCACCGGCCGACCCGGGGCAGGGCCTGAACCGCTATCCCGAGCCGCAGCCCAAGTCGCTGAAGGCGCGACTCGCGGCGCTGTACGGCGTGCCCGAGGACACGCTGCTGATGACCCGCGGCAGCGACGAGGGCATCGACCTGCTCACCCGCACCCTGTGCCGCGCCGAGCGCGAGGCGGTGCTGGTCACACCGCCGGTGTTCGGCATGTACGCGGTGTCGGCGCGGGTGCAGGGCGCCCCCGTGGTCGAAGTGCCGCTGGTGGACGACGGCGACGCCTTCCGCTTCGATGTCGAGGCCGTGCTTCGCGCGCTGGAGCTCTCGATCGCCAAGGCGCCGGTGAAGCTGCTGTACGTCTGCTCGCCCTCGAACCCGACCGGAAGCGCGGTGCCCAATGCCGAGCTCGAGCGCCTGCTGCGCGGCGTGGCCGGGCGGGCGCTGGTGGTCGTCGACGAGGCCTACGGCGAGTACCACGACGGCCCGGGCGCGCTGGCGCTGCGGCCGCGGTACCCGAACCTCGTCGTGCTCCGCACGCTGTCGAAGGCCTATGCGCTGGCCGGCGCGCGGCTCGGTATCACCCTCGGCGATCCGGCGCTGGTGCGCGTGCTGGCCGCCATCGCGCCACCGTACCCGCTGTCCGCACCGTCGGTGGCGCTGGCGCTGGATGCGGTGTCGCCGCCGGCGGCGGACGAGGCGAAGCGGCGCGCCGGCCGCATCGTCGCCGAGCGCGAACGCGTGGCGAAACTCCTGCGCGGCCTCGACGGCGTGCGCGCCGTCTACGCCTCCGACGCCAACTACCTGCTGGTGCGTTTCCTCGATGCCGAAGCCGTCTTCCGGGCCCTGCTCGGGGCCGGCATCGTGGTGCGCGACCAGCGTGCGCAGCCCGGCCTCGCCGATGCGCTGCGCATCACCATCGGCAGCCCGGAAGAGAACGACGCGCTGCTGGCCGCCCTTGCCTGAGCCATCGACCATGCCCCAGAAGATCCTGTTCATCGACCGCGACGGCGTACTCATCGAGGAGCCCGCCGACCAGCAGATCGACGCCTTCGAGAAGTTCCGGCTGGTGCCCGGCTGCATCGCCGCGCTGCAGAAGCTGCGCGACGCCGGCTTCCAGTTCGTGATGGTCAGCAACCAGGACGGTCTTGGCACGCCGTCCTTCCCGCGTGCGGCCTTCGAGGGCCCGCAGCGCCTGCTGCTGCAAGTCCTCGAATCGCAGGGCATCGTGTTCCGCGAGCTGCTGATCGACGAGAGCTTCGCCCACGAGAACAAGCCGACCCGCAAGCCGGGCCTCGGCATGGTGATGCACTACCTGCGCGATCGCGACATCGACCTCGCCAACAGCGCGATGGTCGGCGACCGCGAGACCGACATGCAGTTCGCCAGCAACCTCGGCGTGCGCGGCTTCCGGCTCAAGGACGGACACCACGACTGGGCCGGCATCGCCCAGGCGCTCACTGCCTCGCCGCGCACGGCTGCCGTCGAGCGCACGACGAAGGAAACGAAGATCAGCGTGCAGGTCGATCTCGACCGCGCTTCCGATCCCGCCGTCGCCACCGGCCACGGCTTCTTCGACCACATGCTGGAGCAGCTCGGCAAGCACGGCGGCTTCGGGCTGGCGGTGCGCTGCGCCGGCGACCTGCACATCGACGAGCACCACACCGTCGAGGATTGCGCCCTCGCCATCGGCCAGGCGCTGAAGCAGGCGCTCGGCGACAAGCGCGGCATCGGCCGCTACGGCTTCACCCTGCCGATGGACGAAACCCTGGCCTCGGCGGCGATCGATTTCTCCGGCCGCCCGTACTTCGTCTTCGAGGGCGCGTTCCCGCGGACCGAGGTGGGCGGGCTCGCCACCGAACTGGTGCCGCACTTCTTCCGCTCGCTCTGCGAGAGCGCCGGCCTGAACCTGCACCTGCAGGTGCGCGGCGAGAACACCCACCACATGGTCGAGGCCTGCTTCAAGGTCGTGGCGCGTGCGCTGCGGCAGGCGATCCGCCGCGAGGGCACCGAGCTTCCCAGCACCAAGGGCGTGCTGTGATCGAGGCCAGCCTCGTCGCGGGCCCGCGCCTCGACGCTTCGCGCATCCGCCTCGTCCTGCTGGACTCCGGCGGGGCCAACCTCGGCTCGGTGCAGGCGGCCTTCGCCCGACTCGGCGTCGAGGCAGCGGTCACCGACGACGCGCAGCGCATCCGCGCGGCGACGCACGTGATCCTGCCCGGCGTCGGTGCGGCCGGCCCGGCGATGGCGCGCCTGCGCGCCAACGGCCTCGATCGCCTGATCCCGACGCTCACGCAGCCGCTGATGGGCATCTGCGTCGGCATGCAGCTGCTGTTCGAGCATTCGGCCGAGGGCGATACCGGCTGCCTCGGTCTGCTGCCGGGCCGGGTCGAGCGCCTGCCGGAGTCACCCGGCCTGCGCGTGCCGCATATGGGCTGGAACCGGCTCGAGGCCGCGTCGCCCGAGGCGGCCGCACACCCGCTGATGGACGGTCTCGACGGCCGGCATGCCTACTTCGTCCACAGCTTCGCCTGCCACGGCGACGCGAACGCGCTCGCCACCTGCGCGCACGGCGCGCCGTTCACCGCCATCGCCGCGCGTGGCCACGTCATGGGCGCGCAGTGCCATCCCGAGCGGAGTGCGGCCACCGGCGCGCGCCTGCTCGCCAATTTCCTTTCGCTGTAGAGGCCCGCCGTGGCGTTCATCCTCTATCCCGCCCTCGACCTCCGCGAAGGTCGCGTCGTGCGCCTGCGCCAGGGCGACTACGCCGCCGAGACCCGCTACGCCGGCACGCCGCTCGATCTGGCGAAGCGCCATGCCGACGACGGCGCGGAGTGGCTGCACCTCGTCGACCTCGACGCCGCAAGGTCGGGTGGCTGGTCGCTGGCCCCGCTCGTCGAGGCGATCCGCCGCGAGACCCCGCTGAAGGTGCAGACCGGGGGCGGCGTGCGCGAGGAGGCCGAGGTCGCCGCCATGCTCGACGCGGGCGCCTCGCGCGTGGTCGTCGGCTCGCTGGCGGTCCGCCAGCCGCAGCGCGTGCTGGGCTGGCTCGAGCGCTTCGGCAATGATCGCCTCACCGTCGCCCTCGACGCACGGGCCGATGCCGACGGGGTGTTCCGCCTGCCGGTACACGGCTGGACCGAGGCCTCCGGCCTCGCGCTGTTCGACCTGCTCCGGCGCTACGCCGATGCCGGCCTGCGGCATCTGCTCTGCACCGACATCGCCCGCGACGGCATGCTGGCCGGCCTGAACCTCGGGCTCTACCGCGAGATCGCTCGGCGTTTTCCCACGGTCGCGGTGCAGGCCTCGGGCGGCGTGGCAACGCTCGAGGACCTGCGCGGCGCGCGGACGGCCGGTGCTTCCGGCGCCATCCTCGGCAGGGCGCTGCTGGAGGGCCGTTTCACGCTGGCCGAGGCCCTCGCCGCCGCCGATCTCGCGGCTTCCGTCCCGCCGGCAGGCCTGTCGGCCGATGCATCAGGAGGGCAACCCTGATGCTCGCCCGTCGCATCGTTCCCTGCCTCGACGTCCGCGACGGCCAGGTCGTGAAGGGCCTGCGCTTCCGCGACCACGTGGTGATGGGCGGCATCGAGGAACTGGCCTTGCGCTACCGCGACGAGGGCGCGGACGAGCTGGTGTTCTACGACATCACCGCCAGCCCGGAGGGGCGTCGTGTCGACCGCGGCTGGGTCGAGCGCGTGGCGCGGATCATCGACATCCCCTTCTGCGTCGCCGGTGGCATCCGCTCCGTCGAGGACGCCCGTGCCGTGCTGAACGCCGGTGCCGACAAGGTCTCGATCAACTCCCCGGCGCTGGAGCGCCCTGGCCTGATCGACGAACTGGCCGGGGCTTTCGGCGTGCAGTGCGTGGTGGTGGGCGTCGATTCGCTCAAGGACGAGGACGGCGAGTGGCGGGTACGCCAGTACACCGGCGACCCGGCGAAGACGAAGGCACCCGGCCGCCGCACGCTGGACTGGGTGCGCGAGGTGCAGGACCGCGGTGCCGGCGAGATCGTGCTCAACTGCATGGGCAGCGACGGCGCGAAGAGCGGCTTCGATCTCGAACAGCTCGCTGCCGTGCGCGCCGCCTGCCGGGTCCCGCTGGTGGCCTCCGGCGGTGCCGGCACCATCGCGCACTTCATCGAGGTGTTCCGCGTCGCCGACGTCGACGCCGCGCTTGCCGCCTCGGTCTTCCATTCCGGCAGCGTGCCGATTCCCGAACTCAAGTCCCGGCTGCGTGCGGCCGGCATCGAGGTGCGCCATGAGTGAGACGACCCCGCCGATCGCGCCGCCCGGCGCGGCCTTCGACCCCGGCCTGCTGGATTTCGCCAAGCAGGGCGGCCTGCTGCCGGCGGTGGTCCAGGACGCCCACACGCACCGCGTGCTGATGCTCGGCTGGATGGACCGCGCCGCCGTCGAGGCAACGCTCGCCAGCGGCAAGGTGACGTTCTTCAGCCGCAGCAAGCAGCGCCTGTGGACGAAGGGCGAGACCTCGGGCGACGTGCTGGAGCTGGTGGCCATCGGGACCGACTGCGACGCCGACGCGCTGCTGGTGCAGGCCCTCCCGCACGGGCCCACCTGCCACCTCAAGCGCGTGAGCTGCTTTCCCTCCGCCCCGGGCAGCGTGCTGGCCGAACTGGAAGCCACGATCAAGCAGCGCGAACGTGAGCGCCCCGCGGGCAGCTACACGACCACGCTGTTCGATTCGGGCCTGCGCACGATCGCCCAGAAGGTCGGCGAGGAGGGGGTGGAGACCGCGCTCGCCCTGGTCGCGCAGGACGAGCGGGCGGTGCTCGACGAGGCCGCCGACCTGTTCTTCCACGCCCTCGTGGGCCTGCGTGCCCGCGGCCTTGGCCTTGCCGATGTCGAGGGCGTGCTGGCGAGGCGCCACGGCGCCAAGGCGCGCGGCGGCGGCTGAGCCGCCGTCCCGGGCGCGCCTGCCTTCGTGGCCCATGGGCCGATCGTTCCGGGCGCGCCTGCCTTCGTGGGCCACGGGGTCGCGGCCGGCGACGGCTACGCGTCCCGCTCCGCAGTCGCGAGCGCGGTGCCTGTCGGGCGAGCCGCGGCGGTGAGGGCCGACCTGCGGCAGCGAGGCAGGAGCCGAGCGCCGCGCGTGAGCCCATGGATGGGCGATCGCGCGGGAAGCAGGTGGCCCGATCC
>JAGXSL010000199.1 GCA_018333835.1 Lysobacteraceae bacterium
TCCACGTCGGCGTAGCGCCCGGTGCCGAAGCGGATGGTGAGGTCGGCGTCTTCGGCCACCACGTCGAGCAGCGGGATGCTGATCTGTAGCGTTAGGTCGATCTCGGGGTAGGCTTGGGCAAACTGCTGCAACCGCGGCATCACCAGCGAGCGCGCAAAGGTGGGCGTGACCGCCAGCCGCAGCTTGCGCCGCCCCGGGCTGGGCTGGTGGCTGGGAAAGCGCTGCAGGGCCAGCAGGCCCTCGCGCACGTGGGCGAGGTATTCGCTGCCTTCGGTGGTGAGCGAAAAATCGGCGCGGCCAAATAATTTGACGCCCAGCACCAGTTCGAGCTGCTTGACGCGGTGGCTCACCGCGCTGGGGGTGACGCACAGCTCTTCGGCCGCCTGCGTGACGCTGCGCAGCCGCGCCAAGGCCTCGAAGGTGAGCAGGCACTGGATGGGGGGGATGCGGGCGGGCATGGGTCGGATTTTGTGGGTGCGATTTCGGCCGTTGGGCGCAGTTGCCTCTAGGCCCCTCAGCGAAAGACCACGGTCTTGTGGCCGTTGAGCAGCACCCGGTGTTCGCTGTGCCACTTGACGGCGCGCGCCAGCACCGCGCATTCGGTGTCGTGCCCGCTGTCGGCCAGGTCTTGCACGCTCAGGCTGTGGTCCACCCGGGCCACGTCTTGTTCGATGATCGGGCCTTCGTCGAGCGCGGCGGTCACGTAGTGGGCCGTGGCCCCGATCAGCTTGACGCCGCGCTGGTGCGCCTGCTGGTAGGGCTTGGCGCCTTTGAAGCTGGGCAAAAAGCTGTGGTGGATGTTGATGGCGCGCCCGGCTAGGCGCTCGCACATGCCATCCGACAGGATTTGCATATAGCGCGCCAGCACCACCAGTTCGGCCTGCTCGTGCTCGATGATTTCGAGCTGGCGCGCCTCCACCTCGGCCTTGTGGCCGGCGCGCACGGGCAGGTGGTGGAAGGCGACGTTGTAGCTGGCGGCGAGCTGGTAAAAATCGCGGTGGTTGCTCACAATGGCGCGCAGGTCGAGCCGCAGCAGGCCGCTTTTCCAGCGAAACAGCAGGTCATTGAGGCAATGGCCCTGCTGGCTGACGAAGATCACGCAGCGCATGGGCTCGTGCCAGGCGTGCAGGCCCCAGCGCATCTGGTGCGCCTGCGCCAGCGCCTGCACCTGCTGGCGCAGTTCGGGCTCGCTCACGCACTCGCAAACGAACTGCACGCGCATGAAAAACAGGCCGGTGGCGTGGTCGTTGAACTGCGCCGCTTCTTCGATGTTGCCGCCGTGTTGCAGCAAAAAACCCGAAACGGAATGGACGATGCCGGGTTTGTCTGGGCACGAGAGCGTGAGGACATAGGTCGCATTCATGCGGCGATTGTCGCTGAAGGGGGCGGTGGCTTGCGGGTGGCACCGCCAGAGCGCGGATAATTCGGACACTAGGCAGCGCCTGTGCTGCTCGCATTTGGAGCTTAAGGATGGATTTTGCGCTCGACGTGGTGGTGCTGGCCGCTGGCAAAGGCACGCGCATGCAAAGCCGCTTGCCCAAGGTGCTGCAGCGCCTGGGCGGCCAGCCCTTGCTGGCGCATGTGTTGCAGCAGGCGGCGCAACTGCAGGCGCGGCAAGCGGTGGTGGTGACCGGGCACGAGGCCGGGCAGGTGGAGGCGGCGCTGGCCGACTGGGGCGCGGCCCTGCCGCTGCAACTGCGCTGCGTGCGCCAGCAGCCCCAACTGGGCACCGGCCACGCAGTGCAGCAGGCGCTGCCGCTGTTGCCCGACGACGGTGTCACGCTGGTGCTCTCGGGCGATGTGCCCCTGACCGAGGCCGCCACGCTGCGCGCGCTGCTGGACGTGTGCGCGGGCCAGCAACTGGCGCTGCTGACGCTGCGCCTGCCCGACCCGAGCGGCTACGGCCGCATCGAGCGCGCCCCTGACGGCAGCGTGCAGGCCATCGTGGAGCACAAAGACGCCAGCCCGGCGCAACTGGGCATAGACGAAATCTACAGCGGCATCATGGCCGCCCCGACGCGGCTGCTGCGCCCTTGGCTGGCGCAACTGGACAAGCGCAACGCCCAGGGCGAGTACTACCTGACTGACGTGGTGCGCCACGCGCGCGCGGCCGGCTGCCCGGTGCAGGCGCACCGCATCGACGACGCGCTGCAAGTGGCGGGCGTGAACAGCCCGGCGCAACTGGCCGAGCTCGAACGCGCCTTGCAGCGCCGCCACGCCGAACACCTGATGGCCCAAGGCGTGCGACTGGCAGACCCGGCGCGGCTGGATGTGCGCGGCCGCCTGCACTGCGGGCAGGACGTGGAGATCGACGTGAATTGCATCTTCGAAGGCGAGGTGCACCTGGGCGACGGGGTGCGCATCGGGGCAAACTGCGTGATTGCCCAGGCGCGCATAGCGGACGGGGCGCAGATTCTGCCCTTTACGCACATCGACGGCCAGCGCGACCCGGTGCAGGTGGGCGCTGGGGCGCTGGTGGGCCCTTTTGCGCGCCTGCGCCCCGGCACCCGGCTTGGGCCCGAGGTGCACATCGGCAACTTTGTCGAAGTGAAAAACTCCACATTGGCGGCCGGGGCCAAGGCGAACCACCTGGCTTACTTGGGCGACGCCACCGTGGGCGAGCGCGTGAACTATGGCGCGGGCAGCATCACCGCCAACTACGACGGCGCGGCCAAGCACCGCACCGTGATCGAGCCCGACGTACACGTGGGCAGCAACTGCGTGCTGGTAGCGCCCATCACCCTGGGCGCAGGCGGCACCATCGGGGCCGGATCGACCCTGAGCAAAAGCACCGCGCCGGGCGCCCTCACCGTGGCGCGCGGCAAGGCTATCAGCCTGCCGGGCTGGCAGCGGCCCAAGAAGGGCTAGAACAGCTTCCTTTATTACCATAGGCTCAATGCAAGCGCAGTATTGAAGATGCCAATCACTCCCGACAATCTGATGAGCCTGGAGGCCTACAGCAAGTACCGCAAGGCGCACAAGCCCGACGTCATGGCGCACCGCAAGCTGCGCTCGGTGGCGCTGGGCGAGCACATCACGCTGCAGTTCGAGAGCGAGATGACGATTCGCTACCAGATCCAGGAGATGCTGCGCATCGAAAAAATCTTCGAGGAAGAGGGCATTTTGCAGGAGATCGAGGCGTATGCGCCGCTGCTGCCGGACGGCAGCAACTGGAAGGCGACGATGCTGATCGAATACCCCGACGTGAACGAACGCAAGCGCGAGCTGGCGCGGCTGATCGGCGTGGAGGACCGCATGTTCGTGGAGGTCGAAGGCATGGCCAGGGTGTATGCCATCGCCGACGAAGACCTGGAGCGCGAGAACGACGAGAAAACCTCGGCCGTGCATTTCGTGCGGTTCGAGCTGGCTCCGCAAGGCCGGCCCGCCGGCTGCGTGCGGCACTACTTCATCTGACGGCGGCTGGTTCCGTTGCCAGCGGGGGCACGGCATCCGGGGTCAGCAGTGACAGGTAGAGCTGCTCCAGCTTGCCGGCCAACGCCGCAGCCGACCAGCTCTGGGCGTAGTCATGGGCCTCCGCGCCCAAACGAGCCCGCAGGTCGGCGTCGTCCAGCAGGCGGATGACCTTGCCGGCGAAGTCGTCGACGTCATCGACGGCCACCAGCGCGCCGCAGCCGGGCCCGAGTATGTCGCAGGTCCCTAGGTGTGCCGTGGACACCACAGGGGTGCCCGCCGCCATCGCCTCCAACAGCACCAGGCCCTGGGTTTCGGTGCGGGAGGCGAACACGAAGGCATCGGCGGCCCGGTAGCCATCCACCAGCGCGCCCTCGCGCTCGAGATAGCCGACGAACAGGGTGTTCCCCTGCAGGCCCAGTTGCGCGGATAGTCGCTCTAGGTGTGCGCGTGCGGGCCCGTCGCCGGCAATCACCAGCAGCACATCGGAACGACTGGCGGCGACCCGCTGCAGCACCCGCAGCAGGAAGTCGATGTTTTTCTCGTGCGCGAGTCGCCCCGCATGCAGCAGCAGCGGGCGCTCCTGGCCGATCCCAAACTGGCGGCGGAAGCGGCCGCCGTCGCCGGCCGCGAAGCGGTGCATTTGCAAACCGGTGGGAATCACGTGCAGCGGCGCTGTCACGCCATAGTTGCGCAAGACGCCCTGCATCGGGCCTGAGGGCACCACCACCGCGTCAACGGCGTTGCACTGGCGCCGACTGAAGCTGCGGGCGGCAGCGCGCAGCGGGCCGCGCGGCAACCACGGCAGGTAATGGAACAGGTACTCTTCGAAGTAGGTGTGGTAGCTCTCTAGCACCGGTACATTGAGCTCTGCCGCCAGCCGAAGGCCCGCGTAATGCGCCACGAACGGTGTTTGGATGTGCACCAAGTCGTAGCCGCAGCGCCGGAGTTTGGGCAGTAGGCGGCGGATCTCGCTGCCGCGCATCATCCGGTCTTCCGGGTCGAAGAACAGATAGTGGCTCCCTATGCGCTCGATTGCGCCGGCGTCGGGTGGCTGCCCGGGATAGGCCGGGGCGATCAGGTCGACGGTGTGGCCAAGCTGCTGCAGCTCCCGCGAGAAGGTCTGAATCGAGGTCGAGACGCCGTTGATGCGGGGAAAGTAGACATCAGAAATCATCAGTACCCGCATGCAACCTCCTCGCCGTCGAGTAGTACTGGAGGCCGGGGAGCAGCATGAAGCTGAGCAGTGCCACCCCAAAGCCGATCAACGCGCCAAACACCACATCGGTCGGGTAATGCAGACCAAGCACCAGCCGCGATGCGGCGACCAGCAACCCGAATGGGACCAGCAGCCAAACCAAGAGCGGCAGATACTGGATGGCGACCACCGTAAAGCCCACCGCGTGCAGGGTGTGCCCGGACGGGAAGCTGTATTTGTCCAGCGGCGGGGTGCCGATCTTGATGGCGCGACTGAGCCGGAACGGCCGCGGCCGCTCGGTGCGGCGCTTGATCTGCCGGTAGATCAACATTCCGCCTCCGCCCACCGCGAGCATGTGGGCGGAGGCGGCCAAGCCATGAAGGCCGTGCACCAGCGGCAGCGCCAGCATGAGGGCGTACCAAGCGATGCCGTCACCCAAGCGGCTGACGGCGGCGAAGAAGGCGCGCAGCGCGGAGAAGCGACAGCCACGGTTGAATAGCAGGCAGAGGTAGAGTTCGTAGCGGGCGAGGCGTCGAAACATGGCTCACCTCATCGCGCGCTGTAGACGCGCGGTTCGGCGCCGCGCGGCAGGCGCCAACAAGAGTCCGGGCAGGCTAGCAGTCGACATGGTTACTCCTCCAAGCAAGCAAACGCAAGGCCGGTGGCGCCAGCCCCTGCTTGGGGATCTGTTTGCTGGCGTGCTGGTCCATTCAGTAGACCGAGCCCAGCATCATCAAGTTCCGCTGGGCTTCAGGCGAACAGCTGCGCGCCAACGGATGTTGTTGGGCATAGTGCTGCCAGACCCAGTCGCTCCAGCGCCCGCGCGCAATGGCATCGTCAATGGCGGCCAAGGTGTAGCGCTGGTGGTTGAGGTGGCGGTGCAGCACGGCTACCAGCCCCAAAGCAACTCGCTCGCCACCCAGGCGGTGCCGCGGCCGTCGGGGCGCTGCACCTGCACCCAATCGCCTTGGCGGCGGGTGGTGCGCAAAATGTCGCCATAAACGGCGGTGTGCACCACGCGGTGCTGGGTGCCGGGGCCGGCGCGCAGGTTGGCGCGTGGGCTGCGCACGATGTGGTGCGGGGTGTCGCCCACCACGCTGCGCGCCACCCAGCCCTGGTCGCCCTCAAAATCTTGCACGCGCAGCCAGTCGCCACGGCGCTCCAGCACCTGCAGCGGGTAGCCTTGCGCGAGGCGCCAGAGCACCACGGCGTCGGTGCTGGGGGCGGCGCGCATGTTGATGGTGGGGTTGCGCGCGCTCACCA
>JAGXSL010000200.1 GCA_018333835.1 Lysobacteraceae bacterium
GGCGGCCGTGCCGCCACCGAGGCGCCGGGCGCGCGTTGGGTGAACGTGCTGCTGGGCAACGTCAAGCGCGCCATCAACGGCACCTACCACGCCATCCGCCAGGCCAAGTACGCGCGGCGCTACCTGGCCGAAGCCGCCTACCGGTTCAACCGTCGCTTCCGCCTGCATGAGATGCTGCCGCGACTGGCCACCGCCATGCTGCGCTGCAAGCCTTGCCCCGAGCCGGTCTTGCGCGCTGCGAGCAATTTTCATGGCTGAGGGTCGGGGCTAATCAGGACGAGGAATGGTTCGTCGCCTTCCCGCCGCGCCATCTCAAGGTCGCGGTCGCCGGCGGCGTGGCCCTGCAGCATGCGGTGGCCGAGCGCTGGCGCAAGCTGACCGGCACCGTGATCGCCGAAGGCTACGGCCTCACCGAGTCGTCGCCGATCGTCGCCTTCAACCCGCTGGTCGGCCTGCAGAAGCCCGACTCGATCGGCATTCCGGCGCCCGGCACCGCGGTTCGGCTGGTCGACGACCGCGGCCGCTGCGTGCCGCCGGGCGAGCCCGGCGAACTGCTGGTGCAGGGGCCGCAGGTCATGCGCGGCTACTGGAACCGCCCCGACGAGACCGCGCTCGTGGTCCGCGACGGCTGGCTCCACACCGGCGACATCGCGGTGATGGACGACGATGGCTACTTCCGCATCGTCGACCGCAAGAAGGACCTGATCCTCGTCTCCGGCTTCAACGTCTACCCGAACGAGGTCGAGGACGCCATCGCCCAGCTCGACGAGGTGCTCGAAGTGGCCGTCATCGGCGTGCCCGACGAGCGCAGCGGCGAGGCGGTGCGCGCCTACGTCGTGCCCGCCGCCGGTGCCGGCCTGACCGAGGAGGCCGTGCGCGCCCATTGCCGCACGCTGCTGACCGACTACAAGATCCCGAAGCGGGTCGAGTTCCGCACCGAGCTGCCGAAGTCGCCGATCGGCAAGATCCTGCGCAAGGAACTGCGCAAGGAATGGCTCGCGCAACGGGCGCAGGCCGGGGAGTGCCCGCCATGATGACCGAATTCGAGACCCAGCTGCTGACCGCGATGATGATGATCATCATGCTCGGCATGGGGGCGTCGCTGACCTTCAAGGACTTCCGCATCGCCTTCCGCAAGCCGCAGGGCGTGCTGGTCGGGTTGCTCTGCCAGTACGCGATCATGCCGGCGCTCGCCTACACGCTGGCCCTGATGCTGGGCTTCCCGCCGGGCCTCGCGCTCGGGCTGGTGCTGATCGGCTGCATGCCCGGCGGCACGACCTCGAACATCTTCACCTACTTCAGCAAGGGCGTGCTGGCGCTGTCGATCCTGATGACGATCTGCTCGACGCTGGTGGCGGTGGCGATGGTGCCGATCCTGCTCGCCTTCTACAGCGGCCTCCTTGGCCTGCCGGCCGAATACCAGATCCCGCCCTCCGACGTGCTGCGCGTGCTGGTGCTGCTGATCGTGCCGACCATCATCGGCATCGCGCTGCGCAAGTGGAACCCCAACGCCGGCGCGACGATCGAACTGGTCGGCGCGATCCTCGGCGTGGTCGTGCTCCTGTTCGTGATCGGCACCTGGGTGCCGCGCAATCACATGCTGCTCGCCACCACCGCCGGCAACGTCTACTTCGCGACCATCGGGCTTGGGCTGTTCGGCATGGCGCTGGGCTTCGGGCTGGCGCGGCTGCTGCGCCAGGACCGCCTGCGCTCGCGCACCATCGCGCTCGAGACCGGCATCCAGAACGGCCCGCTGGCGGTGCTGATCGTGCTGCTGACCTTCGAGGGCGCGTTGCAGCAGGAAGTGCTGCTGATCCCGGTGCTGTACTCGCTGTTCATCGTGTTGAGTTCAACCGCGGTCACGGTCTGGTTCCGCCGCGTCTCGACGCGCGAGGAACTGGCGCGCGATGGCGCCAAGATCAAGCCGACCGCGCCGGCGGCGGGGCGCGGCTGACGACAGGATGCCGGCGATGCCATCCCGCGACGAGGACCCGACATGAAACCGACGCCGATCGAACACTGGCATGCACTGGTGCAGGCGCGCGACCTCCCCGCCTTGGATGCGCTGCTCGCGGACGACGTGGTCTTCCTCTCCCCCGTCGTCCACACCGCCCAGCGCGGCAAGGTCATCACCAAGGCCTACCTGGCGGCGGCCTTCGCGGTGTTCGCCAGTTCCAGCTTCCGCTATGTCCGCGAGATCATCGGGCCCTCCGACGCGATGCTGGAATTCGAAACCGAGATCGACGGTGTCCTGGTCAACGGCGTGGACCTCATCCGGTGGAACGAGGCCGGGAAGATCGTCGAGTTCAAGGTCATGGTCCGCCCGCTGAAGGCGATCACGGTCGTCCACGAGCGCATGGCCGCGATGCTGGCCTCGGCCCAGCGACCGCGCTGAGGCCGCAAGCCCCGGCCCGGACTCTAGCCGCGTCCACCCGCAGCCGGACCGGGCGGCGTCGGATCGGGCAGCGGCTCGAACGCGGCCGTCGGCAGTCGCAGCCCGTGCCGGGCGGGCTCGGCGACGAGGCAGGACAGGGCCTCCAGCTTGGCGACGTAGTGGTAGGTGATCGGCGAGAGGCCCGGCGGGCGTCGCCGCTCGGCGGAGACGGCGCGGTCCCCGGCGTGGGCGAAGGCCCGACGCAGGCGGCCGCGGCCGGCGTTGTAGGCCATGGCAGTGGCGCGCCAGCCGCCGAAATCGGCCTGCAGCGCCTGCAGGTAGTCGAGTGCTGCCGTGGTCGAGCGCCACGGCGAGAGCCGTTCGTCGTCCTGCCCGCCGACCCGCAGCCCGAGCTGGCGGGCGGTGGCCGGCATGATCTGCCACAGGCCGAGCGGCCCGCCGCGACCACGGGCCTCCGGGCGCAGGCCGCTCTCGATGATCGGGATCAGCGCGAATTGCATCGGCAGGCCGCGCTGCTCGACCGCTTCCACCACCCAGCCGAGCAGTGGCAGGCCGCGTTCCAATTGGGCTTCGAAGGCCTCCGGCTGGGCGGTGAAGCGCCGCCGCCATTGCCGGTTGCGTTCGCCGCGCACGCAGGCCGGCGGGTCGAGCCCGGCGCGCAGGCGTTCGAACACCGCCGCGCCGTCGCGGAGCCGGGCGGGTGCCGGCGGTGGTTCGGGGGGCGGCAGCGGATCGATCCGCGCCGGTTCGACGGTGGCGAGGGCGAACGGCGTCGAGGCCGGGGGCGGCGGCACGCTGGCGCAGGCGGCGAGCAGCAGGGCCGGCATCCCGGCGGCGAGCCTGCGGAGGCGGGGTGCGGTCACGCGAAGCCGTCCTTCCAGGCCCGCAGCGCGGTGAAGGCCGCCAGCCGGTCATCGGCGGCATGGCTCGCTTCGGCGAGGCGGCGACGGATCGCCGGGACGTCGACGCGCAGGAAGGGATTGGCCGCGCGCTCGATGGCCAGTGTCGAAGGCAGGCTGGGCCGGCCGGCGGCGAGGCGTCGCCGCGCCTCGGCGACCCAGGCCTCGCGGGCCGGGTTGTCCGGCTCCACCACGGCGGCGAAGCGGGCGTTGGCGAGGGTGTATTCGTGGCCGCAGCAGACCGCCGTCGCCTCGGGCAGGGCGGAAAGCCGGTCGAGCGCGTCCAGCATCTGCGCCGGGCTGCCTTCGAACAGCCGGCCGCAGCCGAGGCTGAACAGGGTGTCGCCGCAGAACAGGTGGCCGGCGACATGGAAGGCGAGGTGGCTGCGGGTGTGGCCGGGCACGGCCAGCACCTCGACCGCCCAGCCACCGGGCAGCCGGTGCGTGCCGGCGGACAGCGGCCGCACCGCCGCCGGCAGCCGCGCATCGGCCGGGCCGAACAGCGGTGCCCCGCTGCGTTCGGCGAGCGCCAGTGCGCCGTCGACATGGTCGGCGTGGTGGTGGGTGAGCAGGATGGCCGTCGGGCGCAGGCCGGCGTCGAGGGCGGCGGTCAGCGGCGGGAACGCGCCGGGGTCGACCACCATGGCGCCACCGTCGGCATCGACCAGCGCCCAGATCAGGTTGTCGCGCAGGGCGGGGAAGGCCAGGAGCTGGAGCAAGGCGGCGGTGACCGGGCGCGGCCGTTTGCCGCACAATCCCGACCATGCCGCCGCCGCGTTCCCCCCGTCAAGCCGAGGCCGCCGCACGCTGGTGGGCCTCGCCCGTGGCCGCCACCCTGCTGGCGGCGGCGCAGGGGGCCTGGAGCGCCGCGGCCCCGGCCACGCCGGGCGGGCAAGTGCGGCTGTGCTTCCGTCCGGTCGCCGACTGGCCCCTGCTCGCCCCGACCGCGCCCTTCGGCACCTGCCATGCCCTGCATCGCGAGGACGGGGGCTGGAGCGGCCCATGGCGCAGCGGCGAGACGGCCTGGCCGGTGGCCGCCCAGGGCGTGGCGCGGATCGAGTTCTGCTTCGTGCTGGAGCAGGCCGATGATCCGCCGGCCCTGCTCGCCGAGGCCGCCCGCGTGCTGTGCCCGGAAGGGCGCTTGCTGGTGCTCGGCCTCAACCCTTTCGGCACCGCGCGCTGGCGCTGGGCCCGCCACGGCGTGCGCGCCTTGCCGGCCTCGCGGGTGGCCGGCTGGCTGGACGAGGCCGGCCTGACCCGCCTCGACGAGCGCCGCCTCGGCCCGCGCTGGCGACTGCCGACGGTCGGCACCCTGCGCCCGGCCCAGGGCGGTGCCGGGCGGGTGGCCTGGGCCCTGCTGGCCACCCGGCGCGACCCCACGCCCACCCCCCTGCGACTCGGTCGACCGGCCTGGCGGCCCGGCCACGGGGCGACGCTCGCCTGAACCTCCACGCCATGACCATGACCCCCATCGAGATCCACACCGACGGCGCCTGCCTCGGCAACCCCGGGCCGGGCGGCTGGGCCGCGCTGCTGCGCTGCCGCGGCGTCGAGCGCGAGCTGTGCGGCGGCGAGCCGCAGACCACCAACAACCGCATGGAGCTGATGGCCGCCATCGCCGCGCTGGAGGCGCTCAAGCAGCCCTGCGCGGCGGTGCTGCACAGCGACTCCCGCTACGTGCTCCAGGGCATCGCCGAGTGGTTGCCGGGCTGGAAGCGCAAGGGCTGGAGGACCGCCGGCGGCACGGCGGTCAAGAACCAGGACCTCTGGCAGCGGCTGGACGCCGCGGCCGCGCCGCACCGCGTGCAGTGGCAGTGGGTCAAGGGTCACGCAGGGCACCCCGACAACGAGCGCGTCGATGCCCTGGCCCGCGCCCAGGCCCAGCGCTTCCGCGACGGGGTCGTCGCATGAGGCAGGTCGTGCTCGACACCGAGACCACCGGCCTGTCCTGGGAGAAGGGCAACCGCGTGGTCGAGATCGGTTGCGTCGAACTGGTCGAGCGCCGGCCGACCCGCCGGAATTTCCAGCGTTACCTGAACCCCGATCGCGAGATGGAGCCGGGGGCGGCGGAAGTGACCGGATTGAGCTGGGATTTCCTGCGCGACAAGCCGCGCTTCGCCGAGGTGGCGGAGGAGTTCCTCGCCTTCATCCGCGGTGCCGAACTGGTGATCCACAACGCCGCCTTCGACCTCGGCTTCCTCGATGCCGAACTGGCGCGGCTGGGGCCGGCGTTCGGCCGCATCAGCGACCACGTCGCCGGCGTGCTCGACACGCAGGTGCTGGCGAAGCAGCGCTTCCCCGGCCAGCGCCATTCGCTGGACGCCCTGTGCAAGCGGCTCGGCGTCGACAACGGGCATCGCAGCCTGCACGGCGCCCTGCTCGACGCCGAACTGCTGGCCGACGTCTACCTGGCGATGAGTTCGGGGCAGGGCGAGTTCGCCCTGGGCGCGGCCGCCGGTCCGGTGGCCGCCACCACCGCAGGGCCGCTGGTGGCGGTGCGGCGGCGCCCGCTGCGGCCGGAGGAGGAGGCGGCGCATCGCGCCCGCCTGGCCGCGGTGGCGAAGCGCGCCGGCGGCACCGTGCTCTGGGACGCGGCCGGCTGAAAACCGCACCGGACCGTGCTCAGGTGCGGCGCAGCAGCACCACGGTGATGTTGTCGCTGCCGCCGCCGTCGAGCGCGGCGGCCACGAGGTGGTCGACGCCCTCCTGGGCGCTGATGTCCTTCTGGGCGAGCACGCGGGCGATGCTGGCGTCGTCGACGTCCTCGGTCAGGCCGTCGCTGCACAGCAGCACCTGCATGCCGGGCCGCAGTTCGCCGGCCACCGTCTCGACCTCCAGCAGGCCCGGCTCGCCGACCCCGAGCGCCTTGGTCACCACGTTGCGTTGCGGGTGGCTGCGCGCCTGCTCGGGGGTGAGCTTGCCGCGGTCGATCAGCTCCTGCACGTAGCTGTGGTCGGAGGACACCTGGCGCAGCCGACCGTCCCAGAGGTAGGCGCGGGAGTCGCCGACCCAGGCGATCTCGAAGCGGCCGGAGGGCTGCACGCGGGCGGCGACCACCGTGGTGCCCATCGGCATGCCCTGCTGGCGCCGCCGCGACTGCCGCAGGATCTCCTCGTCGGCCTGGCGGATCGCCTCCTCCAGCGAGCGCCCGGCGCGCACCTCGCGGACGATGGTGTCGCGGGCCAGCGCGCTCGCCACCTCGCCGGAGTCGTGGCCGCCCATGCCGTCGGCGACCAGCCAGAGGCCGAGGTCGGCGTCGCCGTAGTAGGTGTCCTCGTTCAGCTCGCGACGCAGTCCGGCGTGGCTCAGGTGGCCGAATTCGATCATCGCGGGGTGCTCCGTGCGCGGACGCCGAGGCGGCGAGCCGCCGTCGGTCTTGGCGCGAAGGGCGCGGGCATGTATCCTCCTGCGCCTGCTTCGACGGACCCTTTCCCGTCCGGCAGCCCACCGGAGAGGTGGCAGAGTGGTCGATTGTACCTGACTCGAAATCAGGCGTACGTTCATAGCGTACCGAGGGTTCGAATCCCTCCCTCTCCGCCAGCACAGCGCCTGCCGGCCCGCCCACGCGGGCCGCCGGGCAGGCCGAAAGCCCCGCGTCGCGGGGCTTTCGGTTTCCGCCCCGGCCGTCTTCCCTGGAGTGCCCGATGTCCGAGATCCGCGTGCCCGTCTCCTTCGGCGAACTGCTGGACAAGATCGCCAT
>JAGXSL010000201.1 GCA_018333835.1 Lysobacteraceae bacterium
CGCGCGGCGCTCGGCTCCTGCCTCGCTGCCGCAGGACGGCCCTCACCGCCGCGGCTCGCCCGCCAGCACCGCGCTCGCGATCCCGACCCGCCGGGAACGATCCGCGCCGCGCCCGTGGGCCATGGGGATCGCAGGGAGGCGCACACGACGTGCGCCGTCCGGCGACTGCGGAGCGGGACGCGTAGCCGTCGCCGGCCGCGACCCCAGGGACCACGAAGGCAGGCGCGCTCGGAACGGTCGGCCCCATGGACCACGAAGGCAGGCGCGCTCGGGATGGTGGCTCGGCAAGGCGAGCCTGTCGGCGGATCGTGCGACCTGCTTTCCGCGCGATCGGGCGTCCTGTCCTTACTCGCGCCCGGCGAGCAGGGCGCGCAGCTCGGCGCGGCCGGCCTCGTCGAGGGCGGGCTGGGCCTTCAGCCAGTCGAGCCGTTGGTCGATGGCCCGGCGTCGCAACTGCCGCAGGGCGCCGCGGAAATCGGCGGCCAGCGCGGCCGGCTCGCCGGGCAGCGGCAGGGCCGCGAGCTTGCGCAGGGCCTCGGCCTGCGGGTGCGCGGCGAAGGCTTCGAGGAGGGCCCCGGTGTTGGGCGGCCGGCGCTCGCCGATCGCCCGCAGCAGTTCCACCAGCAGGGGCACGCCGGGCAGCTCCAGGGTTTCGAGCCAGGGCAGCTCCGCGGTGGCCTCGTCGGCGAGGGCGGGCTGGGCCAGCAGCAGGGCGATGGCGGTGCGCACCAGGCTGCGGCGCGGTTCGCCGCCCGCCGGGCGCGGTGCCGAGGCCCGGCCGCGCGGTGGTACGCCGACGAGGTAGCCCGCCGGCACCCGGCCCCTGGCCAGTTCGTAGGCGTCCTGCTGCACCCGCTCGCCCAGCTGCACCAGTTCGCGGGTGTAGTCGCCGAGCCGGGCGCTGGCGTGGAAGCCGACCGCCGTGCGCTGCACCCTCAGGGCCTCCATGCGGTCGCGGAACTCGCCGTCGGGCAGGCGCGCGATCAGGACCTTGGCGCGCTCGGCGAGCCGCGCCTTGCCGTCGGCGCTGCCGAGGTCGCTGTCCTCGGCGAGCTGGCGGAACAGGAACTCGCTGAGCGGCAAGGCGGTGGCGAGTGCGGCCTCGAAGCCGGCCCCGCCCTGCGCCCGCACCAGGCTGTCCGGGTCCTCGCCCTCGGGCAGGAACAGGAAGCTCGCCTGGCGGCCATCGCCGAGGCGCGGCAGCACCGACTCCAGCGCCTTCCAGGCCGCGCGCCGGCCGGCGGCATCGCCGTCGAAGCAGAAGCAGACGTCCGCGGCGTTGCGGAACAGCAGCTCGGCATGCTCGGGCGTGGTGGCGGTGCCGAGGGTCGCCACCGCGGTGGTGATGCCGGCCTGCCAGAGCGAGACCACGTCCATGTAGCCCTCGACCACCACGAGGCGCGGGATGCGGCTGTGCGCCTGGCGCGCGTGCCAGAGGCCGTAGAGCTCGCGGCCCTTGTGAAACAGCGCGGTCTCCGGCGAATTGAGGTACTTCGGACCGTCGTCCTTGCGGATGACCCGGCCACCGAAGGCGATGACGCGACCGCGGCGGTCGTGGATCGGGAACACCACCCGGCCGCGGAACTTGTCGTAGGTCCGGCCGGCGTCGTTCTTCGAGAGCAGGCCGGCCTTGTCGAGCAGCTCGATGCGCCGCGGATCGCCGCGGCCCAGCGCGTCGAGGAGGCCGCTCCAGCCCTCGGGCGCCCAGCCGATGCCGAAGGCTTCCAGAGTGGCGGGCTCGAGGCCGCGGCGTTCGAGGTAGGCCTGTGCTTCGGCGCTGCCGGCCAGCTCGCGGCGGAAGAACTGCTGCGCCGCCTCCAGCACGGCGTGGAGTTCCTGGCCCTCGCGTGGCGGTTCGCGGCCGCCGGCCTCGCGTGGCACCTCGAGGCCGAGCCGCTTGGCCAACTCCTCGACCGCGTCGACGAAATCGAGGCGGTCGTACTCCATCAGGAAGCGGATGGCGGTGCCGTGCGCGCCGCAGCCGAAGCAGTGGTAGAACTGCTTGGCCGGGCTGACGTAGAAGGATGGCGTGCGCTCGTCGTGGAACGGGCAGCAGGCGCTGAATTCGCGGCCCTTGCGCTGGAGCGGGATGCGCGAGCCGATCAGCTCGACGATGTCGACCCGCGCGAGCAGTCCATCGATGAAGCTGTCGGGGATGCGGCCGGCCATGCGGGCAGCTTACGCCCCTTCAGCCGGTGAGCGCGGCCTTCAGTCGCTGCGAGACGAGGCCCATGTCGGCGCGGCCGGCGAGCTTCGGCTTCAGCACGGCCATGACCTTGCCCATGGCCTGCGGGCCGGCGCCGGCCGCGGCCTCGGCGATGGCGGCCCGGATGGCGTCGTCGATCTCGGATTCGGAGAGTTGCGCGGGCAGGTAGGCCTGGATGACGGCGAGTTCGGCCTGCTCGACGGCGGCCAGGTCGGCGCGGCCGGCGGCATCGAACTGGGCGATCGAGTCACGACGCTGCTTGACCATCTTCTCGAGCACCGCCAGCACGGCGGCGTCGTCGAGCGCCACGCGCTCGTCCACCTCGCGCTGCTTGATCGCGGCCTGGATCAGGCGGATGGCGGCGAGGCGGTCCTTCTCGCCGGACTTCATCGCGGCCTTCATGTCGTCGGTGATGCGTTGCTTCAGGGACATGGCGGGCCGGCTCCCGGCGAAGGGTGCCGCGCTCAGTACAGGCGCTGGCGCTTGGTGACGTCGCGCGAGCTGCGGCGCAGCTGGCGCTTCACCGCGGCGGCGGCCTTGCGCTTGCGCTCCTGCGTCGGCTTCTCGTAGAACTCGCGCTTGCGGGTCTCGGCGAGGACGCCGGCCTTTTCGCAGGTGCGCTTGAAGCGACGGAGCGCGAACTCGAACGGCTCGTTTTCGCGGACTTTGACGTTGGGCATGGAAGGTCTCGGGTCGACAGAAAACCACCCGGTGCTCCGGGTGAGCCGCGTATGATACGGGCCCGGCCGTCGCCGGCGCAAGTCGCGCCGCCGCCGGCGCCCCGCACGGCTCGCCCCCCATGATCGTCCTCGGCCTCGAGACCTCCTGCGACGAAACCGGCGTGGCCGTCTACGACACGGCCCGCGGCCTGCGCGCCCACGCCCTGTACAGCCAGGTCGGCCTGCACGCCGAGTACGGCGGCGTGGTGCCGGAACTGGCCAGCCGCGACCACGTCCGCAAGCTGCTGCCGCTCTTGCGCCAGACCCTGGCCGAGGCCGGGCTCGCGCCCGGCGACCTCGGCGGTGTCGCCTACACCGCCGGGCCGGGCCTCATCGGCGCCCTGCTGGTCGGCGCCGCCACCGGCCGGGCCCTGGCCTGGGCGCTGGATCTGCCGAGCCTCGGCGTCCACCACATGGAGGGGCACCTGCTCTCGCCCCTGCTGGAGCCCGGGGCCGCGCCGCCGCCCTTCGTCTGCCTGCTGGTCTCCGGCGGCCACACCCAGCTGGTCGCGGTGGAGGGCGTCGGCCGCTACCGCCTGCTCGGCGAGTCGCTGGACGACGCCGCCGGCGAGGCCTTCGACAAGACCGCGAAGATGCTCGGCCTGCCCTATCCCGGCGGCCCGCAGCTGGCCGCCCTGGCCCTCGAAGGGCGAGCCGCGGCGGAAGCCGGGGGGCGGCGCGAGAGCCGTTTTCGCTTCGCCCGGCCGATGACCGACCGCCCCGGGCTCGATTTCAGCTTCAGCGGCCTGAAGACCCAGGCGCTGCTGGCCTGGCAGGCCTCCGATCGCAGCGAGGCCACCCGGACCGACCTGGCCTTCGGCTTCGAGGACGCGGTGACCGAGACGCTGGCGGCCAAGTGCGAGCGGGCGCTGGAGCAGACCGGCATGGAGGCGCTGGTGGTGGCGGGTGGCGTCGGCGCCAACCGGCAGCTGCGCGTCCGGCTCGCCGCGCTGGCGGCGAAGCGGGGCGTGGCGCTGAGCTTCCCGCGGCTGGAGTTCTGCACCGACAACGGCGCGATGATCGCCTTCGCCGGTGCGCTGCGCCTCGCGGCCGGGCAGCGCGACCTCGAGTTCCGCGTGCGGCCGCGCTGGGACATGGCGGAGCTCGGTCCTGTCGCGGCCTTGCCGGCCCCGCTGGCAGGCTGACGGCAGTTCGGTATCGACAGGCCCTTCGGGGCGAGGTGGCCGGAAGGGCCGCGCAGTGCAAGGGGGTTGGATGGACAAGGTCTTCATCGAGGCGCTCGAGATCGAGTGCGTGATCGGCATCTACGATTGGGAGCGGCGCATCCGGCAGCCGATCGTGCTCGACATCGAGATGGGCTTCGACAACCGCCGGCCGGCGGCGAGCGATGCCATCGGCGACACCCTCGACTACAAGGCGGTGAGCAAGCGGCTCATCGAGTTCGTCGGCCAATCCGACTTCGGGCTGGTGGAAACCCTGGCCGAACGCTGTGCCGCGATCATCACCGGCGAATTCGGAGTGCCCTGGGTGCGGTTGAAGCTGTCGAAGCCCGGCGCGGTGCGCGGCGCGAAGGCGGTGGGCATCGTGATCGAGCGGTCGCGGCCGTGAGCGCGGAGGCGCGCGGCACCGACGGCGTGGTGGTGCGCGGCCCCGGCCTCGCGCTGCTGAGCCTCGGCAGCAACGAGCAGCCGGAACGGCACCTGCGCGAGGCACTGGCCGGCTTGCGCGGGCGTTTCGGCGCCGTGGCGGCCTCGCCGGTCTACCGTACGCCGGCGGTGGGTTTCGCGGGGCCGGACTTCCTGAACTGCGCCGCGGCGATCCGCTCGGACCTGGAGCCGCAGGCCCTCAACGACTGGCTGCACGCGCTGGAGGACCGCCACGGCCGCCGCCGCGACGTGCCGCGTTTCTCCAGCCGCACGCTGGACATCGACATCGTCTACTTCGACGACCGGATGCTGCGCGGCCCGGGCAACCTCGAACTGCCGCGGCCCGAGCTGGAGCACGCCTTCGTGCTCAAGCCGCTCGCCGACATCGCGCCGGATTTCGTCGATCCGGCCCGCAAGCGCACCCTCGCCGAGCTGTGGGCCGCCCATCGGGATCACGCCACGCCACCGGAGTTGTTCAGAGGTTGAGCAGCCGGCCACCGTCGACGGCGAGGATCTGGCCGGTGGTGTAGCGGGCATCCACGAGCAGCCAGCGCACCGCCTCGGCGATGTCCTCGGGCGTGCCGACGCGCTTCAGCGCGGTCTTGGCGAGCATGGCCTGCTTGGCCTCCTCGGATTTGCCGGACTCGGGCCACAGGATGGCGCCGGGCGCGACGCCGTTGACCCGCACCGCGGGGCCGAGTTCGACGGCCAGCGACCGGACCAGCATGGCGTTGGCCGCCTTCGCCATCGAGTAGACCGTATGCCGCGCGAGCGGCCGCTCGCCGTAGACGTCGACCAGGTTGACGATGGCGCCGCCGGCGGCACGCAGGTGCGGGGCGGCGGCCTGGGCGAGGAAGAACGGCCCCTTGGCGTTGCTGTCGAAGAGCGCGTCCCAGTCGGCGGGCGTGGCCTCGCCGATCGGCGTCGGATGGAAGGCCGAGGCATTGTTCACCAGCGCGTCGAGGCGGCCGAAGCGGGCGACGGCGGCCTCGACGAGCCCGGGCAGCATGGCGAAGTCGCCGAGTCCGGCCTGAACGACGAGCGTGCTGCCGGGCCGCCGCGCGTCGAGTTCGGCGGCGAGCGCCGCGGCCTCGGACGGCGAGGCGCGGTGGTGCAGCACGAGGTCGAAGCCGTGGGCGTGCAGGTGCCGCGCGATGGCGGCACCGACGCGCTTGGCCGCGCCGGTGACGAGGGCGACGGGATGCGGTGTTTCGGATGTCGGGGTCATCGGCGCATCGGGTCGGGCGGGCCACCATCTTCCCGCAATCGCCGGTGAGGCGGGCGTGGGCGCTATGCTTGCCGGCGATGAGCACCTTCGGCCTGCCCGAACCCGGGGCCGCGGCGCGCGAGCACAGCGCGCGGCTGGCCGGGTTCCTGAAAGCGGCGATCCGCCAGGAGCGCGGCGCGATCCCCTTCGCGCGCTTCATGGAGCTGGCGCTCTACGCGCCGGGCCTCGGCTACTACAGCGCCGGCGCGCGCAAGTTCGGCGAGGCCGGCGACTTCGTCACCGCGCCCGAGTTGGGCAGCGTCTTCGCCGAGTGCGTCTGCGAGGCGGTGGCCCCGCTGCTGCGCGGCCTGCCGCGCCCGGGCTTCCTCGAACTGGGCGGCGGCAGCGGGGCCTTCGCGCTCGCCTTCCTGCGCCACGCCGAACGCCTCGCCGTGCTGCCCGAACGCTACGCCATCCTCGAACCCAGCGCGGACCTGCGCCAGCGCCAGCAGCAGCGGCTGCGCGAAGCCCTGCCCGCGGCCGTGTACGCCCGCTGCGACTGGCTGGACGGCCCGCCCGAGACCGAATGGAACGGCGTGCTGTTCGCCAACGAGGTGCTGGACGCGTTGCCGACCACGCGCTTCGCGATCCGCGGCGGCGAGGTGTACGAGGAGTTCGTGAGCCTCGACGCCGACGGCGGCTTCCTGCGCGTCGACCAGCCGGCCGATGCGCTGGTGCGCGCCGCGGTGCGCCACGTCGAGCGCAGCCTCGGCGCGCCGCTGCCGGAGGGCTACCGCTCCGAATTGCTGCCGCAACTGCCGTACTGGGTGCAGGCGATCGGCGGGCTCCTCAAGCAGGGCGCGATGCTGTTCATCGACTACGGCTACCCGCGCCGCGAGTTCTACCGGCCGGAGCGCGACGACGGCACCCTGGTCTGCCACTACCGGCACCGCGCGCACGGCGACCCGTTCTTCCTGCCCGGCCTGCAGGACATCACCGCCTTCGTCGATTTCACCGCGCTGGCCGAGGCCGGCACGCACGCCGGCTTCGACTTCGCCGGCTACTGCAGCCAGTCCGGTTTCCTGATCGCCAACGGCCTGGCGCAGCGCATCGCCGAGGCCGAGGCGGTGCTCGATGATCGCGAGCGGCACCGGCGCATGAACGAGATCCGCAAGCTCACCCTGCCCGGCGAGATGGGCGAGCGCTTTCAGGTGATGGGCTTCACTCGCGGCGTGGACCTCTCGGCGGCCTTCGCCTTCGGCGAGCTCTCGCGGCGCCTGTAGCTGTGCTGCGCATCGGCCGGCCGGCGCGGCGCGGTCAGCGCCCGGGCTGCGCCCTGCGGACCGCGGCGATCGCGGCGATGCGGGCCCGGCGCAGGGCCTCGCCGAGCGCCGGGCCTTCGAGGCCCTCGCGCATCACATGCCTGGCCTGCACGGTGAGTGCGGCGTCGCGGCAGGCACGGAGCATGCGGCCCTGCGGGTAGTCGGATTCCGCGTGGCCGAGCCTGCCGCGGCGGTCGGCCTCGCAGACCAGGGCCAGCCGGTCGATGCGGTCGCCCTGGCGCAGGCCGCCGCAGCGCTCGATCAGCTCGTAGACGGAGGCATCGCGCAGTTCGTCGAGCCGGTGCAGGTTGAGGTGTTCGCGGCAGGCATCGGCAGCGAGTTGTGCCTCGGCGTTCGGCACCTTCAGCCGTGCGCAGAGCGCGGCCAGCGGAGCGAGCCCGGCATGCTCGTGGCCCGGGTGGCGCGGCAGCACCGCGGCGGGGGTGAGCGCCTTGCCGAGGTCGTGGGTGAGGGCGGCGAAGCCGACCATGGCATCGCCCGGGGCCAGCCGTGCCGCCATGTCGAGCACCATCTCGATGTGCAGGCCGGTGTCGACCTCGGGGTGGTACTCCGCGCGCTGCGGCACGCCATACAGCGCATCGATCTCCGGCAGCACGACGGCCAACGCCCCGCAGGCGCGCAGCGTCCGCAGGAAGGCCGAGGGCTGCGGCGAGGCGAGCGCCCGTCGCAGTTCCTGCCAGACCCGCTCGGGCACCAGATGGCCGAGTTCGCCCGCCTTGACCATGCCGCGCATCAGGGCGAGGGTGTCCTCGTGCACGCGGAAACCGAGGGGAGCGAAGCGGGCCATGAAGCGGGCGGCACGCAGCACCCGCAGCGGGTCCTCGGCGAAGGCCGGGCTGCAATGCCGCAGCCAGCGCGCCGCGAGGTCGGCCTGCCCGCCCAGCGGGTCGATGAGCGCGCCGTCGGCCCCTTGGGCCATGGCATTGATGGTGAAGTCGCGCCGTGCGAGGTCGGCCTCGAGCGTGACGCCCCGGTCGGCGTGCACGACGAAGCCGGTGTGGCCGCTGCCGCTCTTGCGCTCGGTGCGGGCCAGCGCGTATTCCTCGCCGCTCTGCGGGTGCAGGAAGACCGGGAAGTCCGCCCCCACCGTGTGGAAGCCGGCGGCGCGCATGGTCGCCGCGTCGGTGCCGACCACGACCCAGTCGCGGTCGCCCGGGGGCAGGCCGAGCAGGGCGTCGCGCACCGCCCCGCCGACGAGGTAGGCGCGGGCCTCAGCGGGGACGGCGGCGGTAGCGGTCATAGCGCGACTGGCGCGCGTCCGGCGAGCCGAGGATGGCTTCCAGCTGCTGGCCCACGCGTGTCGGCGTGATGCCGAGCCGGTGCAGGCCATCGACCGCGCCGACCGAGTCGAGCTGCAGCGAGCGGAAGTTGTCGGAGGAGAACGGTTTGCCCGGCACGAAGTCGAACACCAGGCCCTGCAGGCGGCCGAGTGCATCGGGCAGCGGCAGCACGAGGCGCTTGAGCCCGAGCTGGCGCGCGGTCATGTGCACCAGCTCGCCCAAGGTGAACACCTCGGGGCCGTAGAGCTCGTAGGTCTGGCCGACCGTGCTGGCGTCGTGCAGGGCAAGGCGCATGGCCTCGACCACGTCGCCCACGAACACCGGGGCGAAGCGGGTGCCGGCCCGGGCGAGCGGCATCATCGGGCTCAGCTTGAGCAGCCCGGCGAAGCGGCAGAAGAAGCCATCGCCCGGCCCGAAGATCACCGAGGGCTGGAAGATCGTCCAATCGAGGCCGCTCGCCCGCACCGCCGCCTCGGCCTCGCCGCGCGACTTCAAGTAGAAGCTGCTGCCGCGGCCGGCGTTGAGCGAGCTCATCTGCAGCAGGCGGCGCACGCCGGCGAGCTGGCAGGCGGCGATGACGAGCTTGGTCAGGCCGACGTGGGCGCGCTGGAAGCCGCGGCCGTTGTCGCCGGATTCGTTGAGGATGCCGACCAGGTTGACGACGGCGTCGGCGCCCTCGAAGTGGGCGCGCAGGAAGGCCGGGTCGTAGACATCGCCGGTGACCAGCCGGACCCCGGGGGGCAGCAGGCGCACCGGATGGGCGTCCGGGTTGCGCGAGAGCACGGTCAGCCGGTGGCCTTCGCTGGCCAGCCGGGTGAGCAGGGCGCGGCCGACGAAGCCGGTGCCGCCGAGGAGGGTGATGTTCATGCGTGGCGGTCCTTCATCGGGGCGGGGAAAGCGCGGCGAGCGGCGTGGCCGGCGGCGGGCAGGCGAAGGCGCGCGGCGTGCCGCCGGACCGGCCCTCGAGGCGGTCGGTGATCGAGCGGCCGACCCCGTGCAGGCGCCAGTCGTAGATCACGCTGAAGGCCAGCACCCGCGGCACGTACTCGCGGGTCTCGTGGAAGGGGATGGTCTCGATCCAGTAGTCGGCCGGCAGCTCCGGCCGCGCCGCCGCCCAGCGGTTCACCGCGCCCTGCCCGGCGTTGTAGGCGGCGAGGGCGCGGTAGGCGAGGCCGCCGTTGTCGCCGATGCGCTGGGCGAGGTAGGCGGTGCCGAGCACGAGGTTGGTCTCCGGCTGGAACAGGCTGGCCGGGCCCTCCCAGGGACGGCCGAGCCGGCGCGCCACCGCCTGCGCGGTGCCGGGCAGCAGCTGCATCAGGCCGCGGGCATCCGCCGGCGAGCGGGCGCCGGGCATGAAGGCGCTCTCGGCCCGGGTCAGGCCGGCGACCAGCGCGGTTTCCAGCCCGTGGCGGCCGGCCTCGCGCTCGAGCAGCGGCCGGTGCGGCAGCGGGAAGCGCAGTGAGTAGTAGGCCAGCGCCGATTCGGTGGCCGGCAGGCCGAACAGCGCGCGGTCGTACCAGCCGGCGCGCTGCGCCTCGCGCACCGCCAGCACGCGGCGGGTGTCGTCCATGCCGGCGACCGCCGCCTGCCACTCCAGCGCCGCCCAGTCGAGGCGCTGCAGGCGGGCCAGTTCGATCGCCCGGACCAGCGCCGGGTCACGGCGCACCGCGCGCCGCAGTTCGCGGTCGTCGACCGGTTCGCGCGGGCACAGCGCGTAGGGCAGGCCGACGCGGTCGGCGGCGAGGAAGCCGTGGAAGCTCGGGCTGCGCGCCGCCGCCTTGAACAGCGCGGCCGCCGTGGTCGGTTCGCCCAGGTCCTCGCGCAGTCGGGCCTCCAGGTACTGCCAGCGCGCTCGGCCGCGCAGGGCGGCGGGCATCGCCTCGATGGCGCGCAGCGCCGCGGCGAGGTCGCCGCGCGCCAGCGGCTCGCGCACCGCCCAGCCGTGCAGGGCCTCGTCGAAGGCCGCTGCCGGCACCGCGGCCAGCCGGCGGGCCGCGCTGGGCCGGTAGCCGGCGGCCGACCACAGCGCGATGGCGGCGCGCACCCGGCCGTACTCCGGCCCGGTGGCCGGCAGCAGCGGGGCGAGCCGGGCCAGCAGGGCCTCGGCGGCATCGGCATCGCGGCGGGCCAGGCGCAGCAGGCCGGCCTCGGCCATGGCGCGGCTGCGGGCGTTGCGCGGCCAGCCGCCGGCGCGGGCGTCGGGCGCGTCGAGGAAGGCGGCGTGGTCGAGCGCCAGGTCGCGCTCGGCCGGCGGCAGCTCGCGCGCCAGCCCGCGCAGCAGGGCGGTGTTGCCGGCCTGCGCGGCCAGTTCGATGCGCTGCCAGCGCAGCTCCGGCGGCAAGCCGCCGCGGGCGGCCAGCGCGGCGAACACCGGCTCGCAGGCGGCCGGCTGGGCGCGGGCACTGAGCCAGAGCCGCCGCGCGCGGTCGAGCCAGTCGGCATCGGCCGGTCCGCCCGCCAGCCGCGCCTGCAACCACAGGCAGTGCAGGTCGGCCACGCGCTCCTCCGGCCCGTGCCGCAGCACGTCCTGCCAGCGGCCCTGCGCGCCGGCGTGGCGCAACCAGGCCTGGCGCAGCCGGGTGGCCGCCGGCTGGTCGCCGAGGCGGGCGAGCACGCGCTCCAGCCCGTCGGCGTCGAGGGCGTCGAGCTGCCGTTCGCGCACCAGCACCTCCAGCCAGCCGCCGAGCGGGTGATCGGCATGGCGGCGGGCCGCGG
Organism: Lysobacteraceae bacterium; assembly: GCA_018333835.1. GTDB lineage: Bacteria > Pseudomonadota > Gammaproteobacteria > Xanthomonadales > Xanthomonadaceae > Silanimonas. Next base: position 11,078 of record JAGXSL010000201.1, read on the forward strand.
CCAGATCGAGCCTGCCGCGTTCGGCGGCCTCGAAGGCGGCGGCCAGCGCGGCGCGCTCGACGGCCGGGGACTCGCCGCGCACGGCCGGAGCCGCGAGAATCAGCGCGGCGAAGACGGGGACGAAAAAGGTCGGGAGGCGCATGTGGCGAGTGTAGCGGAGGCCCGGCATGGGGCTTGAGCCGGTGTGGTTGCTGTTTCCCCTGCTCGGGCTGGTGGCGGGCGTGCTGGCCGGCTTGCTCGGCATCGGCGGTGGCGTGGTGCTGGTGGTGGCGCTGATCGCCCTGCTGCCGGCCATCGGTGTCGCCGAGGCGGTGGTGGTGCACGTGGCGCTCGCCACTTCGCTGGCTTCGATCATCATCACCGCCAGCGCCTCGGCCCACGCCCACCGCAAACGCGGCAGCCTGCTCTGGCCGAGCGTGGCCTGGCTGGCGCCAGGGCTGCTGCTGGGCGGCCTCGCGGCCAGCCGCTGGGCGGCCGGGGTCGAAGGTGGGTTGCTGGCGGTGCTGGTGGGCCTGTTCTGCCTGCTGATGGCCCTGCGCATGGCTTGGCCGTCCCACGGTGCACGCGCTCCGATCGTCGAACCCGGCCCGGTGCCGCGCGGCCCCTGGCTGACGGCGGCAGGCACCGGCATCGGCGCGGTCTCGGCGCTGGTCGGCATCGGCGGCGGCAGCCTCACCGTGCCCCTGCTGGTCGCCCGCGGCGTGGCCACGGTGCGGGCGGTCGGCACCTCCTCGGCCTGCGGCGTGCTGATCGCCCTGGCCAGCGCGGCCGGCTATGCGCTCGGCCCGCCCGCCGGCAGCGACCTCGACCTGCCCCCCGGCACCCTCGGTTTCGTCCACCTGCCGGCGGCGCTCGGCATCGGCCTCGGCGCCCTGGTCGCCGCGCCCTGGGGCGTGGCGCTGGCGCATCGCCTCAGCGGCGTGGTGCTGGCGCGGGTGTTCGCGGCGGTGCTGGCCCTGGTCGGGTTCGCGCTGTTGTTGAAGCCGGGGTAGGGGATTGACAACTTGCACACGCCAATGACCTGATCCGAAAGTGCGTGCATCGCCCATGCTGATTTTTTGGTCTCGGAGTCGACGAACAATGACCACAGGTATGCGCCTCGCACCGGTTGCCCTCATCGCTTTCATCTGGTTGCTCATCGGCACCGTCAGCGCCGGCGAAAAAGAGGAGCAACAGGTCGAGCACCTGACGCCTGAGGAATTCCTCAAGTTGGTAGGACCAGAGGAGTTCGAGCGACTTATGCGCGAAGCAGATGATGCCGTCAGCGCGGCTTTGGGGGGCATGCCTCCGACAATTGAGCGAAACGGCTCTGCTATTCATTTTTCAGGGGAAATCACTCATCGGGGGGTCGACGCGCTGGACGCTGCAATCGCCGTAGCGCCGACGACAGAACTGCATATTCGTTCGGGTGGCGGCAGCGTAACCGCGGGGCATCGCATGGGCAGACTCGTGCACCGGCACAAACTCACCGTCGTGGTCGATCAGTACTGTTATTCAAGCTGTGCCAACTACGTTTTTACGGCGGGTGCACGGCGGATCATTCCGGAGGGCGCCGTTGTCGTTTGGCACGGGAACACCTTGCAGAAGGACTGGCGTGAGTTCGATCAATGCGGGCGGACGGTCTCGTCGTTTACCGGTACTCCCATGCCGCCAGAGGAGGTCGCAGCACGCAGGGCGAGTGCCGCCGACCTAGTGCGGGAACAGGTCGCCGACCTGGAGTTCTTTCGCGACATCGGCGTCGATGACTACATCGCCCGCGTCGGGCAGGAGCCGCGATTCTTTGGCAACTTCACGCTCAGCGTCGCCGACATGGCTCGCTTCGGCGTGACGGGAGTCGAAGCGCCGCCCGGGTATGGTTCGGCCGAGTTCTGCCGTGAAATCAATCACGAGCGGCCCTATCCCGATCTTCATTGCGTGGCGGTCACCGATGAAATGCTCGCCTACGAGCGAACGCGTCGCGTGAAGGGCGAGATCTGCCAGTCGGACGGCACGCTGCGCATCCGCACGGAGCGCGACACCACGTCCGGGGACACCACTTCACGGTGAGACGTAACGGCTCGCCTCACTCCACCCGCAGGCTCACCGCCACGGCGAGGTGGTCGGAACCGGCCGCCGGCAGGGCGCGGTAGTCGACCACGCCGAAGCCGGCGGTGAGCACGTGGTCGAGCGAGCGCCGCGGCCCCCAACTCGGAAAGGTGGCGGGCGGGGCGGCCGGCGGCTGCAGGGCGGTGCGGCGGTAGAGGCCGGCCAGTTCCGGGGCGTCGGCGGCGCAGTTGAAGTCGCCCATCAGCACGAGGCGCGGCCGGCCGGCCAGCAGTTCGCCGAGGAAATCGAGCTGCATGCGGCGCGAGGGCACGCCGAGCGAGAGGTGGGTCACCGCCAGCGTCCAGGCGGCTTCGCCCTCGCCGAATTCGACCAGCATCACGCCGCGCCCGGCGATCCGGCCGGGCAACGGGTAGTCCAGCACCTGCCGCGGTGCCTGCCGGGCCAGCAGGCCGTTGGCGCTGCCGGCGATGCCGGCGACCCGGCGGTTCGGCTGGTGGCTCCAGTACGGGAAGCCGCCGCGCTCGGCGAGGTCGCGGGTCTGGTTGCGGAAGCCCGAGCGCAGGCTGCCGGGGTCGCTCTCCTGCAGGCCGACGATGTCGAAGCCGCGCACCAGTTCGCCCAGTTCGTCGAGGGCGCGCTGCTTGCCGGGTGGCAGCAGATGCCCCCAGCTGCGGGTGAGGTAATCGTGGTAGGCGCGGGTGCTGTGCGCGGCCTGGATGTTGGCGCTCAGCAACCGCAGCGGCATCGGCTTTCAGCGGGCGGGCGGGGCCGCCGGGCGCGCGGGGGCGGCGGCCGTGGCCGGGGGCGTGGCCGCGCGCAGGCGGGCGCGTTCGCGGGCGACCAGCCATTCCACGGTCTGCAGCATGCCCTCGAAGCCGCGATCCGGAGTGGCCGAGACGCGGTAGCGGCCGTTGACGACGATCGTCGGGGTGGCGTTGACGCCGGTGCGCTGGGTGAACTGCTTGGCGCGGTTGACCCGCGAGGTGACGCCGAAGCTGTTCATGGTCGCCACCATCCGGGCGCGGTCGAGGCCGAGTGCGGCGTAGGCGTTGGCGATCTCCTCGGGCGTGCCGCTGCGGATGCGGCGGTCGACGTGGAAGGCGCGGAACATCGCGGCGTGGGTGCGGCCGACCGCGTTCAGCGCCTCGGCGGCGTAGAAGCCGCGGGCCAGGTTGTCGACCGCGCCGCCCCAGGCGGCATGCACGTAGGTGACGCGCACGTCGGCCGGCTGGCGGGCTTTCCAGGCGGTCATCAGGGGTTGGAAGTCGGCGCAGTGGATGCAGTGGTAGCTGAACACCTCGGCGACCTCGATCGGGCCGGGCGGGCCGAACGGGGCCTGGGCCGGGCTGATCGGCACGAAATCGGTGCCCTGGCGCGGGGTCGGGGCGGGGCCCTGCGCCAGCGCGGCGACGGGCAGGACGAGGGCGGCGAGCAGGGTCAGCGAGCGGAGCATCGAACACCTCGGTGGGCGGGCCATGGAAACGCGAAAGCCGGCGGATGGGCCGGCTTCCGGGTGGAACCGGGCGGGCGGGAAAAGTTCCCGCCGCCGTTCAGCGGGCAGCCGTGGTGGCCGGCGGGGCGTCGCGGACGTCGTGCAGGCCCTGCAGGAAGCTCGCCAGCGAGTCGATCTCCTCGTCGGTCAGGTTGCGGGCGATCGAGGCCATCATCGTGTTGGCGTTGTCGCCTTCGCCCCAGACCATGCCGTCGCGGAAGGTGCGCAGCTTGAGCGCGGTGTAGGCGGCGTGCTGGCCGGCCAGCTTGGGCCAGCCGGGGCCGGGCACGCCGGTGCCGGTCGGGCCGTGGCAGGCGGCGCAGGAGGGGATGCCACGGGCGAGGTCGCCGGAACGGTAGAGCGCCTGGCCGACCTCGTAGAAGCGGCGGCCCTCGTTCGGGCCGGAGGCGATCACGGTCTCGTCCGCCACGCCGGGGACGGGGGTCTGCCGGGCGTAGAAGGCACCGAGGTCGCGCATGTCCTGCGCCGAGAGCGGGGCGGCGAAGGCCATCATGATGGCGTTGTCGCGCTCGCCGCTCTGGTAGAGCATGAGCTGGCGGGCGATGTAGTCCTCGTGCTGGCCCGCCAGCTTGGGGTTGGCCGGGTCGGCCGAGTTGCCATCGACGCCATGACAGGCAGCGCAGGTCACCGACAGCGCCTCGCCGCGCTCGGCATCGCCGGGCAGGGCCGGGCCCTGGGCCGGCAGCGCGGCGGCCACGGCCGGTACGGCTTCCGCGGCCGGGGTCACGGTGGCCGCCTCGGTGGTCGCCGCCGCGGCCGCGGTTTCGGCGGGCGCCCCGGTCGTCTGGGCGATCGCGACGCCGGCCAGGGCGAGGGCGACACCAATGGCGAGGATGCGCTTGAGCGGCATGCGGGCACTCCGGGGGGGCGGGGTTGAGCGGGTGGAAACGGGTGGCCTCGGGGCCGGCCCTGACGTTCCATTATCCCTGCCGGGGCGCGCCATGGTCAACGAAGCCTTGGGCGGCGGGCTTCACGCCGGCACCGCGAGGGCCCAAGCTGTCGGCCCCGCTCCAAGGACCGGCGATGCCGACCAACCCCCTGCAGACCGCCGAGTACCTGAAGGCGGCGCACCTGCCCCACCAGCTTCCCGACGACAGCGGCCTGGAAGTGGCCTTCGCCGGGCGCTCCAACGCCGGCAAGTCGAGCGCGCTCAACGCCCTCTGCCAGCGCCATGGCCTCGCCCGCACCTCCAAGACCCCCGGTCGCACCCAGCAGCTCGTGTACTTCCAGGTGCGGCCCGGCGCGCACCTCGTCGACCTGCCGGGCTACGGCTACGCCGAGGTGCCGCTGCACCTGCGCGAGCACTGGAAAGCCTTCATCGAGGGTTATTTCCAGACCCGGCAGGCGCTCTCGGGCCTGGTGGTGGTGATGGACAGCCGGCATCCGCTCAAGCCCTTCGACCGGCAGATGCTCGATTTCGCCTTCCGCCGCGGCCTCGCCTGCCACGTGCTGCTGACCAAGGCCGACAAGCTCACCCGCAGCGCGCGTGCGCAGGCCCTCGCCGAGGTGCGCAAGGCGCTGGAGGGCCGCGCCTCGGTGCAGTTGTTCTCCGCCCCGGAGCAGCTGGGTGTCGAGGAGGCCCGCGCCGTGGTGGCCGGCTGGCTCGGGCTCGGCGCGGCGGCCCCGGCGAAGGGCGGCTGAGGGCCGGCTTGCGGACGTCGCGTTCCGCCCCCATCGTCGCCCGGTTCCCATCGAAGGTGTGCCCGAATGTCCGGACCGAGTGCTGAAAAGGCCACGCCCATCGAGGGCCGCGCGCAGCTCGTCGAGTACCTTGCCTCGGGCTGCAAGCCGCCGGCCGACTGGCGCATCGGCACCGAGCACGAGAAGTTCGGCTTCCGCCACGAGGATCTGCGGCCGATTCCCTACGAGGGCGAGCGCGGCATCCGTGCGGTGCTGGAGGGCATCGCCAAGTTCGGCTGGCAGCGCGTCGAGGAGGACGGCCATCTCATCGCGCTGGTGCAGGACAAGGCCGCGGTGACGCTGGAGCCGGCCGGCCAGCTCGAACTTTCCGGTGCGCCGCTCGTCGACATCCACGAGACCTGCCGCGAGACCGCGCAGCACCTGTACGAAGTGAAGGCCGCGGCCGACCCGCTGCGCTTGGGCTTCTTCGGCATGGGCTTCCAGCCGAAGTGGAAGCGCGAGGACATGCCGTGGATGCCCAAGGGCCGCTACCGGATCATGCGCGAGTACATGCCGAAGGTCGGCTCGCTCGGCCTCGACATGATGACCCGCACCTGCACCATCCAGACCAACCTCGATTTTTCCAGCGAGGCGGACATGGTGAAGAAGTTCCGCGTGTCGCTGGCCCTGCAGCCGGTGGCGACGGCGCTGTTCGCCGACTCGCCCTTCACCGAAGGCAAGCCGAACGGTTTCGTGAGCTTCCGCAGCAACGTCTGGACCGACACCGATCCCGACCGCACCGGCCTGCTCGATTTCGTGTTCGAGGAGGGCTTCGGCTTCGAGCGCTACGTCGATTACCTGCTCGACGTGCCGATGTACTTCGTCCACCGCGACGGCCGTTACCTCGACGCCGCCGGCAAGAGCTTCCGCGCCTTCCTCGACGGCCGGCTCGACCTGCTGCCCGGCGAGCGGCCGACGATGCGCGATTTCAGCGACCATCTGACGACCGCCTTCCCCGAGGTGCGGCTCAAGAAGTTCCTCGAGATGCGCGGCGCCGACGGCGGGCCGTGGAACCGCATCTGCGCGCTCTCGGCCTACTGGGTGGGCCTGCTGTACGACGATGCCGCACTCGATGCCGCTTGGGACCTGGTGCGCGATTTCAGCTTGGAGGAGCGCCACGCCCTGCGCGACGGCGTGCCGCGCCACGGCTTTAAGCTGCCCTTCCGCGACGCCACGGTGCGCGAGCTGGCGCTGGAGTCGCTGAAGATCAGCGAGGCCGGCTTGAAGCGCCGCGCGCGCCTGAACCGCTGCGGCGCGACGGAAGCCGTGTACCTCGAACCGCTGGTCGAGATGGCGCTGGCCAACCAGACCGCGGCGGAGCGCAAGCTGGCGCTGTTCCACGGCGAGTGGCAGGGCAGTATCGACCCGCTGTTCCGCGAGTTCGCGTACTGAGCGCGCATACTGGCGACCTTTCCCTGCGGCGCACCGCCATGCCGAACGTGTTCACCGATGCCGACGCCGAGGCGCTGGCGCAACTGCTGGAAACCCGCGCCATCCCCTTCGGCGGCATGAGCCTCGAACAGCTCGATGGCTTCCTCTCGGGCATCGCCGTGTCGCCCGAGCCGATCGCCCAGGCCGACTGGATGCCGCGCGTCTGGGGCAAGGAGCCGCGCTGGGAGAACGCCCGCGATCGCGATGAGCATCACGCGCCGATCCTGCACCTGAAGGCCGCCATCGAGCGGCGTGTGCGGCTCGACGAGGGCAGCTTCACCGACCAGGACATGCCCTTCATCTGGGTGCCGGAGGATGGCGAGGCACCGCCGGCCGACGACATCCCGGTCGGCGCGGAGTGGGCCGACGGCTTCCTCGAGGCGGTGGGCTTCTGCGAGTTCGAATGGGGCGAATGGGAGGCCGACGAGGAATGGGTGACCGAGGCGCTCGATCTCATCGTCGCGCTGTCCGGCGGCGAGGGCATCGAGGAGCCCGGTCACGAGGGCCGTCTCGCGATCGTCGGCCAGATCCCCGCCGTGCTGCACGATCTCTACGCCGGCGGTCTGGAGCGCAAGGCGCCGAAGCAACCGGTGAAGAAGGCCTCCGCGCCGGGCCGCAACGACCCCTGCGCCTGCGGCTCGGGCAAGAAGTACAAGGCCTGCTGCGGCAAAAACTGAACGTCGCGTCAAGGCGTTCGGGCCGCCACTGGGAACTTCCGGTCGCGGCGGCGATCATCCGTGCTCCCCCGCTGCCTTGGAGCCCCCCATGCGCCGTCCGCTCGCCCTCGCCCTTGCCGCCCTGTTCGCGGCACCGCTTGCCGCCCAGCAGCAGCATGCCCACGTGCATGGCCTCGCCCATGCCGACATCGCGGTGGACGGCGGGAAGGTTGAGATCACCCTGCGGGCCACGGCCTATGATTTGGTCGGCTTCGAGCGCGCCGCGCGGGACGAGGCCGAGGTGGCGGCGATCAACGCCGCCCGCGCCCTGATGCTCGACCACGCGCGCCTCTGGCGCTTCAACGTGGCCGCCGGTTGCGTGGCCGAAGCGCCGGTGCTGGAGGTGCCGGCGGCGACCGGTTCGGGGCACGGCGGACACGATCACGATGACCATGGCCATGACGGGCACGGGCACGGCCACGATGACCATGCCCATGGCCATGACGGGCACAGCCACGACCACGGCGGCCACGTCGACTGGTTGGCCCGCTACCGCTTCGACTGCGCCCGTCCCGATGCGCTCCGCGCCATCGACGTGGCGCTGTTCGAGGCCGTTCCGGCGCTGCAGACCCTCAAGATCCAGCTGATCGACGGTGCCGGTGCGCGGGCGCTGGAACTGACCCCGGCCCAGGCCCGGATCGCGCTGGGTTCCGCGCCGTGAGCGTGGCGCTCTCGATCGAGGGCCTGCGTTTCGGCTGGCCCGGCAGCGCGTGGCGGCTCGAACTGCCCTCGCTGGTGCTGGCACCGGGCGAGCGCCGCTTCCTGCATGGCCCGAGCGGCACCGGCAAGAGCACCCTGCTCAACCTCATCGCCGGCACCCTGGTGCCGCAGGCCGGCCGCATCCAGGTCGCCGGCGAGGCCATGACCGGGGTCTCCGGGCCGGAGCGCGACCGCCGCCGCGCCGACCATCTCGGCATCGTCTTCCAGCAGTTCAACCTGCTGCCCTTCCTTTCGCTCATCGACAATGTCGGGTTGCCCTGCCGCTTCTCGAAGCGCCGTCGCGAACGCGCGGTGCAGCGTTTCGGCAACCTGCATGCGGCCGCCTTGCACTACCTCGAGGCGCTGGGCCTCGTCGCCGAGGCCCGCGCCGGCCGGCGGGTGCTCGAACTCTCGGTCGGCCAGCAGCAGCGCGTCGCCGCCGCCCGCGCCCTGATCGGCGGCCCGGCCGTGGTGCTCTGCGACGAGCCGACCTCGGCGCTGGACGGCCGCAACCGCGACCAGTTCCTCGACCTGCTGTTCGCCGAATGCGAAGCCGCCGGCGCGGCCCTGTTGTTCGTCAGCCACGACCTCGGCATCGCCGCCCGCTTCCCGCGCCAGCAGGCGCTCGGCGAACTGGTGGAGGCGGCGGCATGAGACACCCTGTGTCAACCCCCCGTGGTTTTGAGCAGGATTTGCAGTCCGCCGTGGCGAGCGGGGTCGTAGGGTTGGCGGTCAGTCCATGCACGCCAGATGACGCGCAGCCAGGCCCGGGCCAGGATGCGTATGGCGTGCGGGTGATCGCAGCCGCGCGCCTTGGCTCTGGCGTAGACGGCGGCCGCCCAACCGCTGGCGTGGCGGGAGTTGTCGGCCAGGCAGGTCAGCGCGCTGCGCAG
>JAGXSL010000202.1 GCA_018333835.1 Lysobacteraceae bacterium
GCGGCCAACCCCTTCGCGGGCATCGCCGCGCAGGACGCCGCGGTGGCGCTGTCCGGCCAGTTGAACGGCCTGGCCGTGGTGCTGATGAAGATCACCAACGATCTGCGCTGGATGAACTCCGGGCCGCTGGCGGGCCTGGGCGAGATCGAGCTCCCGGCGCTGCAGCCGGGCAGCTCGATCATGCCGGGCAAGGTGAACCCGGTGATCCCCGAGGCCGTGGCCATGGTCGCCGCGCAGGTGATGGGCATGCACGCCACGATCTCGGTGGCGGGGCAGGGCGGCAACTTCCAGCTCAACGTGATGCTGCCGGTGATCGCCCACAACCTGCTGATGGCCATCGAGCTCAGCGCCAATGCCGCGCGCCTGCTCGCCGACCGCGCGATCGCCGGCTTCACCGTGCGCGAGGAGCGCCTGCAGGAGGCGCTGGTCCGCAACCCCATCCTCGTGACCGCGCTCAACCCGCTGGTCGGCTACGAGAAGGCCGCCGCCATCGCCAAGAAGGCCTATGCCAGCGGCCGGCCGATCCTCGACGTCGCCGTCGAGGAGACCGGGCTCGACCGCGAGGTGCTGGCGAAGGCGCTGGACCCGCTGGCCCTGACCCGCGGCGGGATCGTGGCGGGCCCGTCGAGCGGCTGAATCATTGACGTCCTGCGGGCGGAAGTGCCACGAAACCGCGCCTGGCAGCAGGCTCTGCCCCGCCGCTGCCCCGGTTGGCCGGAGAGCCGCGCCGTTACTGCGTCTGTGGTGCCCAGGAGAGGACTCGAACCTCCACGGTTTTACCCGCTAGTACCTGAAACTAGTGCGTCTACCAATTCCGCCACCTGGGCAGGTGCTCCGTCGCCGGCACGGCGCGAAGGCTGCGAAGCGTACGGCCCGTCGTCGTCGCTGTCAACGCCCGGTGCGCCCGATGCGGTAGTCTTCGCGGCATGAAAAAAACCAAGGGATCGTCGGGCCCCGGTCCGACCCGAGCTGGTACCGACCGCGAGGCGCAACGCTACGAGCACCCGATCGCCAGCCGCGAGGCCATCCTCGCCCACCTGAAGGCGGCTCCGGGACCGCTCAGCGCCGAGGAACTGGCCCGGGCGCTCGGCCTCGAGGCACCAGACCGTTCCGAGGCCTTGGGCAAGCGCCTCGCGGCCATGCTGCGCGACGGCCAACTGCTGCTGAACCGCCGTGGCGGCTTCGCCCCGGCCGAGCGGCTGGACCTCATCGCCGGCCGCGTCATCGCCAACCCGGACGGTTTCGGTTTCCTGAAGCCCGAGGACGGCAGCGACGACCTGTTCCTGCCGCCGAATGAACTGCGCAAGGCCATGCACGGCGACCGCGTGCTCGGCTGCCTGACCGGCATCGATCGCCGCGGCCGCCGCGAGGGCGCCATCGTCGAGGTGCTGGAGCGCCGGATCACCCGCGTGATGGGCCGCTTCGAGGAGCGCGCCGGCATCGGCTACGTGGTCCCGGACGACCGCCGCATCCTCGCCGAGGTGCTGATCCCGCCGCTGGCCCGCAACGGCGCGAAGGAAGGCCAGCGCGTGGTCGCCGAGATCACCGCGCCGCCGGAACCCGGGCGGCCGCCGTTCGGGCGCATCCTCGTGGTGCTCGGCGACCGGCTTACCGCCTCGCGCGTGGTCGAGGCCGCCATCCACACCCACAACCTGCCGCACGAGTTCCCGCCGGAGACGCTGCAGGAAGCCGAGGCCGTGCCGCTCGAGGTACCGGCCGAGCTCGCCGCGCAGCGCGTCGACCTGCGTGGCCTGCCGCTCGTCACCATCGACGGCGAGGACGCCAAGGACTTCGACGATGCGGTCTGGTGCGAGGCCGACGGCCGCGGCTTCCGGCTGATCGTCGCCATCGCCGACGTCTCGGCCTACGTGCGCCCGGGCACCGCGCTCGACGCCGAGGCCGTGCAGCGCGGCACCTCGGTGTACTTCCCCGGCTTCGTCGTGCCGATGCTGCCGGAGACGCTGAGCAACGGCATCTGCTCGCTGAACCCGAAGGTCGACCGCCTGTGTTTCGTCTGCGACATGCGCGTCGATTTCGACGGCAAGGTGACGCGCTCGAAGTTCTACGAGGCGGTGATGCGCTCGCACGCGCGGCTCACCTACACCACGGTGGGCAAGGCCATCGACGGCGATGAGGAAGCCTTGGCGCAGCTTGGCAGCCTGCGTCCGCAGATCGAGGCTCTGCACCAGCTCTTCCGGGTGCTGTCGAAGGCCCGGAGCGAACGTGGTGCCATCGAGTTCGAGTCCGGCGAAGTGCGCTTCGTGCTGGATGCCAAGGGCGAGGTGGTCCAGGCCGGCATGCTGGAGCGCAACGACGCCCACAAGCTGATCGAGGAATGCATGATCGCGGCGAACGTCGAAGCCGCGCGCTTCGTCCTCCGCAAGAAGATCCCGGCGCCGTTCCGCGTCCACGACCGGCCACCGGAGCGCAAGTACACCGAGCTCTTGGAGTTCCTCGCCGAGTTCGGCCTGCGCCTGCCGGCCTGGCAGAAGGTCGAGCCCAAGGACTTCACCGCCCTGCTGCGCAAGGTGCGCAAGCGCCCGGACGCAGCCCTGCTGGAGACCGTGCTGCTGCGCTCGCAGGCCCTCGCGCAGTACTCGACCGAGAACATCGGCCACTTCGGGCTGGCGCTGGAGAGCTACGGTCACTTCACCTCGCCGATCCGCCGCTACCCCGACCTGCTGCTGCACCGCTCGATCAAGCACGTGCTCGCGGGTGGCAGCGCCGCCGACTTCGCCTACACGGCGAAGGAGATGGGTGCGCTGTGCCTCGCCTGCTCGGAGAAGGAGCGCCGCGCCGACGAGGCCGAGCGCGAGGTCGACGAGCGCTACCGCAGCGCCTGGATGGAACAGCATGTCGGCAGCGATTTCGACGGCGTGGTCAGCGGCGTGACGAGCTTCGGCCTGTTCGTCGAGCTCAACGAGAGCAAGGTCAACGGCCTGGTGCACGTCACCCAGCTGCCGCACGACTACTACCACTTCGACGCCACCCGCAAGACGCTGGCCGGCGAACGCCGCGGCCTTGCCTGGTCGCTCGGCGACACGGTGCGGGTGAAGGTGCTGCGCGCCTCGGTGGAGGACCGCCGCATCGACTTCAAGCTGGTGCTGCCCGACGGGGTCGATACGCCCCGGAAGGGCGGGGCGCCGATGCCGCCGCATCCGAATGCGAAGGCGCCACGCGGTGCGTCGCGCGATCCATCCAAACCGGCGCGCGGCATGAAGCCCGGCGGCGGCAGGGGCGGTGCGCCGAAGCGCGGCCGCTGAACGACAGGAACCGGAACACGATGAGCAAGACCAGCTGGGTCGTGGGAATCCATGCCGTCGCCTCCGCCCTCGAGCACGACGCCGCCAACGTGCGCGAAGTGCTGATGGACAACAGCGGCAGGAACCCGCGCCTCTCCGAAATCGAGAAGGAGGCCGTCGATTGCGGCATCCCGGTGCGCAAGGTCAACGCGCAGGCGCTGGAAGGCATTGCCGGCGGCACCCGCCACCAGGGCGTGGCGGCGCGCTACGAGGCCGCCCGGCTGCTCGACGAGAAGGACTTGAAGGGCCTCGTCGAGGGCGCGGAAGGGCGTGCGCTGGTGCTGGTGCTCGACGGCGTGCAGGACCCGCACAACCTCGGGGCCTGCCTGCGCAGTGCCGCGGCCGCCGGGGTGACCTGCGTGGTGATCCCGAAGGACAAGGCCGTGGGCGTCACCGCGACGGTGCGCAAGACCGCCGCCGGCGCCGCCGACCGCATCGCGCTGGTGCAGGTCACCAACCTCGCTCGCGCCCTGCGCGAGCTGAAGGACCTCGGCGTGTGGCTGTACGGGCTCCGTGGCGAAGCGAAGGCCTCGCTCTATTCGCTGGACCTGAAGGGCAACGTCGGCCTCGTGCTGGGCGGCGAGGGCGATGGCCTGCGCCGGCTCACCGCCGAGACCTGCGACCAGCTCGTCCGCATCCCCATGCCCGGCGACATGGAGAGCCTCAACGTCTCCGTCGCCACCGGTGTCGCCCTGTTCGAAGCCGTGCGCCAGAGGAGCCTCGCATGACCTTGCAATGGTTCGATTTCGTCGGCCTCGCCGGTATCGGCTTCGTGCTGTTGGCCTACCTGCTGCTGCAGGCCGGCAAGCTGCAGGGCAGCTCGATCGGCTACCAGCTCGCCAACCTGTTCGGCTCGGCCTTCATCCTGGTCTCGATCTTCGGCTCGCCGGTGCCGGTCCGCGAAGTGCTGACGCCCTTCCTGATGCAGATCGCCTGGATCGCGATCAGCCTCTACGGGCTGTGGCGTGGCCTCGTGGCACGGGCGGCCGCACTCCGCAAACCTCCCGCGCGCTGAGCTTGCGGTGCGCCGGGGTTCCGGCACCTTCCCGGCAAGCGGATTCAGTCGTCGGCCGCGCGCACCAGGTCGAGGTCGTTGAACTGCTTCCAGCGGTTCATCACCGCGCAGAACAGCTGGGCGGTGCGCTCGGCATCGTAGACGGCGGAATGGGCTTCGCGGCTGTCCCAGGGCAGGCCGGCGGCCTGGCAGGCCTTGGCCAGCACCGTCTGCCCGTAGGCCAGCGCCGCCAGCGTCACCGTGTCCATGGTGCTGAACGGGTGGAAGGGGCTGCGCTTGTGGCCGACGCGGGCGATGGCGGCGTTGAGGAAGCCGAGGTCGAAGTGCGCGTTGTGCCCGAGCAGGATGGCGCGCTGGCAGCCGTTGCGCTTCGCCGCCGCGCGCACCGGTACGAAGATGCGGTCGAGCGCCAGCCGCTCGGGTTGGGCGTCGCGGAACGGATGGTCGAGCCGGATGCCGGTGATTTCCAGCGACTTCGGGTCGATCTCCATGCCGGGTGCCGGCTCGACGTGGACGCTGACGGTCTCGCCCGGGTACAGGAGGCCGGTGTCGTCCATCTCGATCGGCACCGCCGCGATCTCCAGCAAGGCGTGCCGGGCGGCATCGAAACCGCCTGTCTCGACGTCGACCGCCACCGGCAGGAAACCGCGGAAGCGCGCCGCCATCGGCGGCAGGCCGCGGGTGTCGGGGATGCCTTGCGGGCCCTGCTCGTCGATGTCGCCGCCGCCGCTCACTCGCTGGTCTTGTCGGCCTTCTCGCGGCCGGCGCTCATCTGCTCGCCATGCACCAGGAACCAGGTGCTCTCGGCGATGTTGGTGGCGTGGTCGCCGATGCGCTCGATGTTCTTGGCCATGAACAGCAGGTGCGTGCAGGGCGTGATCTGCTTCGGGTCCTCGGCCATGTAGGTGAGCAACTCGCGGAACAGGCTGGTGTAGGCGGCATCGAGCTCGGCGTCGCGGTCGCGCATCGAGGCGGAACGCCCGGCGTCGCGCAGGCGGTAGGCCTCCAGCGCCTCGCCCAGCAGCTCGCCAGCCAGGCCGGCCAGCGCCGGCAGGCTGCGTGCCGGGGCCACCGGGGCGCTCTGGTTCAGCACCATCGTGCGCTTGGCCACGTTGGCGGCGTAGTCGCCGATCCGCTCGATGTCGGCGGCGATGCGCAGCGCGGCGTAGACCTCGCGCAGGTCGCGGGCCATCGGCTGGCGCAGGGCCAGCACCCGCAGCACGTCGTTGGAGACGGTGCGCTCGAGCTCGTCGATGGCGTCGTCGTTGATCACGACGCGCTCGGCGGCCTTGCTGTCGCGGCGGTTCAGCACGTCGATGGCGGCCTGCATCTGGCTCAGGGCCATCTCGCCCATCCGGGCGATCTCGCCGTTGATCCGTTCCAACTCGGCGTCGAAGCTCTTGACGATGTGGTCGTGCGGAGCGGCCATCAGCCGAACCTCCCGGTGATGTAGTCCTCGGTCTGCTGCTTCGAGGGTTTGGTGAAGATCTGCTGGGTGGAACCGTACTCGACCATCTCGCCCAGGTACATGAAGGCGGTGAAGTCCGAGCAGCGCGCCGCCTGCTGCATGTTGTGGGTGACGATGAGGATCGTGAAATCGCGCTTCAGGTCGGCGATCAGCTGCTCGATCTTGCCGGTGGCGATCGGGTCCAGCGCCGAGGTCGGTTCGTCGAACAGGATCACCTCCGGCTTCAGGGCCACCGCCCGGGCGATACAGAGGCGCTGCTGCTGGCCGCCGGAGAGGCCGAGCGCGCTCTGCTTGAGCTTGTCCTTGACCTCGTCCCAGAGCGCGCTCTGGCGAAGGGCCTCCTCGACGCGGATGTCCATGTCGGGCTTCTTCAGCCGCTCGTAGTGGCCGATGCCGTAGGCGACGTTGTCGTAGATCGACATCGGGAACGGCACCGGCTTCTGGAACACCATGCCGACCTTGCTGCGCAGGCGGTTGATCGGGTACTTCGGGTCGAGCAGGTTCTGGCCGTCGAGCAGGATCTCGCCTTCCGCGCGCTGCTTCGGGTAGATCGAGTAGATCTTGTTGAAGATCCGCAGCAGGGTGGACTTGCCGCAGCCGGAGGGACCGATCAGCGCGCTGACGCGCTTCTCCGGCACCACCATGTTGATGTCCTTCAGCGCGAGGAAATCGCCGTAGTAGAAATTGAGGTTGCGCGTCGTCAACTTGGCAGCGGTGGCCGGTTCCGGTGCCGCGGTGCTGGTCTGGACGGCGATCTGGACGTTAGTCATGGCTCATCTTCTTGCGCAGCAGGAGGGTACGGGCCAGCACGCTGACCAGCAGGACGAAGCAGGTGATCAGGAACGCACCGGCCCAGGCCAGCAACTGCCAGTTCTCGAACGGGCTCATCGCGAACTGGTAGATGGTGACCGGCAGGTTGGCCATCGGCTCGCCGAGGTCGATGTTCCAGAAGCTGTTGTTGAAGGCGGTGAACAGCAGCGGCGCGGTCTCGCCGGAGATCCGGGCGAGGCCCAGCATCACCCCGGTCAGGATGCCGGAAAGCGCGGCACGGTAGAGCACCTTGCTGATGACCTTCCATTGCGGGACGCCGAGCGAGAGTGCGGCCTCGCGCATCTGGGTGGGGACGAGGCGAAGCATCTCGTCGGTGGTGCGCACCACCACCGGCAGCACGATGAAGCCGAGCGCCACCGCGCCGGCGAAGCCGGAGAAGCCGGAGATGTCGATCAGCCAGGTCGCCATGCCCTCCAGCCAGCCGCCGGCCTGGCCGGCGGCGGTGTCCTGCAGGGCGTTGCCGATCTGCCGCGGCATGCCGATCAGCACCACGAACACGAACAGGCCGAGCACGATCGAGGGCGCCGAGAGCAGGATGTCGTTGACGAAGCGGATCACCGCGCCGGTCTTGGTGTAGTTGGCGTATTCGGCGAGGTAGGTGCCGGCGGCGATGCCGATCGGTGCTGCCATCGCCACCGCCAGCATGCACATCACGATGCTGCCGACGATGGCGTTGAGCAGGCCGCCCACGCCCAACGGCGCGCCGGGCGGCGGGGTCATCTCGGTGAACATGGCCAGGCTCAGGCCGTCGATGCCGCGGTCGAGCGTGGTGAGCAGGATCCAGCCGAGGAAGAACAGGCCGACGATGGCGGCGGCGCCGGACAGCACCAGCGCGACCCCGTTGGTGAGCTTGCGGCGGCGGTACAGCCGTTCGGTCGCGAGCGCGGCGGCGTCCATCAGTTGCCCTCCCGGCGATGCAGGCTCATCAGCATCAGCTTGGCGATGCTGAGCACGACGAAGGTGACCATGAACAGCACGAAGCCGAGTGCCAGGAGCGAGCTGCGGTGCAGGTCGGCGAAGGCCTCGCCGAACTCGTTGGCGATGGTGGCGGCGATCGAACTCGACGGTTCCAGCAGGTTGGCCAGACGGTTGGCGTTGCCGAGCACGAAGGTGACCGCCATGGTCTCGCCAAGCGCGCGGCCGAGGCCGAGGAAGATGCCGCCGATCACCGCCGAGCGGGTGTAGGGCAGGACGATGCTCCAGACCACCTCGAAGGTGGTCGAGCCGAGCGCATAGGCCGATTCCTTGAGCCGGTTCGGCACGGTCATGAAGACCTCGCGCATCACCGAGGCGATGAACGGGATGATCATGATCGAGAGCACGATGCCGGCGGTGAGCATGCCGATGCCGATCGGCGGGCCGTCGAACCAGGGGCCGATGATCGGCCACTGCGAGACGGTGCGGCTCAAGGTCGGGTAGACGTGCTCGGCGAGGAAGGGCACCAGCACGAACAGGCCCCACATGCCGTAGATGATCGAGGGGATGCCGGCCAGCAGCTCGATGGCGGTGCCGATCGGGTTGCGCAGCCAGGGCGGCGCCACCTCGGTCAGGAACACGGCGATGCCGAAGCTGATCGGCACGGCGATGAGCAGGGCGATGCCGGCGGTGATGAGGGTGCCCACGATGGGCGCCAGGCCGCCGAAGACCAGGTTGCCCGGGTCCCAGTGGTCGGAGGTGAGGAAGTCGAGGCCGAAGGTGGCGAAGGCCTCGCGGCCGCCCCAGGCCATGGTCAGGGCGGCGCCGAGCAGGCCGGCCAGCACGAAGAAGCCGGCGGCGGCCACGCTCCAGCGGAACAGGCGGTCGGCGCGGGCGTCGCCACGCGCGAGACGGTCGAGATGGTCGAGATGGTTGGCAGGAACTGCCATCGGGGGATCCGGTTGAGAGGTCAGGGAAACACCCCGGCGCGCCCGAGCGCGCCGGGGCGGGAAGGATCAGAAGGTGAAGTTCGCTTCCCAGTAGGCCTTGACCAGGGCCACCACGTCCTCGGGCAGCGGCACGTAGCCCAGTTCCTCGGCGCGGGCGTCGCCGTGGGCGTAGCCCCAGCGGAAGAAGTCGAGCGCGGCGCGGGCGCGGACCGGGTCGCTCGGGGCCTTGCTCACGAGGATGAAGTTGGTGGCGGCGATCGGCCAGGCATCGGCACCAGGCGCGTTGGTGATCAGCAGGTGGAAATCCTCGGCATTGGCCCAGTCGGCGCTGGCGGCGGCGGCCTGGAAGCTGGCGATGCTCGGGGTGACCCAGTTGCCGGCGGCGTTCTGCAGGCTGACCGTGGTCAGGTCGTTCTGCAGGGCGTAGCTGAGCTCGACGTAGCCGATCGAGCCGGTGAGCTGCTCGGTGTAGGCGGCCACACCCTCGTTGCCGCGGCCGCCGACGCCGGTCGGCCAGCGCACCGAGGTCGCGGCCGGACCGACCGTCTCGGCCCAGGCCGGGCTGACCTGGCCCAGGTAGTGCACGAAGTTGAAGGTGGTGCCCGAACCGTCGGAGCGGTACACGGCCTTGATCGTGGTCTCCGGCAGGGCCAGGCCGGGATTGATGGCGACGATCGCCGGGTCGTTCCAGCGGGTGATGCGGCCGAGGTAGATGTCGGCCAGCAGCGGGCCGGTCAGGCGCAGCTGGTTCGGTTCGATGCCGGCGATGTTGACCACCGGCACCACGCCGCCGATCACCGAGGGGAACTGGCCGAGCCGCGCACCTTCCAGCACCTCGGGGGTGAGCGGGGCGTCGGTGGAGCCGAAGTGGATGGTGCCGGCCTTGGCCTGGGCGATGCCGCCGCCGGAGCCGATCGACTGGTAGTTGACGCGGTTGCCGGTGGCCTGGGCGTATTCGCCCGCCCACTGCGAGAGCAGCGGGAACACGAAGGAGGCGCCGGCGCCGGTGACGTCGACGCCGGCGGTGGGCGGCGGCGGGGCGGCCGCGTCCTGCGGGGCTTCGGCGGGGCGCGGGCCGCAGGCGGCCAGCAGGCCGGCGGTGCCGAGGACGAGGGTGGTGCGCAGCAGCGTGGCGTTCATCGGGGTCTCCGGGCGGGATGAGGGCGTGGCAGGGCGGATTCAACGCGGGAAGCGGCCGTCCCAGTAGGCGCGGATGCGTTCCACCAGCGGATCGGGCAGGGGCACGAAGCCCAAGCGTTCGGCCGGGGCATCGCCGTGGGCGTAGATCCAGTCGAAAAAGCGCAGCACGGCGGCGGTGGCGGCCGGGTCGCGTGCCGCGGTCGGCAGCAGGATGAAGTTGGTGGCGGCGATCGGCCAGGCGTCCGCGCCGGGCGCGTTGGTGATCAGCAGGTCGAAGTCCGGCGCGGCGGCCCAGTCGGCGCTGGCGGCGGCGGCACGGAAACTCGCCACCCCGGGTTGCACCCAGTGGCCGGCGGCATTGCGCAGGGCGGCGTGGGTCAGGCGGTTGCTCAGGGCATAGCTGAGCTCGACGTAGCCAATCGCCCCCTCGAGCTGCTTGACGTAGGCGGCGACACCCTCGTTGCCGCGGCCGCCGACGCCGATCGGCCAGCGGATCGAGGTGGCGGCCGGGCCGACCGTCCCGGCCCAGGCCGGGCTGATCTGGCCCAGGTAGTGCACGAAGTTGAAGGTGGTGCCCGAACCGTCGGAGCGGTAGACCACGCGGATGCCGCGGTCGGGCAGGGTGAGGCCGGGGTTGACGGCGGCGATGGCCGGGTCGTTCCAGCGGGTGATGCGGCCGAGGTAGATGTCGGCCAGCAGCGGCCCGGTCAGGCGCAGGCGACCGGCCTCGATGCCATCGAGGTGCACCACCGGCACCACGCCGCCGATCACCGAGGGGAACTGCGCGAGGCCGTGGCGGGCGAGGGTGGCACTGTCGAGTGGTGCGTCGGTGGAACCGAAATCGACGGTGCCCGCCTTGGCCTGGGCGATGCCACCGCCGGAGCCGATCGACTGGTAGTTGATCCGCCCTTTGCCGAGCGCGGCGTACTCGGCCGACCACTGCGAGAGCACCGGGAACACGAAGGAAGCGCCCGCGCCGACGAGGTCGCGCGCGGCCAAGCCGCCGCCGGCCAGGGCCAGCAGGATCACCAACGCGGTTTTCAGGGTGGCTCGGGGATGCACGGGGGGCGCCGGAGGCGTGTGGACGGCCACGGAAAGGGCAGGCGATTATGTGTCAGGTCAATGACGATTCCATGACTTGGCCTTCGCCGGCCGCTCGGCAAGGGCGGGCGGCGAGGGGCGCTATGATCGCCCGCCGACCCGCGTGATGCGCCCCTTGGGCCGTGATCCCACCGACCTGTCGCCCCGGAGCCCCGATGCCGCCACGCACGATCCCCCGCTCCCGCCCGCTCATCACCACCCTGCTGCTGGCCCTGGCCGCCAGTCCTGCCCTGGCCGCCGACCCTGCTCCGGCCGCCGATCCACGCGATGCCGCGCTCGCCGAGCTGCGCGCCCAGGTCGAGGCCCTGCAGGCCCGGATCGCCGCGCTGGAGGCGCAGTCGAGGGCCGCTCCGGTCGGCTCGGAAGCCACCCGGCCGGAAATGCCTGCGGTCGCCGCCGGCCCGGGCCTCGACATCGAGGTGGCCGGCTCCTCGCCCGCGGCCTTCGGCATCGGCGGGCGGATCCACTACGAGGCCTACGCCTTCGACCGCGACCTCCGGCCCGCCACCGGCGGCAGCGAGTTCCGCCGCGTTCGCGTCCAGGTCGAGGGCGAGGCCGCCGGCTGGGGCTACCGCGTGCAGGCCGAGCTCTCCGGCCGCCACACCGACCTGCGCGATGTTTACCTGCAGCGCGCCTTCGGCGACAGCATGCTGACGATCGGCCAGTTCAAGCCCTTCCGCTCGATGGAGGAGCTGACCAGCTCCAACGACGCGGCGCTGATGGAGCGCAGCTTCAATTCGGCGGCGGGCCTGTTCGCCGATCGCCAGTGGCAGCAGGGTGTCGGCTTGCTGCACGCGCACGGTGCCGGTTCGCTCGGGCTGGCGCTCTTCAAGCTGCGCGAGGACAACACGCCGCGCAACGAAGGCTGGGGCGGCAGCGTCCGTGCCACCTGGGCCCCGTATTTCGACGATCGCGACCTGCTGCACCTCGGTGCCTGGTGGAGCCACGAGCAGGGCGGCCGCGACACGCCGGCCTTCGCCATCCAGCCGGCCTACGGCGGGCGGCGCGGCCCGGAGGCCCTGCTGTTCGAGGCTGCTCCCGACCGCGATTTCTCGCAGCGCAGCGGCGGCGTCGAACTCGCCGGACGGCGCGGCAGCCTGCACTGGCAGGGCGAGTGGACCCGCACCACCGTGGCCGGCCCGGTCGGCGAGGCCCGCATCGCCGGTGCCTACCTGGAGGCCGGCTGGCTGTTCGGCGGGGTGCGCGGCTACGAGCTCGGCGAGGGCGTGTTCGCCGCCCCGCTCGAAGTCGGCCGGGGTGGGCTCTGGGAGCTGGTCGCTCGCGGCGAGCGGATGCACCGCCGCGACCTCCACGGCTTCGCCCTGCGGCGCTGGGTGCTCGGCCTCAACTGGTACGCCAGCGAGGACCTGCGCTTCATGCTCAACCTGACCGAAGGGCGGGACGAGGCCAGCGGCGACGCGCCACGGCAACTGGCGGTGCGGGCCCAGTACGTGTTCTGAAGGCTCGGGCTATAGTGCGGGCCGCGGACCCCCGCGGGGAGCGGCATGGAGCACAGCCCGAACGCCACCACCGTCCTCGTCGCCGAGGACGACGCCAGCATCCGTGCCGTGCTGCAGGCCACCCTGCGCTCGGCCGGCTACCGGGTGCTGGCGGCCAGCAACGGCGTCGCCGCGCTGGCCATCGCCCGCGCCGAGCGTCCCACCCTCGTCATCTCCGACGTGCTGATGCCGGAGGGCGATGGCCGCGCCCTGCTCGCCGCCCTGCGCGCCGACCCGGCCACCGCCGACCTGCCCTTCGTGTTCCTCACCGGACTCGACGAGCGCGAGTCGGTGCGCCGCGGCATGGACCTCGGTGCCGACGACTACCTGACCAAGCCGTTCCGACCGACCGAGCTGCTCTCGCTGGTGCAGGCGCAGTTGCGGCGCTTCGCCCGCCGCGACGAGCAGCGTCGGCGGCTGGAGGCCGAGGCGCGTCGGCTGCGCCAGTTCGATTCGGTGACCGGCCTGCCGAACCGCGTGTATTTCCTCGAACGGGTCGGCGAGGAGGCGGCCCTCGGCGGCGGCCTCGCGGTGGCCAGCCTGGCCCTCGGCCTGTGGCCGCAGGTGCGGCAGTCGCTCGGGCAGGCGCTGGCCGATGAGGTGCTGCGCGAGGCCGCCAACCGCCTGCTGGAGAGCGTGCGTTCGCGCTTCGGCGCCCGCGCCATGCTGGCGCGCTCCGGCGAGCACCGTTTCGCCCTCGCACTGCCGATGGACGGCGACGAGGAGCGTTTCCACGCCCTGCTGCGCGAATTGCTGGCCCCGCTCTCGCAGCCGCTCGATGCCGGCGGGCAGCGGCTGTTCTTCGATGCCTCGGTCGGCGTCGCCCTGCGCTCGCGCGAGGGCGACAGCCTCGAACGCCTGCTCGACCACGCCGAGGCGGCCGAACCGGACAGCGCCCCCGGCGGCACGCTCGCCTTCTACTCGCCCGAGAACAGCGCGGTGCGCGGTCGCCGCGTGCGCCTGCTGCAGGACCTCCGGCAGGCCCTGGAGCGCCGCGAGCTGAGCCTCGCCTACCAGCCGCAGCTGGCGCTGGGCGACGAGCGCCCGCTCGGTTTCGAGGCGCTGCTGCGCTGGCACCACGCCGAGCTCGGGCAGGTGCCGCCGGTCGAGTTCATCCCGCTCGCCGAGGAGAGCGGCCTGATCCTGCCGATCGGCAGCTGGGTGCTGCGCGAGGCCCTGCGCCAGCTCGCCGCCTGGCACGCCGAGGGACTCGCGCCGCTGCGGGTCTCGGTCAACCTCTCGCCGCGGCAATTCGAGGACCCGGGGCTGGTGGCCACCGTGCGCGAGGCCCTGGCCGGGGTCGCGGTGCCGCCCGGTTCGCTGGAGCTGGAGATCACCGAGAGCACGGCGATGGGCGACCCGGACCGCGCCATCGACCTGATGGCCCAGTTGCGCGCGCTCGGCGTGGTGCTGGCGCTCGACGACTTCGGCACCGGCTACTCCAACCTCTCGCAACTCAAGCGGCTGCCGGTCGACGTGCTGAAGATCGACCAGATGTTCGTGCGCCACATCGTCGCCGACCCCGGCGATGCCGCCATCGTCCGCGCGGTGATCGCCCTGGCCCACGGCTTCGGCCTCACGGTGGTGGCCGAGGGCGTGGAGTCGCGCGCCCAGGTCATCAAGCTCGCCCAGCTCGGCTGCGACGTGGTGCAGGGCTACCACTACGGCGCGCCCATGCTGGCCGAGGGCGTGCCCGGCTGGTTGCAGGACCACGGCCTCCCGGCCGACTGAAGCGCCGCTCCCGCGCGGGACGCTCAGGCCGTCGCGGCGGTCTTCTCCTTGAAGCGGCAGAGGTCGCGCACCGGGCAGGCGCCGCACAGCGGCTTGCGCGCCTTGCAGGTGTAGCGGCCGTGCAGGATCAGCCAGTGGTGGGCGTGCTGGCGGAATTCGGCGGGGACGGCCTTGAGCAGCTTCCGTTCGACCGCGTCGACGGTCTTGCCGGGGGCGAGTCCGGTGCGGTTCGAGACCCGGAAGATGTGGGTGTCGACGGCGATGGTGGGCTCGCCGAAGGCGGTGTTCAGCACCACGTTGGCGGTCTTGCGCCCCACCCCGGGCAGGGCCTCGAGCGCGGCGCGGTCGCGCGGTACCTCGCCGCCGTGCTGTTCGAGGAGGATCCGGCAGGTTGCCATCAGGTGCGCCGCCTTGGCGTTGTAGAGGCCGAGGGTGTTGATGTGGGCCTTCAGGCCCTCCTCGCCGAGGGCGAGCAGGGCGGCCGGGGTGTTCGCCACCGGGAACAGCCGGCGCGTGGCCTTGTTGACACCGACATCGGTGGCCTGCGCCGAGAGCAGCACCGCCACCAGCAGCTCGAACGGCGTGCGGTATTCGAGTTCGGTGCGCGGCGTGGGGTTCAGCTCGCG
Source organism: Lysobacteraceae bacterium (assembly GCA_018333835.1). Classification (GTDB taxonomy): domain Bacteria; phylum Pseudomonadota; class Gammaproteobacteria; order Xanthomonadales; family Xanthomonadaceae; genus Silanimonas. Next base: position 14,579 of record JAGXSL010000202.1, read on the forward strand.
CAGGCGCTGGAAGAAGGCGTGGCGGTCGGCGGGTTTCATGGCGGCGGCGTGGGGGTGGCCGGCCCGCGGCGCAAGGCGTGGTCGAGCAGCGGCGCGGCGGCGTTCATCAGCAGCAGCGCCGCCACCGCCGCCGCCGGCGTGCCGGCACCGGCCGGCAGCAGCATGGCGAGCAGGCCGACGCCGGCCCCGAACAGCCAGCGTCCGGCCCGGCCGTGGCAGCCGCTGGCCGGATCGCCGGCGAGGAAGAAGGCCAGCAGCATCAGGGTCGGGTCGGCGAGCGGCTGGAGCAGGGCCATCGCGTCGCCGCCGGACCCCGGCCATGCCGCAAGGCCGGGCAGCAGGGCGCCGGCGAGCACGGCCACCGGCACCGCCGCGGGCACGATCCCCAGCCGCAGCAGCACCAGCCCGCCCGCCGCCCAGGCCAGGGCCAGCAGCGGTTCGACCGCGGCCGGCGTGGCGGTGGGCGGGGCGAGCGCCAGCGCCACGGCGACCCCCAGCGCCGCCGGGTGGAAGGGCGACTGGCCGCTGCCGCCGTGGGCGTGGCGGCCGAGCAGCAGGGCCGCGCAGACCCCGGCGGCCAGCCCCCAGAGGGGAGTGTCGATGGGCAGCAGGAGCGCCACCAGCAGGGCGATCGGCAGCGCCGCGAGGATGTCCTCGTGCCGGCCCGGTGCCCCCGGGTGCCGGCTGCGCAGGATCTGCAGGGCCGCTTCCACCAGCACCGCGAGGCCGAGCGCCAGGCCGAGCCGCAGCGGCCATGGCGCGTCGGCCGCGAGCAGCACGGTCGCGGCCGTGCCGGGTAGCAGGGCGAGCAGGCGCAGCCCTTCGCGGCCGCCGATGCGACGCCAGGGCGGCAGGTTCACGAAGGGTCCGCGGCCGTTCGCGCCCGTGCCTTGGCGAGCGCGGCGGCCGCCGCCGCCCCCAGCCGTGCGGCTCGCCG
>JAGXSL010000203.1 GCA_018333835.1 Lysobacteraceae bacterium
TCGCGGTCGGCGATCTGGTTGAAGGGTTCGCCGCCCGAGAACGAGGTCCAAGCGAGGTCGAAGATCCAACGGTTGAGGTAGTTGAACTCGGCGCCGAGGGTCAGCGACCTGCGGCCTTCGAGGAAGTTGCCGCCCGGGCCGGGGGTGATGCCGTCGACGTCATGGTTGAAGGCGAGGCGCGGAGAGAAGGTGAAGGCCGTGCCGAGGAAGCTGTTGTAGTCGGCGCGGACCGCCAGCCGGTAGCCCCAGGAGAAATCGGTCGGGAAGCCGCCGGTGAGGGTCTGCGGGTTGCGGGCGCAGCCAAAGAAAGCCGGGCTGGCGACACTGCCGATCGGTGCGGCGACCAGGTCGCGGACCGAGCAGCCGCCGCTGGTGTCGGTGCCATCGCCCTCGTAGCGCAGCACGGCCTGGCTCGGCAGGTCGACATGGGTCCAGCCGATCTCGGCGAGCGTGATGACCTGGTCGGCACCCAAGGCCTGGCTGAATGCCTTGGTGAAGGTCATCTGCATCTGGCTCATCTCGTGTTCGCGCCAGCCGCGGATCTCCTGGCCGAAGGAGGCGACGCCGAGCTGGCTGTTGAAGCGCAGGCCGGGCACCGGGATCAGCGCGTTGAGCGGGGTCAGGGCGGCGAACAGCAGCTCCACGTCGTCGACCTGGAACGGCGCGTTCGGGCGGTAGCTCCACTCGCCCTGCCAGGCGATCTCGCCGAACAGCGTGGTGTTCCAGGACAGGCCGTAGAGCTGGATGTCCTCCGGGTACTCGACGAAGAAACGACCGGTGTTGGCGGCCGGGCCGGTGACGGCGCGACCCGAGAGCAAGGGCAGGCGGCTGTGGTAGTTGATGAAGTAGAAGCCGAACTCGGTCTCGCCCAGGCCTGCCGCGAACCAGCGCAGTGCGGCACCGTACTGGCCGTCGTCGCGGGCGTTGCGGTTCGGCAGGCGGGCCACCGCGCCGCCGCAGCCGATGCTGGCGATGGCGGCATTGGTGACACCCGGCGGCAGGCCGGTGAAGTTGAGGTCGGTGTTGGCGAAGCCGGCCGGGCCGCCGAAGCAGGTGGCGAAGAAGCGCTCGGGGTTGTTGACCGGCTGCGGCAGCGTGCCGAAGCCCAGCATCACGTAGGTGCCGCCCGGCGTGCCGAAGTCGTTGGCGCTGAAGTAGGTGCCGGCGGCGTCGATCTCGATCTCCTCGAACTCGAAGAGGTAGAAGGCTTCGACGGCGACGTTCTCGGTGAGGTTGAAGGTGCCCCAGAGCGAATCGACCGGCAGGAAGGCCTCGCGCAGCTCGGCGCCGGCCACGCGCAGGGCCGAGAGGTCGACCGGGTTGACGACGTTGATGCCGTTGGTGATGAAGGTGCTCTCGCCCCAGCTGACGACCTGGCGGCCGAGGCGCACGGTGCCGCTCTGCTCGCCGATGTTGAAATCGCGGAAGACGAAGGCGTCGAGCATGCGGAAGCGCTCGCCGATGCGATCACGCGCCTCCTGCGAGAGGTCGGCGCGCTCGGCGTTCTCGAAGTCGTAGAAGTAGGTGGCGCGGGCGAAGGCACCCCAGTCGCGCCAGTCCAGCTTCATCTCGGTGGTGATCTTGAAGGTGTTGGCGATGGCATCGCCCTTGTCGTACTTCAGGTTGCCGTCGTCGCGGTTGCTCGAGAAGCGGCCGGGGGCGGCGACCTGGGCGGCCGAGCCGGGGAAGCCGGCGGCGCAGGCCGGGAAGGGGTTGGCCAGCGAAGGTGGCGGGATCGGCACGCCGGGCACGGCCTGGTTCTGGGCGCAGATGAGCGGGTTGAACTGCGCCTTGCCGATGAGGTTGGGGTCCCGCTCTTCCGTGCGCCAGGAGTAGCCGTAGGAGATGGTGGTGTCGATGCTGCCGCTGAAGTCGCCACGGCTGAACTCGAAGGCTTCGGCCTTGGGCGCCAGCAGGGCAAGGCCGACGGCCGCCGCCAGCGGAGCGAGCGCGATGCCACCGCGCAGGGATTGGATGGACGTCATCGGTGCTTCCTCGGTACGGGGACGTAAGGACAGTGGAACCACCGACCCGGTGGGGCGGCGGAAGACAGGTTGCGGACCAACCCCGGCTTTAGAGGAAAAGCTCGAAAACCGGGGTCAAGGCCATCTTAAGAGTGTGTTACGAAGGAAGGCAATGCTCCGGCGTATGGCGGTGCGTGCTGCGCCGCGTCAGGCCCGGGGCGTGAAATCGGCCGCCACCGGCTGGAACCCGCGCGGCGCCCAGCCCAGCACGGCCTGCGCCGGGCCGGCGTCGAACAGCAGGTCCTCGCCCAACCGGGCGAGGGCCCCCGCCCCGCGCCGGCGGCCCCAGGCGGCGAGCGGCCGCCACGGCAGGGGCAGGAGGCGGCAACCGGGGGCGGCCACGGCCACGCTGCGGGCCAGCATTACGCCGAAGGGCAGGGCCTCGCCGCCCGGGAGGTCGAAGCCGCCCCCGGCCTCGCGTCCGAGGGCCAAGGCCCGCAGGGCGACCGCGGCGAGGTCGGCCACGTGCACCGGCTGGCGCCGGCCCGGCGCCCCGAGCGGCAGCGGCAGCAGGGGCCAGCGCCGCGCCCAGCCGACCACGCGGCTCAAGGTGGCATCACGGCCAGCACCCCAGACCAGGGTCGGCCGCAACAGCGTCAATGCCCCACCCGCGCGGGCCTGCACGGCGGCGAGCCGGTCCTCGGCCGCGGCGAGGCGCTGGGCAAGGGCGCGCTCGGCCGGATCGGGGGACGCGGCCTTGGCCCAGCGGCTGGTCGAACCGAAGGCGACCACGTGCCCGGCGCGCAGCCGGCCGGCGTCGAAGGCCTCGGCCAGCCGGTCGAGCGGCCCCAGCGAGAGCACGGCCGCAAAAGGCCGGTCGGCCCGGAAGCCGGCGAGGTCGCCGGCCTGCCAGACGATGCCGGGTCGCGCCGAGGGTGCCGGCTGCCGACTCAGGGCGAGCGCCGGGGCCGGCAGGGCGGTGGTGTCGAGGGCATCGCCGATCTGGCCGCTCAAGCCAATCAGGAGCAGGGACGGCGTCGAGGGGGCCGGGGGCACGGGCGCGGCGGGCGTGGCGGGCCTCAGCTGCCGCCCGGCTTCGGTCGCTTCGGCAGGTAGAGGTCGGTGATGGTGCCCTCGGCCACTTCCGCCGCCATCGCCACGGTTTCGATCAGGGTCGGGTGCGGATGGATGGTGTGGCCGATGTCGCCCGCTTCCGCACCCATCTCGATCGCCAGCGCCACCTCGCCGATGAGATCCCCCGCGTTCGTACCGACAATCCCGCCGCCGAGGACGCGGTGCGTGTCGGCATCGAGGATGAGCTTGGTGAAACCCTCGGTGCGGCCGTTGCCGATGGCGCGGCCGGAGGCCGCCCACGGGAACCTGCCAACCTCGATCGCGAGGCCCTTGGCCTTCGCTTCGGTCTCGGTGACGCCCACCCAGGCCACTTCCGGATCGGTGTAGGCCACCGACGGAATCACCCGCGCGACCCACTCGGGGCCTTTACCGGCCTTGCCCTGGCCGGCGGCGACTTCCGCCGCCAGCTTGCCCTCGTGCGTGGCCTTGTGGGCGAGCATCGGCTGGCCGACCAGATCGCCGATGGCGAAGATGTGCCGCACATTGGTGCGCATCTGCCGGTCGACCGGGATGAAGCCGCGCTCGCTCACCTGCACGCCGGCCTTCTCCGCGGCGAGCTTGCCCCCATTCGGGCTGCGGCCCACCGAGACCAGCACGCGGTCGAACACCGCGCCGGCCGGGGCCTTGCCGCCCTCGAGGCCGCCGCCCTCGAAGCGGGCGTGCAGGCCGTCGGGCTTGGCGAGGACTTCCGAGACCCGGGTGTCGAGGTGCACGACGACGCCGCGGCTCTTGAGCAGATCGGCCAGTGGCTTGACCAGATCGAGGTCGGTGCCGGGCATCAGCTGCGGGCCCAGTTCCACCACGGTGACGGCGCTGCCGAGGCCGGCGTACACGCAGGCCATCTCCAGACCGATGATGCCGCCGCCGACCACCAGCAGCGTCTTCGGGATGTCGGGCAATTCCAGCGCGTCGGTCGAGTCCATCACCCGCGGATCGCCCCAGGGGAAGCCCGGCAGCTTCACCGGCTGCGAGCCGGCCGCGATGATGGCCTGCTCGAAGGCGAGGCGCAGCCTGCCCTCGGCGCTGGCGATGTCGAGCTCGTTCGGCGAGGCGAAGGTGGCCGTGCCCTGCAGCACGCGCACCTTGCGCTGCTTGGCCATGCCGGCCAAGCCCTTGGTGAGCGTGCCGATCACCTTCTGCTTGTGGCCGCGCAGCCGGTCGACGTCGATGCTGGGCGCGCCAAAGCTCACGCCCACCGCGTCCATGTGCTTCGCCTCCTGGAGGATGGCGGCGGTGTGCAGCAGCGCCTTCGAGGGGATGCAGCCGACGTTCAAGCAGACACCGCCGAGCGTCGGGTAGCGCTCGATCAGCACCACGTCGAGGCCGAGGTCGGCGGCACGGAAGGCGGCGGTGTAGCCGCCGGGGCCGGCGCCGATGACGACCAGCTGGCAGCGATGGTCGGCGGCCTTGCCGTCGCTGGCGGCGGCCTCGGCGACTTCGAGCGTCGCGATCACGTCGCCTTCGGAGACCTCGTCGCCGAGCTTGACCCGGAGCGCGGTGATGACGCCGGCGGCTGGCGACGGCACTTCCATCGTCGCCTTGTCGCTTTCCAGCGTGACCAGGCCCTGGTCCTTGCCGACCGTGTCGCCGGGCTTCACCAGCAGCTCGATGACGGGGATGCCGGCGCTGCCGCCGATGTCGGGAACCTTGACGTCAATGGTCGGCATGTTCAGTGGCCTTCGGGTTTCCGCAGTAGCGGGCTGTTCGCGCGCTTCGCATCGCGCCAGTGCAGCGTGTAGAGGTCATGGCGGCGATCGCGCAGGTTGAGCACCGTGCCGGACTGCCGCGCCGCGACGAGATCGTCGAGGCGCAGGTCCGCGAAGGCCACGGCTTCTGTGTTCGGCGTCGTGTCGGCGGCGATGCCGTCGGGCGCGAAGGGGAAATCGCAGGGCGTGAAGATCCCGCTCTGCGCGTACTGGATGTCGAAGTTGTTGACGCCCGGCAGGTTGCCGACGTTGCCCGACGTCACCACGTAGCACTGATTCTCGATGGCGCGCGCCAGGCACGAATAGCGCACGCGCAGATGGCCCTGGCGCACGTCGGTGCAGTACGGCACGAACAGGATCATCGCGCCCTGGTCGACAAGGTGGCGCGCCAGCTCGGGGAACTCGCTGTCGTAGCAGATCATCACGCCGACCGGACCGCAGTCGGTATTGATCGCGTGCGCCGTGTCGCCACCAGCGATCTTCCACCATCGCCGCTCGTTCGGCGTGATATGGATCTTCTCCTGCTCGTGCAGGGAGCCGTCGCGCAGCGCGATGTAGCAAATGTTGTGGATGTCGCCGTCGGCCACCAGCGTCGGGTGCGAGCCGCCGATGATGTTGATGTTGTGGCGCACGGCGAGCTGCACGAGCAACGCGCGGAAGTCGTCGGTGTAGCGCGTGAGCGTACGGATCGAGGCTTCCGGCGAGAGTTTCTGGTTCTCGATCGACAGCAGCTGCAGCGTGAACAGCTCGGGGAACAGCACGAAGTCGGAACGGTAGTCGGCGGCGATGTCGACGAAATACTCCACCTGCGTGGCGAACTCCTCGAAGCTGGCGATGCGGCGCTGCTGGTACTGCACCGTCGCCACGCGCACCGCGTCGGGCCAGCCGCGTTTCTGCGCGGCGCGGATCACCGGATGGTCGGACACCTTCGGATTGCGCCAGCGCAACAGCACGGCGTTGCCGAGCGAGTCCGTGTCGCTCGGCAGGTAGTCGGGCAGCAGCCGCACCGGCTCGAAACCGTTGCGCATCTGGAAGCCCAGCGTCGGGTCGCGCAGCGTGCCGGCCAGCACCGCGTCGAGGTAGGCCTGCGGCGACCCCAGCGCGCGGATACGTCGCGACAGCAGCGGCATCCGGCCAGCAAAGACAATGCCCTTCAGGCCCAGCGACTGGCACAACTTCTTGCGCTGGTCGTAGAGGCGGCGGCCGATGCGCAGGCCGCGATGCATCGGATCGACGCAGACCTCCATACCGTACAGCCAGTCGCCAAGGCTGTCGTGCCGCGCCGCATAGCCGCCGCCGGTGATCTCGCGCCAACTGTGCGGCGCCATCGCCGTGGCTTCGTCGATGCGGAAGGTGGCGCAGTAGCCGACGATCTCGCCGTCCAGCACCGCGACGAACTGGCCATCGGGGAACTGGGCGAGCTGGCCGCGGACCATGGCCGGCAGGTAGGTGCCCGTGCGGCCGTAGGTGCGGCTCGACAGCGCGACGATGGCGGCGATGTCGGCATCGACGGCCGGACGGATGTCGAGGCGGGCCGCCACGGCACGGCGCTCCGACGCCTGGATCTCGCTCACAGCAGCAGCCTGCGCAGGTCGCCCAGCGACTTGGCGAGGAAGCTGGTGAAGCGCGCGGCGTCGGCGCCGTCGATCACGCGGTGGTCATAGCTCAAGGACAGCGGCAGCATCAGCCGCGGCGCGAAGTCGCTGCCGTTCCACACCGGCTTCGTGGCGCTGCGGGACACGCCGAGAATCGCGACTTCCGGCGCGTTGATGATCGGCGTGAACGCGGTGCCGCCGATGCCGCCGAGCGAGCTGATCGAGAAGCCGCCGCCCTGCATGTCGGCGGGTGAAAGCTTCTTCTCGCGCGCCTTCCTGCTGATCTCGCCGAGCTCGCGGGCGAGGTCCAGCAGGCCCTTCCGGTCGCAGTCGCGGATCACCGGCACCACGAGGCCGTCCGGCGTGTCCACGGCGATGCCGATGTGGAAGTAGCGCTTCAGCACCAGCGTGTCGCCGTCGAGCGAGGCGTTGAACTTCGGGAAGGCCTTGAGCGCCGCCACGGCGGCCTTGATCAGGAACACCAGCGGCGTGACCTTGGTCTCCTTGTTCTCCTCGCCAAGCTGTTTGCGGAAGGCCTCCATCTCGGTGATGTCGGCCTCGTCGAACTGGGTGACGTGCGGGATCATCGCCCAGTTGCGGGCGAGGTTCTGGCCGGAAAGCTTCTGGATGCGCGAGAGCGGCTGCGTCTCGACCGGGCCGAACTTGGCGAAATCGACCTTCGGCCAGGGGATCAGACTCAGGCCGCCAGCGCCGCCCGCAGCCGGCGCGGCCGCGGGGACGCCCTCCGCCATCGCCTTCTTGACGAAGGCCTGCACGTCCTCCCTGCCGATGCGGCCACCGCGGCCGCTGCCCTGCACCTGCGAGAGGTCGACGCCCAGCTCGCGGGCGAACACCCGCACCGCCGGCGAGGCGTACGGCACCTTCTGCGGCAGCAGCGATTCGGCGGTGAAGGCGATCGGCGGGCTGCTCGGCGGCAGGGCCTCCGGGTCGACGCCGGGCGTGTGGGCGAGCGCGGGAGCCGGCGATGGCGCGACGGCCGGCGGCGGCGCGCGCTCGGCCGGCGCCGCGGGCGTCGGCGTGGAGGGGGCGGCGGCCGCGGGCGCGGCGGCAGGCGTTGGTGCTGCGGGGGCGGCCTTGGCGGGAGCGGCCGCGGCCGGAGCGGCCTTGGCGGGGGCGGCCGTGGCCGCTGCGGCCTCATCGGCCTCGATCAGCGCGACCACGTGGCCCTCGCTCAGGGCGTCGCCGAGCTTCACGCGGATCTCGCGGACGACGCCGGCGAAGGGCGCGGGCACTTCCATCGTGGCCTTGTCGCTTTCCAGCGTGACGAGGCCCTGGTCCTTCTTCACCCGGTCGCCAACGGCGACGAGCAGTTCGATGACGGGGACGTCGCTGCTGCCGCCAAGGTCGGGCACCCTGGCTTCGCGGATCTCGGCCATGTCCCCTCCGCGGGACGTGAAACAGGCGTGCATTGTCGCCCCGCCGCGTCCGCCACGCCATCCCCGCTCCGCGGCGGCCGCGATGCGGGAAGGGCGGACGGCGGTTCACGGAGCTTGCACGCCGCCTTTTCGCCACGGGGACAAACCCTTGTCGCCTGCTGCACCGCGGCATGGCCAAGGTGCCCGTGCGCTGCCGCCGCCACGGCGCGACGCACCGGCACCCTCCCCCCACTGCCCAAAGGACTCCCCCATGCGCTCGTCCCTCGCCCTCGCCACGTTCGCCATCGCCTCGGCGCTCGCCGCCGGCAGCCTCTCCGCCCAGCAGCTCACCGTCCGCGGTGGTTTCGCCAACGTCAACCCGAAGTCGGACAACGGCACGGTCGCCGGCGCCAACGCCTCGATCGATTCGGACACCGCGGTGGTGCTCGGTGCGTCCTTCCTGTTCGATGACCGCTGGGAACTGGCCTTCGACGTGGGCGCCGAGCGTTTCGCGCACGAGGTGACGCTGGCCGGCCTCGGGCGGGTCGTCAGCCTCGAGCACCGTCCGATCAGCCTCGGCGCCCACTGGCACTTCCTGGGTGCCGGCGAGGCCTTCAGCCCCTTCGTCGGCCTCGGCTACAACTGGACCACATTGTCCAGCGTCCGGGGCATCAATGCCCTGGCCGGGGCACCGGTGGCCATCGACGACTCCAACGGCTTCACCGCCACGCTGGGTGCCGATTTCCGCATCAACGAGCAGTGGTTCCTCCGTGGCGAGGCCCGCTACATCGACTTCGACTCGGAGGTCACGCTGGCCGGGGCCAACATCGGCACCGCCAACGTCGACCCGTGGGTGCTGAGCCTGCAGGCCGGCATCCGCTTCTGACCGCCCGACCCCCGCCGTACCGGAACGCCGCGCCCCCGTGCGCGGCGTTTCCGTTTTCGCAATCGACATGCCCTGCTGGCACACTGGACGCCCCTTAGTCCGCGCGGAACTCCGGCCCGTGTCCTACCTGCGCTCGCATCCCCACCGCTTCGTCTTCCTGCTCGCGCTGGTGCTGGTGTTCGCCTTCCAAGGCACGCGCTCGCTGTGGGATCCGACCGAAGGCCGCTTCTCCAACGTCGCCCTGCAGATGCTCTCCACCGGCGACTTCATCAGCCTGTACCGGCACCCGGAGACCCTGCACTTCACCAAGCCGCCGGTGACCTACTGGGCGATCGCCGGCAGTGTGGCCGCCTTTGGCTGGAACGAATGGGCCGCACGGCTGCCGAACGCGCTGGCCTTCCTCGTCGTGGTCGCCCTGCTGCTGCGCATCGGCCGCCACTTCGCGCCGCGCCGGCCATGGTTGCCCGCGCTGGTCTACGCCACCCTGCCGATACCGCTGCTGGGCGCGCACATCATCTCCACCGACACCATGCTGGCGGCGACCACCACGCTCGCCTTCGCCGGCTACGCCATCGCCCGCTTCGAGTCGCGGCCGGCCTTCATCCTGTTGATGTGGGCGGGCTTCGGCCTCGCCTTCCTCACCAAGGGGCCGCCGGGCCTGCTCGGCCTGGCCGGCATCCTGCTGTTCCACTGGCTGCAACCGGGCGGACCGCGCCTGTTCCCGCCGCTCGGGCTGCTGCTGTTCGCGCTGGTCGGACTCAGCTGGTTCGTCGTCGTGGTGGCCCGCCACGAGGGCCTGCTGGCCTACTTCGTCGGCTACGAGGTGGTCGCCCGCATCGCCACCGACACCCACGGCCGCTATCCGGAATGGTGGGGCGGCTTCTACGTCTACGGCCTGACCCTGGGCCTCGGCCTGCTGCCCTGGTGGCCCTGGGCGCTGATGGCGGCGCGCCGCGTCGGGTTGCGCTGGCGCGAGGCCGAGCCAGAGACCCGGCTGCTGCTGTGCTGGATCGGCGTGGCCATGCTGGTGTTCATGGTGGCGCAGTCACGCCTGCCGCTCTACGTGCTGCCCTTGTTCGCACCCTTCGCCCTGCTGATCGGCCGGGCCCTGCAGGACGCCCACTTCGGGCCGCTGCGCAAGGGGCTGGTGGCCGGCATCGTCGTCTTCGCGGTCGGGATCAAAGGGCTTGCCGCCTACAAGCCCGAGGTCGCCCGCGCCCTGCCCGACCATATCGGCGAGCGCATGGCGGTGCACAAGGTCTCCAGCCTCTGGGCCGAAGAGCTGGCCCGGCTCGGGGTGCCGCGGCCGGAGGAGATCGGCTTCGTCGCGGATTGGGGTCGTTACGGCCTGCACCTCTACACCGGGGCCTCGATCGAGCTGCTGGTGTTCGAGGGTGACCCGGATGCGCGGCCGATCTCCGACTCGGATTTCGACGACCTGCTGGCCGACGACCTACGCGAGCCGGGGGTGACGGAACAGGTGTTCGTCATGCGCCCGGAATCGGAAGAACGCTTCGCTGCCACCGCGCTGGAAGCCGGCTGGCAGGCGCTGCGGCTCGGGACGATCCACGAGCGCGCGATCTACCGGCTGCTGCCGCTGCCGCCGGAAGCGCCGGAGGTTCCCGAGTCCGCCGAGGCCCCCGAGTCCTTCGAGTCCTCCGGTGCCCCCGCTTCCCCCGAGGCCGCCGCCTCGCGCACCGCGACCGCGGCCCCGGGCTGATCGGCGAACACGCCGGTGATGCCGGCGGCCATGAGCGTGGCGAGCAGGGCCTCGGCCGTCTGCTCGCGGCCCTGCGCGTCGAGGAAGCGGTAGGCCGGCTCGGTGCGCAGGGTGTAGGCATGCACGGCGAAGCCCAGCCGGCGCGCCTCGGCGAGCCAGGGGGCGATGCCCAGCCCGAGCCGGGGCCGCGGGTCGGCCGCCCCCGCGGGGGCCGGCGTGGCCTGCAGCAGCGCGGCGATCCACGGCCCGATGCCGTCGATCTCGCGGCGCAGGGCGGCCAGCGCGGCCGGCTGCACGAGATCGCCGTAGCCGGTGCCGGCACCGAAGCCCGGCACCGCCTCGGCCAGCGCGCCGTAGCGGGCCGCGAGATCATCGCCACGGGCCGCATGCCAGGCCAGGTCGTAGGGCTGGCCGAAGCCGGTGTAGCCGCCCGCACCCTGGCCGGAGACGTCGCCGATCAGGAACACGAGCGGCAGGTCGACACCGGCCGCCGGCATCAGCTCGCGTTCCAGCCGCAGGAGGTTGTCCAGCTCGAAGCTCTGGATGAACACCCGCGCCGGATCGGTGAACCCCGCGGCGACGAGGTCGCGCAGCAGCAGCGCGCTGGTGTCGAGGCCGATCGGACGGCCATCGAGATGGCGTCCCTCGTGCAGGAAGAAGGTGGGGTGCTTGGTTTCCGGGTAGACCCCGATCGGCCGGCCCAAGCGCCGGCTCTCCGCCTGCGCCAGCGCGATGACCTCGGCGAAGGTCGGGATGCCGAACTGCCCGTCGAAGGCGGCACTGCCGGGCCGGGTCGCGGGCCGCGTCTCGCGGGCGCGCAGGGTGCGCAGCTCGGCCAGGGTGAAGTCCTCGCTGAACCAGTCCTCGACCCAGGCGCCGTCGATGCGCTTGCGGGTCTTGCGGTCGGCGAACTCCGGCCGCTCGGCCACGTCGGTGCTCACCGAGAGCGCGTTCTCGTGGCGGGCCACCAGCACGCCGTCGCGGGTCGGCACGAGGTCGGGCTCGATGAAGTCGGCACCCTGCTCGATGCCGAGGCGGTAGGCCTCGAGCGTGTGCTCGGGGCGCTCGCCGGAGGCGCCGCGGTGGGCGATCACGAGGAAGGGCGGCGCGGCCAGCACGGGCATGGCGGCGAGCATAAGGCCGAAGGCGGCGAGGCGGAGACGGTTCGTGTTCATCGGGTGAGCTTCCGGCGCCGCCGTGTCGGCGGCGTGACGCCCGGCTATCCTGCCGCCATGCGCAAGATCGTGCACATCGACATGGACGCCTTTTACGCGTCGGTCGAGCAGCGCGACGACCCGGCGCTGCGCGGCCGGCCGGTGGTGGTGGCCTGGAAGGGCGCGCGCTCGGTGGTCTGCGCCGCCAGCTACGAGGCGCGAGCCTTCGGCATACGCTCCGCCATGCCGGCCCTGCGCGCCGAACGACTGTGCCCGCGGGCGGTGTTCGTGGCGCCCGACTTCGCCCGCTACAAGGCCGTCTCGATGCAGGTGCGGGCGATCCTCGAACGCCACGCCGAGGCCATCGAACCGCTCTCGCTGGACGAGGCCTACCTCGACGCCACCCACGCCCATTCCGGGCTGGCCAATGCCACGGAAGTGGCGCGGGCGATCCGCGCCAGCATCCGCGAGGAACTGGGGCTCACCGCCTCGGCCGGGGTGGCACCGAACAAGTTCGTCGCCAAGATCGCCTCCGACCACCGCAAGCCCGACGGCCTCACCGTCGTGCCCCCGGAACGGGTGCTGTCCTTCCTGACGCCGCTGCCGGTGGCGCGCCTGCCCGGCGTCGGCGAGGTGATGGCCGAACGGCTCGCACGGCTTGCGATCCACCGCGTGGGGGAATTGCGGGCGGTGCCCACGCCCCTGCTGGTGCATCGCTTCGGTGCTTTCGGCCTGCGGCTGGCCGAACTGGCGCGCGGCATCGACGATTCGCCGGTACGGCCGAGCCGGCTGCGGCAATCGCTCTCGGCCGAGGACACCTTCGCCGAGGACCACTACCTCGAGGAACTGGGGCCGGCCATCGTCCGGCTGGCGGAACGGGTGTGGACGCAGTCGCAGCGCGAGCCACGCAAGCCGCGGGCGGTGCTGCTCAAGCTCAAGACCGCCGAATTCCTGACCCTGACCCGCAGCCTGCGCCCGGAGCCGATGCCGGAGAGTGCGTCCTCGCTGGCCGCGGTCGCGCTGGCCCTGCGCGAGCGGGTCGACCTGCCGCCGCGCACCCGCTACCGGCTGGTGGGCGTGGGCCTGGCGCAGTTCGAGGATCCCGGCACGGCCCAGCCACCCCTGTTCGCGGCGCCCTAACGAACGCCACGACCGGCCCTGCTACTTTCCGTTGTCGTTTCGTGCCCTCCCGCAGCTCCCCTGCACGGCTTTCCACGGCACCACCCTGCGCGCCACCCTCCACACCTCTTGCACATCGAGCCGCCATGCGACCGACCGCCCTGCCCCGCCTCGCCCTTGCCCTCGCCCTGCTGCTGCCGGCCACCGCGCTGGCCGCCGCCACGGCCACCACGCCGCCGGTGCAACGCGAGGTGGTGGGCAACCGCATCAGCGAGAACATCCCGGCCCCGCCGCCCGAACTGCTGGAACGGCTCAACCGCTACCAGAGCACGCGCGGCGCCAGCTTCGCCGGCTGGACTCCGGACGGCGCGATCCTCGTCACCACCCGCTTCGGCGAAACCAACCAGGTGCACCGCATCGCCCAGCCGCTCGGCATGCGCGAGCAGATCACCTTCCACCGCGAACCGGCCATGGCCGTGCAGGCCCGGCCGGGCACGCCCGGCTTCGTGTTCGGCCGCGACCAGGGCGGCTCGGAGTTCTGGCAGCTCTACCGCTACGACCTCGCCACCCGCGAGGCCACCCGCATCACCGACGGCCTGCGCTCGCGCAACGAAGCGCCGCTGTGGTCGCACGACGGCAGCCAGCTCGCCTTCACCAGCACCATGCGCAACGGCGTCGACAGCGACCTCTGGGTCCACGCCGGCGACGGCCCGCCGCGCAACGTGCTGCGCCGCGAGGGCACCTGGTTCGCCACCGACTTCTCGCGCGACGGCCAGCGGCTGCTGGTGCAGCGCCGCATCTCGATCAACGAGAGCCGCCCCGGCGAACTGGACCTCGCCAGCGGGCGGCTGCGGATGTTCCCGGTGGCCGGCGAGCGCCCGGCCGCCTTCGGCCTGTTCCGCTACGCGCCCGACGACCGCGGGGTCTACTTCACCAGCGACGAGGGCAGCGAGTTCATGACCCTGCGCCACCGCGCGCGGGACGGCTCGGTGACGGCGCTGAGCGCCGACATCCCCTGGGACGTGACCGGCTTCGACCTCGCCGACGACGGCCGCCACCTCGTCTTCGCCACCAACGAGGACGGCATCGGCCGCCTGCACCTGCGCCGCCTGCCCGACCATGCCGCCGTGCCGCTGCCCGAGCTGCCGGTCGGCGTGATCGGCCAGTTCGGCTTCTCGCCGGATGGTGGCCGCATCGCGGTGACGCTCAACACCGCCACTTCGCCGAGCGACGTGTTCGTGATCGACATCGCCGCCGGCACGCTCACCGCCTGGACCCGCAGCGAGGTGGGTGGCCTCGACGCCAGCCGCTTCGTGTCGCCGACGCTGATCCGCTACGAGAGCTTCGACGGCCTCTCCATCCCGGCCTTCTTCTACCGCCCCGCCCACGTGCCGCCCGGCACCCGGCTGCCGGTGGTGATCCAGATCCACGGCGGCCCCGAGGCCCAGGCCTTCCTCACCTTCAGCCCGACCATCCAGTACATGGTGGCGGAGATGGGCATGGCCGTGCTGGTGCCGAACGTGCGCGGCTCCTCGGGCTATGGCCGCACCTTCCTCAAGCTCGACAACGGCAAGAAGCGCAAGGACGCGGTGCGCGACATCGGCGCCCTGCTCGACTGGATCGAACGCCAGCCCGAACTCGATCCCGGCCGCGTCGGCGTGTTCGGAGGCAGTTACGGCGGCTACATGGTGCTCGCCACCATGGTCGACTACCCGGAGCGCATCGCCGCCGGCGTCAGCGTGGTCGGCATCAGCAACTTCGTGACCTTCCTCGAGGCCACCAAAGCCTACCGCCGCGACCTGCGGCGCGTGGAGTATGGCGACGAACGCGACCCGGCGATGCGCGCCTTCATGGAGGAGATCGCGCCGGCCAACAACGCCCACCGCATCACCAGCCCGCTGTTCGTGGCGCAGGGCGCCAACGATCCGCGGGTGCCGCTCTCGGAGGCCGAGCAGATCGTCCGCGCCGTGCGCGCCAACGGCCGCGACGTCTGGTACCTCGTGTTCAAGGACGAGGGCCATGGCTTCGCACGCCGCAGCAATGCCGACTGGTTCACCGCCGCCACCATGCTGTTCTGGCAGAAGCACTTGATCGACGCCGGGAAGCCGGCGCCCCCCGTGCGCTGAAGGACGCGGCGGCGGGCGGCATTCGGCGAGCCGCAATCGCGAGCGCGGTGCCTGGCGGGCGAGCCGCGGCGGTGAGGGCCG
>JAGXSL010000204.1 GCA_018333835.1 Lysobacteraceae bacterium
GAGGATGGTGCTGGCCCGCAGGTAGCGGCGGCCGTCGTCGTCCTCCAGCTCGGCGAGGAACACGCTCTGGTGGCGGCGGCCGCCGTCCAGCGAGAGTTCGGCGCAGAGCACGTAGGGGTCGTTGGTGGTGACCCGGTAGCGCGACTGCACGTGGCTGCGGATCTGCTCGAAGTTCTGCATGGTGGACTCCTCGGCCCCTATCGTAGCGCGATGCGTGGAAGCGCCGGCGACCCGCGGCCGCGCGGCCCCTCGACCGCGTGCTCGGCAGCATCGGCACCGGGCCGGTATCATCGATGCCCCGTCCCTCCGTGCCCGAATGCCATGCCGCGTCTTCCCCCCGCCACCCTGGCCCTGCTCTGGATCATCAGTGGCGGATTCCTGTTGCAGTTGTTCGCGGGCGACGCCCTGCTGCGCTGGTTCGCGCTCTGGCCGGTTGGCGCCGAGGCGCAGGGTGGCGCGGCCTTCCTGCCCTGGCAGCTGCTGAGCTACGCGGCCCTGCACGGCAATTTCGTGCACCTTTTCTTCAACGGCCTGGCGCTGTGGCTGTTCGGGGCGGTGCTCGAATCGACCTGGGGCACGCGCCGCTTCGTGCACTTCGCCATCGCCTGCATCGTCGCGGCCGCCCTCGCCCAGCTCGTGCTCGGCATGGCCGGCGTGTTCCGGCCGGGGCCGACCATCGGCATCTCCGGCCTCACCTACGGCCTGCTGCTGGCCTACGGCATGCTGTTCCCGAACCAGCGCCTGATGCTGCTGATCCCGCCGGTGCCGATCAAGGCCAAGTACCTGGTGCTGATCTTCGGCGGGCTGGCGCTGTTCATGGGCCTCACCGGGGGTGGCGGCATCGCCCACTTCGCCCACCTGGGCGGCATGCTCGGCGGCTGGCTGATGATCCGCTACTGGCAGGGGCGGCCGCCGTTCGGCGGCCGCGGCCCGCGCATCGTGCGCTGAGGCCGGCGGCGCCGGATCAGCGCCGCAGCAGCAGGAAATCCGGGCTGGTCACCAGGCGCAACGCATCCAGCCGCGGGCGGGCGCCGGGCAGGGCGGCGAGCACGGCCTCGCGCTCCTCGCGCAGGGCCTGCACCTCGGCGGCATCGACGGCCGGGTTGACCCGGGCCAGCGCCTCCAGCCGGGCGATCTCGGCATCCAGCCGGGCGCCGGCCTCCTCGACCGCCGCCGCCACACGGGCCGCCGCCTCGCGGCGCACGGCGGTCTCGCAGGCGCCGAGCATCGGCGGCACCAGGCCGTTCAGCACCTTGCGCATCGGGGTCAGGTCGAAGGCGCGCTCGCCGGCCCGGGCGCGCGAGGCGGGGTCCGGCTCGAAGCCCTCGCGGCGTTGCAGGCGGCTGTCGACCACCGCCCGCAGCGGCGTCGGCGGCAGGAAGCGGGCCACGTCGAGGCGGGCCTCGGCGATGCATTCGAGCACGTAGACGGCCTCCAGCAAGGCCGTGCGCGGCGGCAGGGTCTCGTCGACCAGCAGGCAGGCGTTGCCGGCCTCGGAGGACAGCAGCAGGTCGAGTGCCGAGAGCAGCATCGGGTGGTCGGCGCGCAGGTAGAGCAGGTCCTCGCGGGCCAGCGCCAGCCGGCGGTCGCTGGTGGCTTCGCGCGGGCCGTTCTTCAGTTCCTCGAAGCCGTCGATGGTGATGTGCTCGGGGTCGAGCAGCACGCGGCCGCCGCCCAGCGGCTCGTTGGCGACGCCGAAGGCCTCGAGCAGGGCGAGCAGGTCCTCGTGCCCCCCGGTGTCGGCGTCGTCCGCAAGCAGCGCGGCGTGCAGCCCATCGCCGTCCGCGCGCTGGCTGGCGCGCTCCAGCAGGCGGTCGCGGCCGCGGGCGATCTGCTCGGAAAGCGCGGCGTGGTCGCGGCGGGTCGCCTCCAGCAGGGCTTCCAGCGCGGGCTCGCGGCCGGCCGGGTCGGCCTCGGCGAGGGCGACCAGCTCGTCGACGTGGCGGCGCAGCAGTTCGCGGCCGTCGGGCACGACCGTGCGGAAGGCGTCGAGGCCCTCGTGGTACCAGCGCAGCAGCACCTCCTGCGCGCTGCCGGCCACGGCGGCGGCGTGCAGGTGCACGTCGCCCGGTTGGCCGATGCGGTCGAGCCGGCCGATGCGCTGCTCCAGCATGTCCGGGTGCAGGGGCAGGTCCCAGAGCACCAGATGCTGGGCGAACTGGAAGTTGCGGCCCTCGGCACCGACCTCGGAGGCGACCAGCACGCGCGCCCCCCCGGGGTCGGCGAAGTAGGCGGCGTTGCGGTCGCGCTGCAGCAGGTTCATGTCCTCGTGGAAGCGCGCCACCGCCAGCCCCGAGCGCAGCCGCAGCGCCTCCTCGATGGCCTGCACCTTGGCCCGCGAGCGGCACAGCACCAGCACCTTGGCATCGCCGATCGCCTCCAGCGTTTCCAGCAGCCAGTCGAGGCGCGGGTCGCGCGCGTAGTCGTGGACCGGCTCCTCGTCGAGGTCGCCGGCCTCGAAGGCGAACTCGGCGCGCAGGCGGCCGAGCAGGGGGCCGTCGTCGCCGGCGGGCAGCAGTTCGATCCGGGCGATGCGCCGCGGGAAGCCACCGACCGCGGCGCGGCGGTTGCGCACCATCACCCGGCCGGTGCCGTGGCGGTCGACCAGCGCATCGAGCAGGGCCTCGCGCGCAGCGGCATCGCCGGCCGCGATGGCGGCGAGGGTGCTGGCGAGCCAGTCGGCCTCGCCGGCGAACAGCGCGGCCAGGGTGTCGGCGTCGCCGGCTGCCGGCAGGCCCGCCTCCAGCCGTTCGGCCAGCGCGGAAAGCGCCACGAAGCGTTCGGATTCGGCGAGGAAGGCATCGAGGTCGGTGTAGCGCGCCGGGTCGAGCAGGCGCAGGCGCGCGAAGTGCCCGCCGCGGCCGAGCTGCTCGGGCGTGGCGGTGAGCAGCAGCAGGCCGGGCACGCGCCGGGCCAGCGCCGCGACCAGGGTGTAGCCGGGGCTCTCGAACTCCGGGGTCCAGATCAGATGGTGGGCCTCGTCGACCAGCAGCAGGTCCCAGCCGGCCCGCAGCAGTTGCCGCATGCGCTTCTCGTGCCCGCCGAGCCAGTCCAGCGAGGCCAGCACGAAGGGTTCGTCCTCGAACGGGTTGCGCTGCGGGTCGCTGCTCTCCAGCGCCTCGCAGCGTTCCTCGTCGTAGATGGCGAAAGGCAGGTTGAAGCGCCGCAGCAGCTCGACGAACCACTGGTTGACGAGGCTCTCCGGCGTCAGCACCAGCACGCGCCTGGCGCGGCCGCTGGCGATCTGCTGGGCGGCGATGGCGCAGGCCTCGATGGTCTTGCCCAAGCCCACCTCGTCGGCCAGCAGCAGGCGCGGCGTGCGCCGCGCGGCGGCGGTCTGGATGACGCGGAGCTGGTGCGGGATGAGGTCGATGCGGGCGCCGAGCAGGCCCCAGCCGGGGCTGCGGCGGGCACGGGCGCGCAGCTCGAGGGCGCGGATGCGGCGTTCGAACTCGTGGTTGCGGTCGACGCGGCCGCCGATCAGGCGGCGGTCGGCCTGCGAGACCGGCTGCTCGGCATCGAGCTGGCCTTCCATGAAGGCGTCGTTGCCGGCGCGGTACCAGAACAGGCCGGCGCGGTCCTCGACCGCCTCGATCGCGATCTCGCGGCCGTCCATGCGCACCCGGTCGCCGGCGCGGAACACCGCCCGCACCAGCGGTGCTCCCTCCAGCGCGTACTGGCGGACCGTGCCGGAGGCGGTGAACACCAACTGCACGCTGCGGCCGGCGATCCGCAGCACGGTACCGAGCCCGAGCTCCGGTTCGGCCGAGGAGAACCAGCGTTGTCCGGGAACCAGGGCCATCAGCGCCACACCGTGATCGGGTTGGCGGCGCGCATCGGCTGGCCGGCGCGGCAGCCGAAGGCCGCGGCGAAGGCCGGCAGTTGCGAGAGCGGGCCATTGACCCGCCAGCGGGCGGGGGCGGCGGTGCTGCGCTGCTGTTCCTCCCGCAGCAACGCCGGCGTGGCCCGCTGCGCCCAGAGCCCGGCCCAGGCCTCGAAGAAGCCGCGGCGTGCGGTCGCATCGGCATCCGGGTGGGCCTGCGCGAAGGCCGCCCAGGCGAATTCCAGCCCGGCGAGGTCGGCGCGGTTCATGGCCAGCGTGCGCCGGCCGTCGACGCGCAGGCCCGGTGCGGCCTCGAAGCCGTCGTAGAGGGCGACGAGGCCGAGGCCGCGGTCGTCGGCGGGGACGGCCTTGCTCAGTTCGTGGCCGGCCAGGGCGCCGAGCGCGCCGTAGTCGGCGGCGCCGGGCGTGGCGCCGAGCAGGGGCGGGGCGAGGGCGGCGGCGCTGACCGCGAGCCGGCGCGTCGCCGGGTCGAACTGCAACGCGGGGCGCAGCGCCGGGAACGGCGAGACCGGCAGCGGTTCGGCGCGCAGCACCCGCTGCTGCCGCCAGCGCTCGAGGCGCAGCAGGTTGCCGGCGGCGTCGTCGGCGGCGAAACGCAGGCCGCTCCAGTCGGTGGCCGGGGTGGCGCTGCCGGCCAGGTCGATCAGCACCTCGCCGAAGCGCGGGTCGCGGGCGGCGGCGGCGGCCTGCACGTTCCGCAGCACCGCCTCGGCGCGGGCGCGCAGCGGCGCGTCCACCAGCCGCGCGTTGGCGACCTCGTCGAGCAGGCCGGGCAACTGCCGGCGCATGCGTTCGGCGAGCAGTGTCGCGGCATCGGGTGGGCTGTCCAGGCCGCGCAGCACCCGGCCCTCGAATTCGGCGTGGGCGGTGCGGAACGGCGCCCCCAGCGCCGGTGCCAGCCGCAACAGGGCGCGGGCGCGCAGCAGGGCCTGCCAGTCAGCCGACGCGGCTTCGGCGGCGAGCGTGGCCAGAGCGTCGAAGTAAGCGGGGTGGAGCAGGACCAGTTCGCGGGCGTCGGCATCCAGGGCGTCGAGCACGGCCCCGAGACCGAGGCCGGGGTGGCGGCGTTCCAGCTCACGCAAGCGCGCGGCGGGTGGCGTGGCACCGGGGTCGGTCGCCAAGGCTTGCGCCAGCCGGGCCTCGATCCGCAGGGTGGCATCCGCCGCCGCCGCGGCTTGCGGGGCGGCCAGTCCGGAGGCCTGCAGCAGGTCCTGCAGGTGGGCGCGGTAGGCGTCGAGCAGGGCGCGCAGTTCCGGTTCCGGCCGCAGGTAGAAGGCCGGATCGCCGAGGCCGAGGGGCACCGGACCGGCCGCCAGTGCGCCGCGGCCGTCGTCGAGGCGGCGGAACTCGAACAGCGGGGCGAGGCCCAATGCCTGCGATTGCGCCAGCACCCGCGGCAGGTCGCGGTTGCGGCGCAGGCCGGCCGATGGCGCGAGCACCGTCGCCAGCGCGGCGGCCGAGCCGGCGTCGAGCCGGGCCGGGTCGCTGCCGGCGGCCCAGAACGCGGCCAGCAACTGCTCGCGTTCGTCACGTGGCGTGGCCACCACCTCGGCCAGCAGGCGCTGGCGGCGTTCGGCCGCGGCGGCCTCGAACTGGCCGAGCCGGCTGATCCGTTCGCTGCCGGCCGGCAGCGGGTGGGCCTGGCGCCAGGCGTGGTTGGCGTGGGCTTCGAAATCGACGCAGGCGGCCGGTGGTTGCGGCGTGCGCGCCCCGGCGGCGGACGGCAGCAGGGCGGTGGCCAGGGCGGCCAAGGCGAGCAGGGGGACGGTCCGGCAGATCGGGCGCATGGGGGCTTCCGCGACGGGGGGGCGGATTCTACGCTGCTTCCCGCCCAGGCGGTTGATTTCGCTCAGGTTCACCGTGCGAAGACGGCCGATGCCTAGACTTTCAGGAAATCCTGAAGGTTCGGAACTCCCATGGTCACCCCGCTGGTCCAACGCTTCGTGCTGCACTTCGGCGAGATGGGCAGCCGTTGGGGCATCAATCGCACGGTCGGGCAGATCTACGCTCTGATCTACGTCTCGCCGCGCCCGCTCAATGCCGACGAGATCGCCGAGGCGCTCGGCTTCTCGCGCTCCAACGTCAGCATGGGCCTGAAGGAATTGCAGAGCTGGCGGCTGGTGCGCCTGCAGCACCTGCCGGGCGACCGCCGCGAGTACTTCAGCGCCCCCGAGGATGTCTGGACGATCTTCCAGACCCTGGCCGAGGAGCGCCGCAAACGCGAGGTCGACCCGACCCTGTCGATGCTGCGCGACGCCCTGCTGGAGCCGGTCACCGACCCCGCCGACCAGCACGCCCAGGCGCGCATGCGCGAGATGCACGAGTTGATCGAACTGGTCACCGGCTGGTTCGAGGAAGTCAGGGCGATGGAGCGCGAGCGCTTGGTCGAGCTGATGCGGCTCGGCCAGAAGGTGGGCAAGCTGCTCGATGCCCGCGACCGTTTCATCGGAGGCAAGGGCCATGTTTGAGGGTTTCGACCCCGTCCTGCTGGCGCGGATCCAGTTCGCCGCCAACATCAGTTTCCACATCCTCTTCCCCACCATCACCATCGGCCTCGCCTGGGTGCTGCTGTTCTTCAAGTGGCGCTACAACAAGACCGGCGACATGAAATGGATGGAGGCCTACGGCTTCTGGGTGAAGGTGTTCGCCCTGAGCTTCGCGCTCGGCGTGGTCAGCGGCGTGGTGATGAGCTTCCAGTTCGGCACCAACTGGCCGGGCTTCATGAACAGCGTCGGCAACATCGCCGGGCCGCTGCTCGCCTACGAGATCATGACGGCGTTCTTCCTCGAGGCCACCTTCCTCGCCGTCATGCTGTTCGGCTTCCGGCGGGTGAGCAACCGCATCCACACGCTCGCCACCCTGCTGGTGGCGATCGGCACCTCGATGTCGGCGTTCTGGATCCTGGTCCTGAACTCCTGGATGCACACGCCGGCCGGCTTCGAGATGCGCGACGGCGTGGCGCACGCCACCGACTGGATGGCGATCATCTTCAACCCGTCGATGCCCTACCGCCTGAGCCACATGATGGTGGCCTCGTTCCTGACCGTGGCCTTCCTGATCGCCGGCCTCTCGGCCTGGCGCTGGCTTCGCGGCGACCGCGCCCCGGCGGTGCTCGCGGCGATGCGCACCGGCATCTACCTGGGCGCCCTGCTGATCCCGCTGCAGATCGTCATCGGCGACCTGCACGGCCTCAACACGCTGAAGTACCAGCCGGCCAAGATCGCCGCCATCGAGGCGATCTGGGAGACCGACCGCGGCGTGCCGCTGGTGCTGTTCGGCATCCCCGACGAGGAGGAGCGCACCACCCACTTCCCGGTGCAGATCCCCTACCTCGCCTCGATCATCCTCAAGCACGACCCCGACGGCGAGCTGAAGGGCCTGAACGAGTTCGAGGGCGTGCACCCGCCGGTGGCACCGGTGTTCTGGGCCTTCCGCATCATGGTCGGCATCGGCCTCTTGATGCTGGCGGTGGGCTGGTGGGGTGCCTGGCGGATGAAGCGCCACGGCACGCCGACGCCGCTGCTTGCCAAGCTGCTGGTGGGCATGAGCTTCTCCGGCTGGGTGGCGGTGCTGGCCGGCTGGTACACCACCGAGATCGGCCGCCAGCCCTGGCTGGTGCAGGACGTGCTGCTCACGGCCGATGCCGCCGGCGGGGTTCCGGCCACGTCCATCCTGGCCACCCTCGTCGGCTACCTGCTGGTCTACGCGGTCTTGCTGGTGGCCTACATCCGGGTGATCTTCCACATGGCCGGCAAGGCCGGCCAGCGTCCGGAGACGCCGGTCGCCGAAGGCCCCAACCCGATCCCGCTCGCCGCGCCGGCCGGCAGCGGGCAGGGAGGTTGAGATGCTGCCCGACCTCCTCGCTGCCATCGCCACCACCCCCGCCGTCGCCATCGGCACCGGTGGTGGTGTCCCCGACCTCGCCACCCCGGCCGGCTGGCTGCCGGTCGCCTTCCTGATGGTGATGGGCCTTTCGATGCTGGCCTACGTGGTCCTCGACGGCTACGACCTCGGCGTCGGCATCCTGATGCGCGGGGTGCCGGATGCCGAGAAGGACACCATGGTGTCCTCGATCGGCCCGTTCTGGGACGCCAACGAGACCTGGCTGGTGCTGGGGGTGGGCATCCTGCTGGTGGCCTTCCCGGCCGCCCACGGGGTGATCCTCGGCGCGCTCTACCTGCCGGTGGCGCTGATGCTGCTCGGCTTGATCCTGCGCGGCGTGGCCTTCGAATTCCGGGTCAAGGCCAGGGTCGAGCGCAAGGCCACCTGGAACCGGGCCTTCTTCGCCGGCTCGCTGATCGCCACGCTGGCCCAAGGCTACATGCTCGGCCTGATGGTGATGGGCTTCGAGCGCAGCCCGGGGGCGGTGGCCTTCGCCTGCCTGATCGCCATCTGCCTCGTGGCGGGCTACTGCCTGCTCGGTGCCGGCTGGTTGATCATCAAGTCGGAGGGCGAGCTGCAGCAGCGCGCCGTGCGCTGGGCGCGCAACAGCCTGTGGTTGACCGCGCTCGGCATCGCCGCGATCTCGCTCGCCACCCCGCTGCTTTCCGAGCGCATCTTCGACCGCTGGTTCTCGCTGCCCTGGCTGGTGCTGCTGGCCCCCATCCCGCTCACCACGGCGGCGCTGTTCTTCATCGTCGACCGCAGCCTGCGGCGCCTGCCCAAGCGTCTCGCCGAGGGCAACGAGTACGGTGCCTGGGTGCCGTTCGGCGGCACCATCGGCATCCTGCTGCTGGCCTTCTACGGCCTCGCCTACAGCCTGTTCCCCTACCTCGTGGTCGAGGAGATGACGGTCTGGCAGGCCGCCGCCTCGCC
The DNA here is from genome assembly GCA_018333835.1 of Lysobacteraceae bacterium. Lineage (GTDB taxonomy): Bacteria > Pseudomonadota > Gammaproteobacteria > Xanthomonadales > Xanthomonadaceae > Silanimonas. The sequence continues at coordinate 8,660 of JAGXSL010000204.1, forward strand.
CGAGGCGCTGATGATCATGTTCGTCGGCGCCTGCGTGGTGCTGCCGGTCATCGTCGCCTACACGGTGTTCGTCTACCGGGTGTTTTCCGGCAAGGCCCGGCCGCTCGACTACACTTGAGGCTGGCGCGGGCCCGCCAGCCCGCTTCCTTCCTCTCGTCCACCGTCCGTCCACGAGGCCTGCCCATGCGCGTCCTGCTCCTTCCCGTCCTGGCCCTCGGCCTCGCCGCCTGCCAGCCCGCCGCCGAGGCACCCGCTGCCCCCGAAGCCCCGGCCGCGCCCGAGACCCCCGCCACGCCGGTGCCCCCCGCCAGTGACGTCGCTGCGCCCGCCGGGGACGCCGCCGCCCACGCCGGCCTGATGGTCCACGAACCTTGGACCCGGCCGCTGGCGCCCGGTGCCACCGTGGCCGCCGGCTACGGCCTGCTGATGAACCACACCACGGCCCCCGAGCGCCTGGTCGCCGCCCGCGCCGAGGGCGTGGGCCGGATCGAGATCCACACCATCGAGTCGGTCGACGGCGTGATGCAGATGCGCGAGCTCGAGGGCGGGCTCGAGTTGCCGGTCGATGGCAGCGCCCGGCTGGCCCCCGGCGGCAAGCACCTGATGTTCTTCGACGTGACCCGCAGCTGGGCCGAGGGCGAGCGCATCCCGGTCACCCTGGTGTTCGAGAGCGGCACCGAGCAGGTGGTCGAGTTCGCCGTGCTGGCCCAGGCACCGGCCGGCACCCCGGACGCCGGCCATGGCGGGCATGGCCACCACGGCCACTGAGGTGCCGTGATCGTGACGCCACCTTCATCACTGTGACAGGACGGCGTCACTGCCATCGTTCCGTAACAAGGCTGCCACAGAATGCGCCGGTTCCCGAAACCGGCCATTCCCATGAAGCGTTCCGCCGCCATCGCCCTGTCCAGCCTTGCGATCGCCGTCAAGCTGGCCCTTGTTCCCGTCGCCGCCCAGTCGCCCGCCACCGGAGCGGTGGTGCAGGCCCAGCCGCGTGGTGCGGCGGCCGTCTGGATCTACGCTTGGCGCGCTGGCCAGCCGGCACCGGGCATCGAGGCGCGCATCGGCGCCCGCCTGCTCGGCGTCACCACTTCCCAGGGCGTGGTCGGCGGTGCCGCCACGGTCGGCCCGCAGACCGTCGAGATCCTCGACGGCGAGCGCCGCATCGAGATCCCGCTCGACCTCGCCGCCGACGAGCAGGTGCAGATCGCCGTGCAGTTCGTGCCGGGTCGCGCCCCGGTCTACACCGTGCGCAGCTCGCGTACCGGCACCCGCACCGTTGACCTCAATCAGGCCGAGCCGGCTGCCGAACCACGCCCCGATGCCGTCCTCGAGGCGGTCGAGGTGGTGGGCGAGGCGATGCGCCTGGACGACCAGGCCGCTTTCCTCGACCTCGAGCGCATGTCGGTGTCGGTCGACGACACCATCTCGATCGAACAGATCGCCCGTGCCGGCGACACCGATGCCGCCGTCGCCCTGCGCCGCGTGACCGGCCTGACGCTCGTCAACGACCGCTTCATCTACGTGCGCGGCCTCGGTGAGCGCTACTCCTCGGTGCTGCTGAACGGTGCCAGCATCCCCTCGCCGGACCCGACCCGCCGGGTGGTGCCGCTCGACCTGTTCCCGACCGACGTGCTGGAAGGCGTGGTGGTGCAGAAGACCTACACCGCCGACATGCCCGGCGAGTTCGGCGGCGGCACCATCAAGCTGCGCACCCGCAGCGTGCCGCTGGCGCCCTTCTTCCGCGTCTCGGCCACCGTCGGCGGCAACCAGGGTACGACTTTTGAGGACGGCCTGCGCTACGCCGGCGGCACCCGCGACTGGACCGGCCGCGACGATGGCACCCGCGCGCCCGACCCGACCCTCGACGCCGTGCGCCGCGCCGGCGGCATCTTCGCCCCGCGTGGTTTCGCCAACCCCGACGGCTTCACCCCGGCCGAGATCGAGGCGGTGGGCGAGCGGGTGGCCGCCAACGGTCGCTACGACACCTTCCTGCAGAGCATCGGCCCCGACCTCGGTGCCGCCATTTCGGCCGGCCAGCGTTTCGAGATCAACGACGAGGTCCGCCTCGGCCTGATGGGTGCCGTGCGCTACTCGCAGGGCTGGGAGACTCGCGAGGAGCAGCGCCGCACCTTCCAGGCGGCCCAGGCCGGTCTCGCCTTGTTCGCCGATCTCGACCAGTTCAGCACCACCCGCGAGATCGATGTCTCCGCCTTCACCGTGCTCGGCCTCGAGCTCGGCGCCGACCACCGGCTCAGCCTGACCTCGATGCTGGTCCGCCAGACCGAGGACGAGACCCGCGAGACCACCGGCCTGAACGACGCCCAGCTGAACCAGGACTACCGCCTGGAATGGGTCGAGAACAGCCTGCTCACGCACCAGCTGGCCGGCAGCCACCTGCTGCCCTGGTTCGGCGAGATGGCCGACCTCCAGTGGCAGTACACCGACGCCTTCGCCCGCCGTTTCGCCCCCAACCTGCGCGAGTACGGCTTCAGCCTCGACGGCCGCGGTGGCCGCAGCTTCCGCAGCAACGAGCAGAGCTGGGCCAACCTCGACGACGAGCTGCGCGCCTTCGACGCCAGCTTCGAAGCTCCCTTCGGCTTCGCCGACGGCGCGGTGTTCGGCACCGTGAAGCTCAACGCCGGCCGCAGCGAGCGCGAGCGCGACGCCTACCTGCGCCGCTACCGCTTCAACGCCAACCTGGTGTCGCCCGCGGTGCTGGCGCTGCCCCGCTTCGGCGACATGCTGGTACCGGGCAACATCGGCCCGGCCGGCTTCGTGCTGGAGGAGAACACCCAGTCGACCGACAACTACCTCGCCGACCAGCGCATCGACTACGTGGCGCTCAGCACCGACATCACCTTCAACGACCGCTACCGCATCAACCTCGGCCTGCGCCGCGAGGCCAACGACCAGGGCGTCTCCACCTTCGACATCCTGCGCGTGCGTCCGCCGATCGAGGGCCGGATCGACGAGGTCGACCTGCTGCCGGCCTTCGGCGCCACCTGGATGATCAACGACGAGCAGCAGCTCCGCCTGGCCTGGAGCCGCACCCTGTCGCGGCCGGACTTCCGCGAACTGAGCGCGGCCCCCTTCCTCGATCCGATCCTCGACATCCTCACCTTCGGCAACCCGGAACTGGTGACGGCCTCGATCACCAACATGGACCTGCGCTGGGAGCGCTACTTCTCCAGCGACGAGTCGTTCTCGGTGGCCCTGTTCCGCAAGCAGTTCGACAACCCGATCGAGAAGCAGCTCTTCACCGGCGCCGGCCTGCCGATCCTGACCTATGCCAACGCCGACTCGGCCACCAACCAGGGCATCGAGTTCGACCTGTTCCACCGCCTCGGTTTCGCCAACGACTGGTTCGGCGACGCGGTCGACCTCTCCGACTGGTTCGTCGCCGCCAACTACGCCTGGATCGAGTCGGAGATCCGCCTCGACCCGGCCCGCTCCGGCCTCAACACCAACCTGATCCGGCCGCTCGAAGGCCAGTCGCCCTACGTGGTCAACCTGCAGGTCGGCTACAACGACCCGGATGGCGTGCACGACTTCGCCATGGCCTTCAACCGCAGCGGCGAACGCATCGTCCTGGTCGGCATCGACGGCCAGCCCGACGTCTACGAGCAGCCGGTGAACTCGCTCGACTTCAACTGGCGCTGGCAGTTCGCCGCCGACTGGTCGGCGCGGATGCGGGTGCGCAATCTGCTCGACCCGGCCGTGCGCTTCTTGCAGGACGACAGCGCGACCCGCGAGTTCAGCCGCGGCCGCGAGATCGCCTTCAGCATCGAGTGGTCGCCGGCCGCCCGCGACTGACCCACCTTTCAGAAGCCGACGACGAGGTTGGTGGTCAGCAGCCGGTCGGTCCTGGCCACGTCCACCGGCACCCCGGTGGTGTGGCGCAGCTGGTAGCCTGCCCTCAGGGCCAGGCGCTCGCTCATCCGCACCGAAATGCCGATGTCGTTCTGGAGGAACGTCGATCCGTCGCCGGACTCGACGAGCAGGCGGTTGTTCAGGGTCGCGGTCGCCGTGAGCTCGTGGCGGTACTCGAGCGTGCCCCGGGCGATGGTGTCGGTCCTCGCCTCGACCGGCGTGGCGATCGGCGGATTGCCGACCACCGCGTCGATGGGTTGCACGCGGCGTAGGCCTGGCCCGATCTCGGCGACCAGGGTCGTCCGTTCGTGCTCGATGAAGCGATGGCCGATGCCCGCCGCGGCGACGAGCTGGTGCTCGAAGGCGGCGAAGTCGTCGACCTCGTGGCGGAGCGAGCCGACGAGGTAGCTGCGGGTGCTGAAGTCGTAGCCCAGCCGCAGTCCCAGCACAAAGCGGTTCGCCGACAGCGCATCGTCGGCCTTCGCCCTCAGTGCGGAGGCATCCACGCCGTAGAACCAGCGGGCTTCCTTGCGCTCGAATTGCAGCCGGCCGTTGAGCGTCTCGCTCTCGGTATTGCCGCTGGCCACGGCGAGGCCGAACTCCGCCTTTGCGGTCCATGACCGCTCGCCGCCATCGCTTCCGGCGGCATCGGCCGGCGCCGACGACAGGGAAAGCGCGATCAGCGTGGCGAGAAGGGCAGGGAGGTTCCGTGGCATGGCATGGCCTCGAGGGGGGGAAGCGGCAAGCCTAAGACTGGCGCATCGAATTGCCGATGAACCCGGCCGTTGTGGCGATGTCTCCGCGAGGGGCTTCCCAAGCGCCGGGGCAGGGGCTAGTCTGGACCTGCTGTTCAGGACTCCCATGCGTATGACGCCCCGTCTCCTGACCGTGCAACGGCCTGTCCACCGGCCCTTCCACCGTCAATCCGCCACCGCCGTGTTGTGCCCTTTGCGCCGTCGCGGTGGCGCGTCCTCCGTGGGTTTCCGTCGATCCCTTCCCGTGCTGGCCGCCTTGGCCGGTTCGCCTGTTCCCGACGTTTCCCCAATCCCACGGAGTGCTCCATGCGCGTTCTCGCTTGCGACGGTATCCACGAAGACGGTCTGAACCTGCTGCGCGACGCCGGCTGGTCGGTCCAGACCGCCGACGCCATCAAGGACCCCGGCACGCTCTCGCGCGCCTTGGTCGACGTCGACGTGCTGATCGTCCGTTCGGCCACCAAGGTGCCGGCCGAGGCGCTCGTCCACGCCACGCAGCTGCGCGTGATCGGCCGCGCCGGTGCCGGGGTCGACACCATCGACGTCGAGGCCGCCACCGACCGCGGCATCGCGGTGATGAACGCCCCCGACGGCAACACGCTGGCCGCCGCCGAGCAGGCGCTGGCCCTGCTGTTCGCGCTGGCCCGCCACGTACCGGCGGCGGATGCCGGCATGAAGGCCGGCCTGTGGCCGAAGAACGGCCTCACCGGTTTCGAGCTGGAAGGCAAGCGCCTCGGCGTCATTGGCTTGGGCCGCATCGGCGGCACGGTGGCGCGCAAGGCGCGCGGCATCGGCATGGAGGTCGCCGCCTTCGACCCCTTCCTGCCGCCGGCCGCCGCCGCCAAGACCGCGGTGCCGATGATGGACCTCGATGGCCTGCTGGCCTGGGCCGACGTCGTCACTCTGCACGTCCCGCGCACCAGGGAAACGACGAACCTCCTCAGCGCCGAGAAGCTCGCCAAGATGAAGAAGGGTGCCTACCTGGTCAACGCCGCGCGCGGTGGCCTGGTCGACGAGCACGCGCTGCTGCAACTCGTCAATGAAGGCCACCTCGCCGGTGCCGGCCTCGACACCTTCGCCACCGAGCCGCTGCCCGCCGATTCACCGCTGCGGTGTTGCCCGAAGCTGGTGCTCGCCCCGCACCTCGGCGCCAGCACCTCGGAAGCGCAGCAGGGCGTGTCCACCATCCTCGCGCGGCAGATCATCGACTTCATCACCACCGGTGCGGTCGCCGGCTGCGTCAACCTGCCGCCGCTCTCGGCCGAGGCCGCCCGCGAGATCGGGCCGTGGATGCCGCTGATGACCGCACTCGGCAAGCTCGCCGCGCGCCTGGTGCCGGCGCCCTCGCGGCTCGACATCACCTACGCCGGCCGCACCGAGGCGCTCGATCCGAAGCCGCTGACGCGCCTGCTCGCCGCCGCCGTGCTGGGCACGGCTTCCGGCCGCGTCACGCCGGTGAACGCGCTGGCCGAAGCCGCCGCGCGCGGCCTGACCGTGGCCGAAACCGTGGGCGGCGACGGCGACGGCTTCGACCGCCTGCTGCGCCTGCGGATCACCGGCATCACCGAGGACGGGCAGGAGCGCACTCGCGAGCTCGAAGCCACCCTGCACCGCGGCCCGCGCGTGGTGCGCTTCGACGGGGTCGAGATCGAGTTCGATCCACTGGCACCCGTGCTGCTGATGCGCAACGAGGACCGCCCCGGCATGATCGGCACGGTCGGCAGCCGGCTGGGAGCCGCCGGCATCAACATCGTGAACTTCGCGCTGGGCGCGGCCGGCGACGGCCAGGCCCGCGCGGCGATCACGCTGGACCGGCCGATGGACGAAGCCCAGCTCGCCACCCTGCGCGCCATCCCCGGCGTGCTCTCGCTGCAACAGGTCTGAACCATGCGCATCCTGCTCGCACGCCACGGGGAAACCCCATGGAACGCCGAAGGCCGCTACCAGGGCCAGATCGACATCCCGCTCTCTACGGTCGGTGAGCAACAGGCGGCCCTGCTCGCCGAGCGTCTGGCCGCGGTCCGCATCACCCGCGCCGTGGCCTCGCCGCTCGCGCGTGCGCGGCGCACCGCCGAAGTCGCGCTGGGTGAGGCCCGCGCCGCGATGCTGGCCCTCGAACCCGAGCTGATGGAGATCGCCCATGGGCACTGGGAAGGCAAGCTCGCCAGCGAGATCCGCACCGAGGACGGCGAACGGCTCGCGGCCTGGCGCGAGGCCCCGGAAACGGTGCTCATGCCGGGCCCGGGCGGCGAATCGCTGCCGATGGTGCTGGAGCGCGCGTGGCGCGGCTTCGCCCGCGCCTGCGAGGGCTTGGGCGACGACGACACGCTGCTCGTCGTCGCCCACGACGCGGTGAACCGGGTGCTGCTCTGCCGCATCCTCGGCATCCCGCTGTCGAAGGTGTGGGGCTTCCGCCAGGCACCGACCACACTGAACCTGCTGGAGGGGCCGTCCGTGGAGACGCTGGAGGTGGTGCGGCTCAACGACTGCGCCCACCACACCGCGCTGTTCGGCGAGGCGGTGCACCGGGCGCTGTAGCAGCGGTAGCATGCGCCGATGGAAACCCTGACCCCGGTGTTCGGCGTCCTCGCCGCGATCATTCTGTTCCTCTACGGGTTGCAGGGTTTCTCCCGCGAGGTCGAGGCGCATGGCCGCAAGACCCTGCAGGCCTGGTTCGGCAGGGTGACCCGGAACCGCATCTTCGGGTTCCTGCTCGGCGCGGGTGCCACTGCCGTGGTGCAGTCCTCCAGCGCGGTGACTTCGATCGCGGTCGCCCTCGTCGGGGCGGGGGTGATCGGTTTCCGCCAGAGCTTGCCGGTCCTGTTCGGCGCCAATCTCGGGACCACCGTGACCGCCTGGTTGGTGGCCTTCAAGCTCACCGGGCTCGGACCGTTCTTCCTCGTCCTCGGCGGAATCCTCTCGATCCTCCCGGGACGGATCCAGGTGCTGGGCAAGAGCCTGTTCTACTTCGGGTTCATCTTCTTCAGTCTCGGTCTGATCTCCGACTCGCTGGCACCGCTGCGCGAATCGCCCCTGTTCATGCACTGGCTGCAATGGATCGAGCACCCGGTCGCCGGGGTGCTCGCCGGCATGGCCATCACCCTGCTGGTGCAGTCCTCCAGCGTCACCACCGGCCTGATCATCGTGCTGGTCCAGCAGGGGATGATGACGGCGGAGGTCGCCATCGCCGTGGTGATCGGTGCCAATCTGGGTTCCACCGGCACCGCGCTGCTGGCCAGCATCCCGCTCAGCCACGAGGCCCGCCGCGCCGCCGTTGCCAACCTCCTGTTCAACGTCGGTGGCCTGCTGCTGTGGATCCCCTTCATCCCCCTGCTGGCGGATGCGGTGATGGATGCCACGGCATCGCCGGCAATGGCGGTCGCGCTCGCCCACGTGCTTTTCAACCTGTCGACGGCCCTGGTGTTCCTCGCGCTGCTCAAGCCCTTCGCCTCGGGCATGGATCGATTGCTGCCACCGAAGCAAGCCGCCGTGGCCTGAGCCTGCATTGCCCATGCCGCTTCCGCTTTCCGACTGGCTCGTCCGCATCCAGCAGCAGCACCCGCAGGCCATCGCCATGGGCCTGGAGCGCGTGCGCACGGTCGCCCAAGCGATGGGCCTCGCCGCCAAGCCCGCGCCGGTGGTCATCACCGTCGGCGGCACCAATGGCAAGGGCAGCACGGTGGCCTTCCTCGACGCCATCGCCCGCGCCGCCGGCCTGCGTGTCGGCAGCTACACCTCGCCGCACCTGTGGCGCTTCCACGAGCGCATCCGCATCGACGGCGCCGAGGCCTCCGACGAGGCCCTCGTCGCCGCCTTCGAACGCATCGATGCCGCCCGCGGCGATACGCCGATCACCTATTTCGAGTACGCAACGCTGGCGGCCTTCGCACTGTTCGAACGCGCCGGGCTCGACCTCGCGATCCTCGAAGTGGGGTTGGGCGGTCGCCTCGATGCGACGAATCTCGTCGACGCCGACGTGGCGGTGATCACCACCGTCGACCTCGACCACATGGACTACCTTGGCCCCGACCGCGAGAGCATCGGCGCGGAGAAGGCCGGCATCCTGCGCGCTGGCGGCATCGCCGTGTTCGGCGAGCGCGACCCGCCGAGCAGCGTGCTGCGCCGGGCCTATGCGCTGGGCGCGATCGCGATCCGCGGCCACAGCGACTACCTGGTCGATCGCTTCGACGGCCACTGGGTCTGGCGCGAGCCGGGCTTCCAGCTCGAACTGCCGTACCCGGCGCTGGCCGCGCCGGTGCAGCTCGACAACGCCGCCGCCGCCGTGGCCGCGCTGCGGGCGGCGGCGCTGGCGATCCCCGAGGCGGCCTTCGTGCGCGGGGTGGCCGAGGCGCGGTTGCCGGGGCGCTTGCAGCGCATCGCCGAAGCGCCCGAGGTGGTGGTCGACGTCGCCCACAACCCGCAGGGCGCGCGCCAGCTCGCCGCGTGGCTGGCGGCGAACCCGAGACCCACGGTGGCGGTGTTCGCCGCGCTCGCCGACAAGGACATCGAGGGCATGGTCGCCGCCGTGACGCCGTGGATCACCGCCTGGCAGCTCGGGCCGATCACCGACGCCGGGCCGCGCGGGCTGCCGGTGGAGGCGCTCGCGGCCCGCGTCCGCGCGGCGGGCGCGGCAGCGGTCCAGACCCACCCCACACTGGCGGAAGCCCTCGCCGCGGCCCGCGCCGCGGCCGGTACCGGCGGCCGGGTGCTGGGCTTCGGCAGTTTCCATACCGTGGCGGCCCTGGGCCATCGCCTATAATCCGCCGGGTTCCCCCGATCGGATGCCTGATGGACCTCAAGCTCAAGCAGCGGTTGATCGGCGCGCTGGTGCTCGGTGCGCTGGCCGTGATCTTCGTGCCGATGATCGTGCTCGGCCCCGAACCGGAAGGTGCCGCCGAAGCGGCGGGCGTGCCGATCGAGCCGCCGCCGGCCCCGGGCGGTGACTTCGTGACCCGCGAGATCCCGCTGCACGCCGCCCCGGCGCCGGCCCCCGGCGTGGTCGATCCGGCCGGCGCGACCGTGGTCGCGGCCGATCCGGACGCCCTGCCGATGGTCGATGCCACCGCCAACGTGGCACCGCGGGTGGATGCGCTGGCGGAACCGCCGACTGCCGTGGCCGTGCCGGCGGCCGTGCCCCCGGCCCCGGTGGCCACCCCGCCGCCGGCACCGGCCGCCGCGCCGGTGGTCACCCCGCCGCCGGCACCGGCTCCCGCCCCGGCGGCCACACCGCCCCCGCGCCCGGCCGCGCTTGCCGCCGGTGGTTTCCGGGTCAAGGCCGGCACCTTCACCCAGCGAGCCAATGCCGATGCGCTGGTGGCCCGCCTGCGCTCGGCCGGCCTCTCGGCCAGCACCGAGCCGGCCGAAGTCGACGGCCAGCCGGCCACCCGGGTGGTGCTCGGCCCCTTCGCCGATCGCGCGAGCGCCGAGGCGGTCCGGGTACGGGCCGCCGCCATCGCCGGTTCCGCCACCGTGGCGGCCGTCGATGCCGCTCCGGCCGCCGCGGCCCCGCGCCCGGCAGCGGGTGCGGCGCCGGCGGCCGATCCGGCGACGGTCGGCTTCGCCGTCCAGCTCGGTGCCTTCGCCCGCCAGGACGAAGCCCAGGGCCTGGTCGCCCGCGCCCGTGCGGCCGGGTTCAACGCCTTCGAGCAGCGGGTGCCGACCGCCAACGGCGTGCTCTGGCGGGTGCGGCTCGGTCCGGCCGTGGACCGTGCCGCGGCCGAGCGACTGCAGTCCGATGCTGCCGCCCGGCTGGGCATCGCCGGCATCATCGTCCCCCACCCGTGAGGCGGGCCGCCGCCGGGACGGGCCGATGAACCCGATCGACCTCGCCATCCTGCTGGTGGTCGCCCTGTCGGCCCTGCTCGGCCTGGTGCGCGGCATGCTCACCGAGGTGCTCTCCCTGCTGGTCTGGATCGCGGCGGTGATCCTCGCCATCGTGCTGGGCGACGAAGTGGCACCGCGCCTGTCCGGCATCGAATCCCCGCTGCTGCGTTCCGTGGCCGCTCACGCCGGGGTGTTCGTGCTGGTGCTGCTGGTCGGCAACCTGCTGGTCTGGCTGCTGCGCAGCCTGTTTCACGGGATCGGGCTCTCGCTCCCGGACCGTCTGCTCGGCGCCGGCTTCGGCGCGCTGCGTGGCTATGCCGTCGTGCTGGTCGGCGTGCTGGCCGCCGGTTTCACGCCCTGGGTGGAGGGCGCGGCCTGGCGGGAATCCCGCCTGCTTCCGCTCTGGGAAGGCCCCGGCCTCTGGTTGCGGACGAACTGGCCGGAGCGTTCCTCGCTGGTGGCGTTCTTCGATGCCCTCGAAGCCCTTGATCCCCTCGACGCCGATCCGGCGTCCGCGCCTCCACCGGAGTCCCCCTAGCCCATGTGCGGCATCCTCGGCATCGTCGGCCGCAGCGACGTGGCGGCCCGCCTGCACGACGGCCTCACCGTCCTGCAGCATCGCGGCCAGGACGCCGCCGGCATCGCCACCGTCGATGGCGCGCGCTTCCGCCTGCACAAGGGCACCGGCCTCGTCAGCGAGGTGTTCGCCCGCAGCGGCGTGCAGGAACTCACCGGCCGCATCGGCATCGCCCACTGCCGCTACCCGACCGCCGGCTCGGCCGGCTCCGACGAGGCGCAACCCTTCTACACCGGCGCACCCTGGGGCATCGCCCTGGCGCACAACGGGAACCTCATCAACACCGAGGTGCTGCGCCGCGAGGTGTTCGCGGAGGACCGCCGCCACGTCAACACCGATTCCGATTCCGAAGTGCTGATGCACGTGCTGGCCCACGAGCTGGCCGAACGCGGTGCCCTGACGCCGGCCGCGGCACTGGCCGCGGTCGGCGCCTTGCATCGCCGGGTCCGGGGCGGCTACGCCGTGGTGGCGCTGGTGCTGGGCCTGGGACTCGTCGCCTTCCGTGATCCGAACGGCATCCGCCCGCTGGTGCTCGGCAGGCGCGAGACGGCGCAGGGGGACGAGTACGCGGTGGCCAGCGAGTCGGTCGCGCTCGACCTGCTCGGCTTCACCCTGCTGCGCGACGTGCGGCCCGGCGAGGCCATCGTCATCACCGCCGAAGGCCAGCTGCATGCCGAGGTCGTCGCCGAACCGGGCCGCTTCGCGCCCTGCATCTTCGAATTCGTCTACTTCGCGCGGCCGGACTCGATGATCGACAACGTCTCGGTGCACAAGGCGCGCATGCGCATGGGCCAGAAGCTCGGCGAGAAGATCCTGCGCCTTCGCCCCGACCACGACATCGACACCGTCATCCCGATCCCGGATTCCTCGCGCGATGCGGCGCTGGAGATCGCCAACGTGATCGGCGTGAAGTACCGCGAGGGTTTCGTCAAGAACCGCTACGTCGGCCGCACCTTCATCATGCCGGGGCAGGAGCTGCGCGAGAAATCGGTGCGCCGCAAGCTGAACCCGATCCCGCTGGAGTTCCGCGACCGCGTGGTGCTGCTGGTGGACGACTCCATCGTGCGCGGCACCACCAGCCAGCAGATCGTGCAGATGGCGCGCGAGGCCGGGGCGAGGAAGGTCTACCTCGCCTCCGCGGCACCGCCGGTGCGTTACCCGAACATCTACGGCATCGACATGCCGGCCGCCGAGGAGCTGGTGGCGCACGGCCGCAGCGAGGAGGAGATCCAGCAGCACCTCGGCTGCGACTGGCTGATCTACCAGGACCTGCCGGACCTCGAGGCCGCGGTGTCCGGCCCGAAGCAGCGCATCAGCGGCTTCGACACCTCCTGCTTCTCCGGCGAGTACGTCACCGGCGTGGCCGACGGCTACTTCGACACGCTGAAGGGCGTGCGCGGCGACGCGGCCAAGGCCGCGCGCGGTTGAGGGCAGGGCGGTGCCGGTGGGCGACTTCGCGATGGGCGCGGCGCGTGATCTGTACGCCGCCGCCGCCGACTGCCTCGCCAGTGCCGATCCCGCGGAAAAATGCGCGAAGACGCGGGCCTACGCGGCGGCCTTCTTCGCCGGTGCGCTGCCACTCGCGACCGATGCGCCGCCGCCGGCACCGATCCGCTTCCCCGGGCGCCCCGAGCGCCCGAAGCTGGTGCATCCGAAGCGGCTGCCGAAGCGCGGGCTCGGCAGCGCGGCGGGCCGCGCCGCCTTCCTGCATGCCATCGCCCACATCGAGCTGAACGCGGTCGACCTCGCCTGGGACGCGGTCTACCGCTTCCGCGACTTCCCGCCGGCGTTCGCCGCCGACTTCGTCCGCACCGCCGACGACGAGGCGCGGCACTTCGGCCTGCTGGCGACGCGGATGGCCGGGTTCGGCCACGCCTACGGCGATTTCGACGCCCACAACGGCCTCTGGGAGATGGCCGAGAAGACCGCGCACAGCGCGCTGGCGCGCATGGCCCTGGTGCCGCGCGTGCTCGAGGCCCGCGGCCTCGATGTCACCCCCGGACTCATCGAGCGCCTGCGCGACGTCGGTGATGCGGAAAGCATCGCCGTGCTGGAAGTGATCCTGCGCGAGGAGGTGGCCCACGTCGCCGCCGGTTCG
>JAGXSL010000205.1 GCA_018333835.1 Lysobacteraceae bacterium
CGCGGCCGGCGACGGCTACGCGTCCCGCTCCGCAGTCGCCGGACGGCGCACGTCGTGTGCGCCTCCTGCGACCGCCATGGCCCACGGGCGCGGCGCGGATCGTTCCCGGCGGGCCGTGGAGCGAAGCACCCGGCCAGCCGGTTGCCCGAGTCGCTGCCGGAGCAAATCGGCGTCACGAGGCACCACTGCGACGGAGCGCGGTGCCTGGTGGGCGAGCCGCGGCGGTGAGGGCTGTCCTGCGGCAGCGAGGCAGGAGCCGAGCGCCGCGCGTGAGGGCAGGACGCCCGATCGCGCGGAAAGCAGGTGGCCCGATCCGCCGACAGGCTCACCCACATGGCGTCCGCCGAAAGGCTCCGGGCTTGCCGCCCCGGCCGCCGCGCCGCGAGAATGGCGCCCCGCACCCGGCCCGGGCGGCCGCATGGACCCCGAAGCATGACGATCAAGAGCGACCGCTGGATCCGCCGCCAGTCGGAACGGCCGCAGGGCATGATCGAGCCCTTCGAACCCGGCCAGGTCAAGGCTTGCCCGGAGGGAAGGCGCATCGTCAGCTACGGCACCAGCAGCTACGGCTACGACGTGCGCTGCGCCCGCGAGTTCAAGATCTTCACCAACATCAACTCGACCATCGTCGATCCGAAGGCCTTCGACCCTTCGAGTTTCGTCGACGTCGAATCCGACGTCTGCATCATCCCGCCGAACAGCTTCGCGCTGGCGCGCACGGTCGAGTACTTCCGCATCCCGCGCGACGTGCTCGTCGTCTGCCTCGGCAAGAGCACCTACGCGCGTTGCGGCATCATCGTCAACGTGACGCCGCTGGAGCCCGAGTGGGAGGGCCATGTGACGCTGGAGTTCAGCAACACGACCCCGCTGCCGGCCAAGATCTACGCCGGCGAAGGCGTGGCGCAGATGCTGTTCTTCCAGAGCGACGAGGTCTGCGAGACCAGCTACCGCGACCGCGGCGGCAAGTACCAGGGCCAGCGCGGCGTCACCTTGCCGCGGACCTGACGACCCTCCTTCCCCACGGCTTTCCCCGGCGCTCCACTCCGACTCTTCCAGCGTGCTGGCGGGGGTAACCACGCTTGCTGCGCCGCAGCGTGACAAGCCCGTGACGGCCACTACCCTCGCTCCGCTGCCGTTCCGTTCCGCAGCCCATCCGCAACGTGTCCTAAGGGGAGAGAGTATGCGTTCCAGCAAGTCGGGGATCCTGGCCATCGCCATCGGCGCGGCCATCCTGTCCAGCACCGTGGCGGCCGCCGGCCGTTCGGCCGAGGTCCTGGCCGCCATCGAGGCGGGCCGTGCCCAATTCGCCACTGGTGAATTGATCATCCAGTATTCCGCGTCGGCCACCGCCGCCGACCGCGACGCCATCCGCCGCGGCCTGGGCGCGCATCGTCTCGAAACGCTCCGTGACCGCATGGAGGTGCTGCGGGTCCCGGTGGGCCTGTCGATCGCCAATGCCATCCGGGCCTTGGATGGCGATGCCGCGGTGGATTTCGTCGAGCCCAACTGGATCTACACCCACAGCGCCACCTCCAACGACCCCTTCTACGTCGACGGGTCTTTGTGGGGCATGTACGGCGCCACCACCTCGCCGGCCAATGCCTTCGGCAGCGGTGCCGCGGCGGCCTGGGCCAATGGCCGGACCAACTGCGGCAACGTCGTCATCGGCGTGATCGACGAAGGTTACATGTTCACGCACACCGACCTCGCCGCCAACGCCTTCAGGAACCCCGGCGAGGACGGCCGGGTCGCTGGCGTGGACGACGACGGCAATGGTTTCGTCGACGACATCCACGGCTGGGATTTCGACGGCAACAACAACACGGTGTTCGACGGCGTCGGCGACGACCACGGCACGCACGTCGCCGGCACGATCGGGGCGGTGGGTGGCAACTCCACCGGCGTGGCGGGGGTCTGCTGGTCGGTGCGGCTGATGAACGCGAAGTTCCTCGGCAGCCGCGGCGGCACCACCGCCAATGCGATCCGGTCGGTGGACTATTTCACCGACCTCAAGACCCGCCATGGCCTGAACATCGTCGCCACCAACAACTCCTGGGGCGGAGGCGGCTTCTCGCAGGGCCTCGCCGACGCGATCGAGCGCGCCAACCAGCAGGGCATCCTGTTCGTGGCGGCGGCGGGCAACAGTTCGGCGGATTGTGACACCTCGTCGAACTGCTTCCCCGCCGAGTACGCCAACGCCAACGTCATCAGCGTGGCCTCGATCACCAGCACCGGGGCGATGAGCTCGTTCTCGAACTTCGGTGCCACCACGATCGACATCGGCGCGCCGGGGTCGGGCATCTGGTCCACCGTGCCGACCCAGTCGCGCCGCAATGCGCCCATCACTTCGGGCTATGCCAGCTACAACGGCACCTCGATGGCCGCACCGCACGTCGCCGGCGCGATCGCCCTGTACGCCGCCACGCGCGGGCTGACGCCGCGCACGGCCGCGGACGCCGCGGCGATCAAGAACGCCGTCCTCAGCAGTGCGACGCCGACGCCTTCGCTCAACGGCAGGGTGTTGACCAACGGCCGCCTGAACGCCAGCGGCTTCTGAACCCGCCACCGCATGGAATGGACGAAGGCCCGGGCGACCGGGCCTTCGTCGTTGCAGGGTTGCCCCGTGGCCTGGCGCAAGCGGCTCAACCGGTACGTGGCAGTGCCGTGCCGGGCAAGTCGGCGAGGGCGCGGGCGAGGCGCGAGGCCAGCGCCGGGGCCTCACCGCCGTAGGGCCGGCGCAGGCCGGCGCCCCAGGCCGGACCGGGCCAAGCGGCGTCGCCCTCGCGGCGGCCGACGACATGCACGTGCAGCTGCCGCACCACGTTGCCGAGCGCGCCGATGTTGAGTTTGTCGACCGGGGCGAAGTGCTGGCGCAGCAGGACGCCGGCCTGGTTGATCTCGGCCAGCAGCAGGCGCTGGGCGGCGCCGTCGAGGTCGATCCATTCCACCGCGCCGGCCACCCGCGGCACCAGCACCAGCCACGGGAAACGCGCGTCGTCGACCAGCCGCAACTGCGAGAGCGGGCCGTCGGCGACGAAGACGGATTCGGATTCGAGGCGGGGGTCGAGGCGGAAGTTCATCGCAGGTGCTGTCCGAAGAAGGCGAGGGTGCGTTCCAGCGCCGCCGCGGCCGAGGGGGCGTGGTAGTCGGCGCGCATCTCGCAATTGAAGCCATGGCCGGCCGGCCAGACCGCGAATTCCGCTCCGGGCAGGTGTTCGCGATGCAGGGCGACATGCTCGGCCGGGATCAGCGGGTCGTGTTCGCCGAAGTGCAGCAGCAGCGGGGCCCGCGGTCGTTCCCGGCCGAGCAGGGGCACGGTGCGGCCGCCGTAGTAGCTCACTGCCGGCAGGCCGAGCCGGCAGTTGGCGAGGAAGGCGACACTGCCGCCCCAGCAGTAGCCGACCACCCCGACCCGGCCGGAGGGCGAGGCCGCCTCGACCACGGCGGCGGCGGCCGCCACCGCCGCCAGCGGGCGCTCGAAGCCGAGCGCATCGACGAGGGCGAGCCCGCGGGCCACCCCATCGGCGTCGTAGGGCAGTTCGAGGCCCGGTTCCAGCGGGTCGAACAGCGCCGGCGCGATGGCGGCGAAGCCGGCCTCGGCGAAGCGGTCGACCACGCCGCGGATGTGGGCGTTGAGCCCGAAGATCTCCTGCACCACCACCAGTGCCCCGCGGACCGGGCCGGAGGGATCGGCGCGCCAGGCCGACAGCGGGCCGTCGGCGGTGGAGAGCGTGACGGAGTGGCCCATGGAAGCTCCTCGGCGGTGGCGGTGGTGATGGCCGTTATACTGGCCAGCCTGCCCCAGCCCGCGCAACCGGCCCCGTCGCCGGTGCCCCGCCATGCCCGCCAAACCCGCCCCCGCCAAGGCCGCGCCGGCCCGCCAGCCCAAGGTCGGCTTCGTCAGCCTCGGCTGCCCGAAGGCGCTCGTCGATTCCGAACGCATCCTCACCCAGCTCAAGGTCGAGGGCTACGAGATCGTGCCGAGCTACGACCGGGCCGACGTGGTGGTGGTGAACACCTGCGGCTTCATCGAATCGGCGGTGCAGGAGTCCCTCGACGCCATCGGCGAGGCCATCGCCGAGAACGGCCGCGTCATCGTCACCGGCTGCCTCGGCAAACGTCCCGAGGAGATCCGCGCGGCGCACCCCGGCGTGCTGGCCATCAGCGGCCCGCAGGACTACGCCAGCGTGATGGGTGCGGTGCACGCCGCGCTGCCGCCGAAGCACGACCCCTTCACCGACCTGCTGCCGGCGCCGCGCAAACGCAGGAAGGACGAGGGCATGATCGAGGGCGTGGGCCTCAAGCTCACGCCGAGGCACTACGCCTACCTGAAGATCTCCGAGGGCTGCAACCACCGCTGCAGCTTCTGCATCATCCCCTCGATGCGCGGCGACCTCGTCTCGCGCCCGGTCGACGAGGTGCTGCGCGAGGCCGAGAAGCTCGCCCTGGGCGGGGTCAAGGAGCTGCTGGTGGTCTCGCAGGACACCAGCGCCTACGGGGTGGACCTGAAGTACGCCGCCAGGACCTGGCGCGACCGCGAATACTCGACCCGCATGACCGACCTCGCCCGCGGCTTGGGCGAACTCGGGATCTGGACGCGCCTGCACTACGTCTACCCGTACCCGCACGTCGACGAGGTGATTCCGCTGATGGCGGAGGGCCGGATCCTGCCCTACCTCGACCTGCCGCTGCAGCACGCCAGCCCGCGCGTGCTGAAGGCGATGAAGCGCCCGGCAGCGGCCGAGAAGCAGCTCGAGCGCATCCTGCGCTGGCGCGAGGTCTGCCCGGAGCTGACCATCCGCAGCACCTTCATCGTCGGTTTCCCGGGCGAAACCGAGGACGACTTCGAGCAGCTGCTGGACTTCCTCGACGCCGCCGAGCTGGACCGTGTCGGCGCCTTCGCCTATTCGCCGGTCACCGGCGCCAAGGCCAACGGGCTGCCGGGCGCGGTGCCCGAGGAGGTGAAGCAGGAGCGCCTCGCCCGCTTCATGGCGCTGCAGGCCGAGATCAGCGCCGAGAAGCTCGAGCGCAAGGTCGGCACGGTGCAGCGGGTGCTGATCGACGCCATCGACGGCGAACTGGCGATCGGGCGGTCCCGGGCCGATGCGCCGGAGATCGACGGCACCGTGCAGGTCCAGGACGGCGCGGCGCGCCGGCTGAAGCCGGGCCAGTTCGTCGATGTCCGCATCCTCGGTGCCGACGAGCACGACCTCTACGGCCGGGTTGCCTGAGGCGGGCCGGCCACTGCTATCCTTGGGACCGGTTCGGACGGAGGGTAGTGCGATGCTCGATCGACTCCTCGGCGGCTGGCGCCG
This sequence comes from Lysobacteraceae bacterium, assembly GCA_018333835.1. GTDB lineage: Bacteria > Pseudomonadota > Gammaproteobacteria > Xanthomonadales > Xanthomonadaceae > Silanimonas. The sequence goes on from JAGXSL010000205.1 coordinate 5,316, forward strand.
CAACCCCTTGGCCACGGGACTCGTCGGCCTCACGGTGGGCCTGTTGCTGGCCTACGGCATCGGGCTCTGGCAACGCCACGCCGCACTGTCCGAGCGCGACGCGGTGCACCAGACCGCCCTCGCCGCGAAGGACGCGGAACTGGCCGCCGCCGAGGCCCGCCACGAGGAGTGCGAGCAGTCGCTGGCCGCCGCCGATGCCCGCATCGTCCTGCTGCGTGCCCGCACCGAGGTGTACCGCGCGCTCATCGACCTCGACCAGCGCAACTTCGGGCTGGCCAACGAACGCCTGAAGGCGGCCACCGCGGCCCTGCAGGCCCTCGACCCGGCCGCCCTCGGCCTCGATCCGGCCAGCGTGACGATGCTCCGCGAACAGCTCGAGGCCACTCCGGTGGTGGTCGCCAGCGACCTCGAGGTGCAGCGCCTCGCCCTGCTCGAGCTCTCCGCCCGCCTCGGTGCGCTGGCCAAGTGAGGCCGTGACGGCAACCCTCGCCGCCGTGGTCGGCCTCCTGCCTTGGTGGGCCTGGCTGTTGGCCGCGCTGGCCTGCTTCGGCGGCTTCACCCTGGCCTGGATGAGCGTGCTGGCGGTCTACACCGCCTACGGTGCCAACTACCGGGCGATGAGCCCGCGGCAGCGCCGCCTCGGCCGCTTCGCCACCCTGCTCACCCTGCTGGCCGTGCCGGTCACCGCGGTGCTCGGCGTGGCGATGCTGGCCGCCGCCGCTTGGGGCCTGTGGGCCTGAGGCTTTCGTCAAAAGCAGTGACGGCCGCCACGTTTCGATTGACCGCACACGGCGGCGTGTGGAAGTCTGCGCCCGTCAACCAAGCGGGGCGCCTTGCAGCGTTCAGGGGTAGAACGGTCAGTCCATGGCCATCGCGGAAGGGAGTTTCTTCGCCAGGCGCCGGCGCCGTGCCCCGGGGCGTGCCGCCTTGTCGTTCACGAACGAGCGCATCGGCCTGGTCGTCGTCGGGCGCGGGCCGGGTTTCGCCGTGGAGCGTCCCGCCGGCACCGACCCCGCCGCCACGCTGGCCGCGCTGGTGCGCGAGGCCGGGGCCGCCGGCACGCCCACCGAGTGGGTGCTCGATCCCGGCCAGTACCAGCTCCTGCAGGTCGAGAAGCCGGCGGTCCCGCCCGCGGAGTGGGTGCAGGCCCTGCGCTGGAAGGTGCGCGACCTGCTGCCCTTCCCGACCGAGGACGCGGTGATGGATGCCTTCGAGGTGCCCGGGCTGGACAGCCGAGGCCGCCCGCCCAGCCTCTACCTGGCGGCCTCGCGCAAGGAGGAGCTGCGTCCGCGGATCGCCCAGATCGCCGCCGCCGGCCTCGTTCTCGAACGCATCGGCATCGCCGACCTGGCCTGGGCCGAGGTCGTGCGCCAGGCCGCCGCCAGCGACGACAGCCTGGCCGCCCTGGTGCTCGATCCGCGCGGCGGCAGCATGCTCGCCCTGCGCGAGCAGCGCCTGTTCGTGGCCCGCCGTTTCGAGTTCGATGGCGAGGATCAGCGCGCCCTGCGCGATCCCGCTGGCGGCCGCGGCGAGCGCCTGTTCGAGCGCATCGCCCTCGAACTCCAGCGCACCCTCGATTACTTCGACCGCAACCACCAGCGCCCGCCGCCGCGGCGCCTGCTGCTGGCGGCCGGCGTCGAGGGGCTGGAAGGCCTGGAGGAGGCTCTGCGCCGCCTGCTCGGCATCGAGGTGCAGGCGATCGACGCCGGCAGCCACTGGCCATTGCTCGCCACCGCACCGGCTCCGGCCCGGCTGCGCCTGGCCGCCCTCGCCGCCGCCGGGAGCGCCGCATGACGCAGCGCATCGACCTCTACCGCGACGACCTGCGGCCGTTCGAGCCGAGCGGCGAGCTGCGCCGCCTGCTCGCGGCGCTGGCCGGACTGCTGCTGTTGTTGCTGCTCTGGGGCGGCTGGACCCAGTTCCGTGCCACCACCGCGATCGCCGAACGCGATGCCCTGGCCGCCGAGCAGGCCGACCTGCAGGCGCGCAGCGAGGCCGCCGGCCAAGCCCTGGCGCAGCGCCAGCCCGATCCGGCCCTGAGCGCCGCCCTGGCGGCGGCCCAGCAGGCGGTCGACGGTCGGCGCTGGATCGAGGCGCAGTTGCGCGAATCCGCCACGCCGCTGCTGTCCTTCGAGGCGGTGCTCGCCGGGCTGGGGCGGCAGCGGCCCGAACCGCTCTGGCTGACCCGCATCCACCTCGACGACCACGGTGCCCGGCTCGGCCTCGGTGGACGCAGCCTCGACGCCGAGGCGGTGCCGGCCTTCCTGCAGGGCCTGGCCGCCGAGCCGGCCCTGGCCGGCCGCAGTTTCGGCCGTTTCGAGATCGGCCAGGGCGAAACCCCCGGCGCGCCGCTGCGCTTCGAGATCGCCACCGACTGCGAGGCATCCGCCGCCGGCTGCGGACCCGGATCCGGCACGGAGGCCCCATGAACCGTTTCGAGGCCCTGGAGCGGCGTTACGAGTCCCTGCAGCCACGCGAACGGCTGCTACTGGCGCTGGCCACCGGGGTGCTGCTGGTGGTGGGCCTCCACGCTTTCTGGATCGGGCCGCGCGCCGACGCCGGGCGTGCCGCCCGCGAGGAGGCCGAAAACCTGCGGCCGCAGGTGGAGAGCCTGCGCCTCGCGGTCGGGCGACTGGAAGCGGAACTCGCCCGCGATCCCGAACTGGCCCGCCGCGAGGCGCTGGAACGGCTGCGCGCCGAAGCCGCAGCCCTCGACGCCGGCTTCCTCGAGGACGGCCGGCGGGTGATCGCCCCGCAGCGCATGGCCGGCCTGCTGCGCGAGATGCTCGGTCGCGACCAGCGGCTGCGGGTGCAGGCGGTGCGGGTGCTGGCGCCCGAGGTGCTGCACTGGCCGGCGGTACCGGCCGGGGCCACCGTCACGGGGTTGCCGATGCTGTACCGGCACCGGGTCGAGCTGCGCTTCGAGGGCAGCTACGCCGGCGCGCTCGACTACGTGCGCGCGCTGGAGGCCCTGCCGTACCGGTTGCGCCTGCGCCGCCTCGACATCGACGCCGAGCGCTGGCCGGCCTTGCAGATCCGCGTCGAGGTCGAGACGCTCGGGCTCGGGGAGGGCTGGATCGGTGCCTGACGCTTCCCGCCCCGCCCGCCTCCTGGTCGCCTGCATGCTCGCGCTGCTGCTGGGCCTGCCGGTGGCCTTCGCCGCGGTGCCGGACCCGACCCGTCCGGCGATCACCCTGCCGCCGCCCGCTGCCGCGCCCGCGACCGCCGCGCCGGCACTGGTCCTGCAATCGACCCTGATCGCCCCCGGGCAGTCCAGCGCCATCATCAATGGCCAGCGCCTGCGCCGCGGCGACCGCATCGGCGAGGCCCGGCTGGTGGCCATCGGCCCCGGTTGGGTCCGCCTCGAAACCGCCGCCGGCACCACCGAGCTGCGGCTGTCCCATTCCTCCCTCCTCCGCCCGGTGAACCGCTGATGCCCCGCCTCCTGCCGCTTCCGCTGGCCGCCGCCCTCGGGGCCGTCTTCGCCAGCGCCCCGGCGCCGGCCGCCCCGCCGCCGGCCACCCTGCCGGCCGCCGCGCCGGCCACGGCCAGTCCGCCAGCGGACGTCACCCGCGCCCTGGTCGCCGCGCCCGCTCGTGCGCCGGCCTCGCCGCGTTTCAACGTCGATGTCGACCAGGTGCCGGCGCGGGCCTTCTTCATGAGCCTGGTGCAGGACACGCCGATCAACATGGTGGTCCACCCGGACGTGACCGGCAGCATCAGCCTGAGCCTCAAGAACGTCACCGTCGGCGAGGTGCTGGAGGTGGTGCGCGAGGTCTACGGCTACGAGTACGAGGCCCGGCGCGGTGGCTACATCGTGCTGCCGGCGCGCCTGCAGTCGCGGGTGTTCGAGGTGGATTCGCTGCACCTCCAGCGCATCGGCGAGTCGCGCACCCGCGTCAACGCCGGCGACCTGACCGGCGGTGGGCCGGGCGGGCAGGGCGGGCAGGGCGGGCAGGGGGATCGTGGCGGCGACGGCGTTGGCGGGGACGGTGCCGGGGGTGGCGGCAACCAGCGCGCCGAAGCCTTCACCAGCCGGGTCCGCACCCTCTCGCAGACCGACCACTGGGCCGAGCTGGAGCGCGCGCTCGTCGCGATCGTCGGCGATGCCCCCGGCCGCAGCGTGGTGGTCAGCCCGCACTCCGGCACCGTGGTGGTACGGGCGCTGCCCTCGGAGATGCGCGACGTCGAGCGTTACCTCGACTCGGTGCAGGCCGCGGTCAGCCGCCAGGTCATCCTCGAAGCGCGCATCCTCGAGGTCACGCTCAACGACCGCTTCCAGACCGGCATCAACTGGGCGCAGGTGGTCGACAACGGCGCCGGCATCATCGGCCAGACCGGTGGCGGTGCCATCTTCGGCCCGGACGGCCTCTCCGAGATCGCCGGCCAGCTCGGCAACCTCAACCCGAACGATCCGGTACTGCCCGACAACACCCGCACCTCGGCCTTCGGCGGTGTGTTCAGCATCGGCTGGGACGGCGGCGACTTCACCACCTTCGTCGAACTGCTGCGCCAGCAGGGCGAGGTGCGCGTGCTGTCCAGCCCGCGGGTCTCGGCGACCAACAACCAGAAGGCGGTCATCAAGGTCGGCAGCGACGAGTTCTTCGTCACCGGCGTCACCGGCAGCCAGAACCAGATGATCGGCAACCAGACCCAGCAGACCGACCCCTCGCTCGAACTGACGCCGTTCTTCTCCGGCATCTCGCTCGACGTCACGCCGCAGATCTCCTCCTCGGGCGAGGTGCTGCTGCACGTGCAGCCGACCATCTCCGAGGTCGAGGACCAAACCAAGCTGATCGTGGTCGGCGACCGCGATTTCCGGCTGCCGCTGGCGGTCAGCACCGTGCGCCAGAGCGACACCGTGGTGCGCGCCGCCAACGGCCACCTGGTGGTGATCGGCGGCCTGATGCAGGACAGCCAGACTCGGCAGAATGCCCGCACTCCGCTGCTCGGCGACATCCCGGTGCTCGGCCACCTGTTCCGGCAGACCCGCAACACCGGCCGCAAGACCGAGCTCGTGATCCTGCTGCGCCCGACCGTGGTGCAGTCGCAGGCCGACTGGGACGCCGCCGCCCGGCCGCGCCTGGAGGCGACCCGCGCGCTCGGGGACGGAACGCCCTGAGCGCCCTCGCGGTGGCCGGCATGTACGAGCAGCACTTCGGCCTGCGCCAGCCGCCGTTCGCCCTGACCCCGGACACCGGGTTCTTCTTCCGCAACCCGGCCCACGTCGAGGCGCTCGAGGTGCTGCGCCACGCGCTGGCGCAGGGCGAGGGCTTCATCCAGGTCACCGGCGAGGTCGGCACCGGCAAGACCCTGCTGTGCCGGCTGCTGCTGAACGGCCTGGACGGTGACTGGGTGACGGCCTGGGTGCCGAACCCCTACCTCGACCCGGATGCACTGCGCCGCGCCATCGCCGACGAGTTGCGGGTACAACTCGGGCCGAACCCGCGCCAGCACACCGTGGTGCGCAAGCTGCACGAACGCCTGATCGAACTGGCCGGGCAGGGACGGCGGGTGGCGGTGATCATCGACGAGGCGCAGGCGCTCTCCGACGGCAGTCTGGAGGCGCTGCGCCTGCTGTCCAACCTGGAGACCGAGACCCGCAAGCTGCTCCAGGTGGTGCTGTTTGGCCAGCCCGAACTCGACGAACGGCTGGCCCGGCCGCAGCTGCGCCAGTTGCAGCAGCGCATCGGCTTCGCTTACCGCCTGCGTCCGCTGGACGGCGAGGGGGTGGCGCTCTACCTGCAGCACCGGCTGGCGGTGGCCGGGCACAACGGCCGACCGCTGTTCGGGCCGGCGGCGTTGCGCCGGCTGCACCGGGCGAGCCGGGGCATCCCGCGCCTGCTCAACGTGCTGGCGCACAAGGCCCTGATGCTGGCCTACGGCCGCGGCCTGCGCGAGGTCGGCAAGGCCGAGGTGGACTTGGCGGTACGCGATACGGCGGGGGCCGGCCCGGCCGTTGCGGCGGCACGCTGGCGGGCGCGCCTCTGGGCCTGGGCGGCGCTGGCCGTGGCCGTGGTGCTCGGCTTGCTGGCCGCTTGGAACGAGGTGGCCCGGTGAGCGTCATCAACCAGATGCTGAAGGACCTGGAGGCGCGGCAGCAGCGCCCCGTTGCCGGCGGCCTGCCCATGGCCGCCCCGGGATCGCCGCGCTCCGTCCGCCGGCCCTGGGGGCTGCTGCTGGCGGTAGCCCTGGCCCTGTCCCTCGGACTGGTCGGCGGCTGGCTGTGGCGGGCGGCAGCGCCCGCGCCGGTTCCCGCACCTGCACCGGCCCCGGTGGCAACACTTACGCCGCCGCCCGAACCGGTTCCCACGCCTGCACCTGCCCCGGTGGCAACACCCCTACCGGCGCCCGAACCGCTGCCCGCGCCGGCTCCCGCACCCGAGCCACTGCCCGCCCCGGCTCCCGCACCCGCCCCAGCACCGGCACCGGTCGCGGCCGCGCCTCCCGAGCCGCTGCCCCCACCGCGGATCGAACGCCTGCCGCCCCCGGCCGATCCCCTGGAGCCGGTGCGCGCCGCACTCGCCGCCGGCGAAGCCGCCGACGCCTTGGAGCGCCTCGATGCCGGGGCCGACACCGGCACGGCCGAGGCCATCGCTCTGCGCGGCAACGCCCTGCAACAGCTGGGGCGGCCCCGCGAAGCCGCCGCCGCCTACGCGCAGGCGCTGGAACGACGCCCCGAGGTGGCGGCCTGGTGGGTGGGCCTCGGCATCACCCTCGAGGCCGACGACCGCCCGCGGGAAGCGCTCGCCGCCTACACCGAAGCCACGCGCCGCGGTCCGCTCGAACCGGCTTTGGCAGACTATGTGCGCGGCCGGATCGATACCCTGGCCGCACCGCCCCCGAGGTGACCATGTCCACGTTTCCCCCTGCCGCCGCGAAGAAGATCCGCATCGGCGACCTGCTGGTCGAGAACGGCCTGATCACGGCCGAACAGCTCCAGCATGCGCTCGGCGAGCAGCGCCGGCTCGGCGCCAAGCTCGGCCGCACCCTGATCGACCTCGGCATGGTCAGCGAGAACGACATGCTGGCGCTGCTCTCGCGCCAGCTCGCCATCCCGCTCATCGACCTGCGCAGCTACCGCTTCGACCCGGCGCTGGTGCGGCGGCTGCCGGAGACCCTGGCGCGGCGCTTCCGCAGCATCGTGCTGAAGGAGGAGGACGGGGCCTACCTGGTCGGCATGGCCGACCCGACCGACCTGTTCGCCTACGACGAACTGGCCCGCCAACTCGGCCGCGAAGTGCGGCTGGCGCTGGTGCGCGAGGACGACGTGCTGCGCACCTTCGACACCGTCTACCGGCGCACCGAGGAGATCAGCTCGCTGGCGCAGGAACTCTCCGAGGAGGTGAGCGACGCCGATGCGCTCGACCTCAGCCAGCTGGCGCTCGGCGAGGATGCCGCCGACGCGCCGGTGGTCAAGCTGCTGCAATCGCTGTTCGTCGATGCGCTGCAGGCCGGCGCCTCCGACATCCACATCGAACCCGACGCCGACTGCCTGCGCCTGCGCCAGCGCGTCGACGGCGTGCTCAACGAGCAGGTGATCCGCGAGAAGCAGATCGCCTCGGCCCTGGTGCTGCGGCTCAAGCTGATGGCGGGCCTCAACATCTCCGAGAAGCGCATGCCGCAGGACGGCCGCTTCCACATCAGCGCCCGCGGCCGCGGCATCGACGTGCGCGTCTCCACCATGCCGGTGCAGCACGGCGAGTCGGTGGTGATGCGCCTGCTCGACCAGAGCGGCGCCATGCTCGACCTCGAGACCCTGGGCATGCCGGCGCCGATGCTGGCGCGCTTCCGCCACGTGCTGAAATCGCCTTCCGGCATGATCCTCGTCACCGGGCCGACCGGCTCCGGCAAGACCACCTCGCTGTACGCCGCCCTGCATTCGCTCAACGAGCCCACCCGCAAGATCATCACCGTCGAGGACCCGGTCGAGTACCGCCTGCCGCGGATCAGCCAGGTGCAGGTCAACAGCAAGATCGGCCTGGATTTCGCCGCCGTGCTGCGCTCGGCCCTGCGCCAGGACCCCGACGTCATCCTGGTCGGCGAGATGCGCGACCAGGAGACCGCCGAGATCGGCCTGCGCGCCGCCATGACCGGCCACCTCGTGCTCTCCACCCTGCACACCAACGACGCCGTCGGCACCGCCGACCGCCTGCTCGACATGGGTGCGCCGGGCTACCTGCTGGCCGCCTCGCTGCGCTGCATCATCGCCCAGCGGCTGGTGCGCCGGGTCTGCGACAGCTGCGGCGAGACGCACCTCGCCGACGCCAACGAGCTGGCCTGGCTGGCCGAGATGCGCCCCGGCGTCGACACCGCCGGCCTGCGCCACGGCCGCGGCTGCCAGCACTGCAACAACACCGGCTACCGCGGCCGGATCGGTGTCTACGAGTACCTCGAACCGACGCTCGACATGCTGGAGGCCCTGCGCCGGGGCGGCCACGAGGGCTTCGTCCATGCCGCCTCGCGGGCACCACTGCACCGCCCGCTGGCGCAGGCCGCGCTCGACTACGCGCTGACCGGCATCACCACCCTCGCCGAAGCCAAGCGCATCGGCGGCGAATTGCTGCCGGCGGCGCGCTGATCCATGCCGAACTACGCCTACACCGCCCGCGACGCCCAGGGTCGTGCCGTGCAGGGGCGGGTCGAGGGCCTGTCCGAGGAGGCGGTGGCGCGGCAGCTCGGATCGAACGGCCTGGTGCCCTTGTCGATCACCGAGCGGGTGGAGCGCGAGCCGTTTTCCAGCCAGCTCGCCGGCATGCTCGGGCTCGACCTCCCGAACCGCATCGACCTCGTGCTGTTCACCCGGCAGATGCACGCGCTGAGCCGGGCCGGCGTGCCGATCACCCAGTCGCTGCGCCGGCTGGCCCAGACCGCCCGCAACCGCGTGCTCGCCCGCACCCTGCTCGCCATGCTGGAGGAACTGGAGGCCGGCCGCGACCTCGCCACCGCCATGGCCCGCCACCCGCGCGTGTTCGGGCCGCTGCTGGTCGCCATCGTCCGGGTCGGCGAGGAATCCGGCCGCCTCGACGAGGCCTTCCTGCGCCTGAGCCAGCACCTCGAGCGCGAGCAGAAGGTGGTCGAGCAGGTCAAGAGCGCGGTGCGCTACCCGCTCATCGTGCTGGCCTTCGTGGGTGCCGCCATCTTCATCCTGATGGCCTTCGTCATCCCCGAATTCGCCCGGCTCTACGGCTCGTTCAACGTCGAGCTGCCGCTGCCGACGCGGATCATCATCGGCACCGCCAACCTGGTCGCGGCGTGGTGGTGGCTGATCCTCGGCGGCGTGGCCGGTGCCGGCTGGTGGCTCGGCCGCTACCTGCGCACGCCCGCGGGGCGACTGCGCTGGCATGCCCTGCTGCTGCGGCTGCCGGTGGTCGGCAGCATCGTCCAGCGCGCCACCCTGGCGCGCTTCGCCCGCGCCTTCGCCATGGCCACCCGCTCTGGCGTGCCGGTGCTGCAGGCGCTCTCGGTGGTGGCGCTGGCGGTCGAGAACGACGTCATCGCCCGGCAACTGCTCGGCATGCGCGGTGCCATCGAACGCGGCGAGGGGCTGGCCCGCGCCGCCGCCGGCCAAGCCTGCTTCACGCCGCTGGTCTTGCAGATGCTGAGCGTCGGCGACGAGACCGGCCAGATCGACGAGATGCTGGTCGAGGTGGCCGATTTCTACGAGCGCGAGGTCGACTACGACGTCCGCAACCTCAACGACCTGCTGCAACCGCTGCTGACCCTGCTGGTGGCGATCATCGTCTTCGTGCTGGCGCTGGGCGTGCTGCTGCCGATGTGGGACCTGGTCCAGCTGGCGCGGCGTTGACGCATGGCCGCCTCCGACCCGCCCCGCGGCCGCCACCTGCCCGACGCCCGCTGGCTGGGCCTGGTGGCGAAGGTCTCGACCCTGCTTGTGGTGGTCGCCCTGCTGGGCCTGCTGGTGCGGGCCGGCATCGACGTCATCATCGAGAGCGAGCGCACCGCCCTTGCCCTTGCCGAGCAGAACCTGCGCAACCTGGTCTGGCTGGAGGCGCAGCGGGTGCTGGCCCGCGAAGGCCCGGCCGGGTTGCCCCCGCTCGCTGGCCAAGACCCGCGGCAATGGGCCGAGCCCGGCGGTTCCCCGGCGGGGCCGGGGCCACCCCCGTACGACCCGGCGGCGCTGGCGGCCGGCCTGCGCGAACGCTGGCACTTCGACCCCCGCCACGGCGAACTGGTCTACCGATCCGACTGGTTGCCCGGCGGCGAACGGCGCTGGCGGGTGGAACTGGTGTTCGACGGCGCCGACAGCCCCACCCCCGGGCTGCCGCGCGACCTGCGACTGGTGCCGCGGCCGCCGCGCGACGAACGGGCCGGGCGCTGAATGCCGCGCAGGATTCACAACACTTGACCGGTGCCGGGCTTTTCTTTCCCCGGCCAGCGGTTAAGCTTGGGATGTGATGCAATGCCGGAAGGTGTGCAGCACCCCGTCCAACCCGAGAGGCCCAACCCGATGCGTCGTCAATCCGGCTTCACCCTCATCGAACTGGTCATCGTGATCGTGGTGCTCGGCATCCTCGCCGCCCTCGCGATCCCGCGTTTCATCTCCCTGCAACGCGAGGCACGGATCGCCGTCATCGACTCCTTGTTCAATTCGGTGCGTTCGGGCGCCAACATCACCTACGCCAAGTCGGCGGTGGAGGGCGAGACCGACCTCGCCTCGGCGTCGGTCGACATCGACGGCACCGGCCCGCTCGGTTCGATCGGCACCAATTTCGGCTACCCGCAGGCCACCTCCGCCTCGATGAACCTGCTGTTCGAAAACCTCTCGCCGCGCTACGCCTTCAGCGGCGGCGGCACCGCCGGCGGTTCCACCCTGACCGTGAACATCGACGGCATCGCCACCTGCGCCATCACCTACCAGTCGCCGTCGGCCGCCGGCGGCACCCCGGTCATCAGCCGCCTTATCGGCGGCTGCTGACTTTCATTCTTCACCCTCGCCATCGCCTACACCCCGGAGCCTGCCCATGAAATCCCAGAACGGTTTCACCCTGATCGAACTCGTCATCGTCATCGTGCTGCTCGGCGTGCTGGCCGCCATCGCCGTGCCGCGTTTCATCAACCTGCAGGACGATGCCCTGCTGGCCCAGCGCACCGCCACCGCCGCCGCCATCACTTCGGCGATGAACATCAACTTCGCCGCCTGTGCGCTGAACAACCACGCGGCGGGTGGCGACTGCCTGCAGGTCGACAACTGCGACGATGCCGCCAGTGTGCTGCAGAACGGCCTGCCCGCCGGCTACACCGTCACCGCTGCCCCCATCGCCGCGCCGAACGGCACCGCCGCCAGCTGCACCATCGCCCGCGCCAACGTGGCGGGCACCACCACCTTCACCGGCGTCCGCGCCGGCATGCCCTGATCGCGTCCGCCCCCGGTCGACGCGTCCAAACACGGGGGCGGCAGGGCAACCTGCCGCCCCTTTCGTTTGCCGCCAAGCCCCTGCCATGACCCGCCCGCCCGCCATCCCGCCTTGCATCGCGATCCCCCCCGGCACAGGCCCCGCTGCCGTTCGGCGTCCGGTCGTGGCGGGCGGCTTCACCCTGCTGGAACTGGTGGTGGTGCTGGTGCTGCTGGCGGCCCTCGGGGCCATCGCCCTGCCGCGCCTGACCGAGGGCGGCTTCCGTTCCGCCGCCTTCGCCGAGCAGGTCGCTGCGGCGCTGCGCTACGGCCAGCGGCTGGCGGTGGCGAGCGGCTGCGAGATCCAGGTCGAGGTCAGCACCGCCGGCGGTGGTGCCTACGCCGTGCGGCGCCGGGCCGGCGGCAGCGACACCGCCTGCGGCCCCGCCCCCCAGCCCTTCACCGTCCCCATCCCCAGCCCGACCGGGGGCAATTTCGCCGCCAGCGTGTCCGGTGGCGTGCAGGTGAGCCAGGGCCTCACCGTGGTCTTCAACGCCCAGGGCCTGCCGGTGGGCGGTGGTGGCACCGCCATCGTCTCCGGCCGCAGCATCGTGGTCGACGGGGAGACCGGCCTTGTCCGCTGAGCGCGCCCGCGGCTTCACCCTGCTGGAGATGGTGGTCACCCTCGTGCTGCTGGCGGTGGCCATCCCCGCCATCATCGGTCTCGTCGCGCAGATCGGCGGTCGCAGCGCCGCGCCGGTGCTGCACACGCAGGCGCTCTACCTCGCCGAGGGGTACCTCGAGGAAGCCTTGCTCAAGCCCTTCGCCGACCCCGACGGCGTCAATGAAGGCTGCGCGGCCAGCCGCACGCTCTGGGACGACGTCGGCGACTTCGCCTGCCTCGCCACCCCGGCGGTGCCGACCGACCCGGCCGGCAACAGCCTGCCCGGCCTCTCGCGCTACCGGGTGAGCGCCACGGTCGGCCCCGCCACCGTGGTCGGCGGGGCGACCACGCGCCGGGTCGAGATCCGCGTCACCCACCTCGATGGCGGCATCGACCTGCGGCTCGCCGGCTTAAGGGCGCAGTACTGATGGCCGCCCGTCCGTCCAGCGCCCGCAGCCGTGGCTTCAGCCTGCTGGAGCTGGTCATCGTGGTCGTGCTGCTCGGCATCCTCGGGTTGGTCACCGCCGCCATCCTGCGCCAACCGATCGACGCCAGCGCCGACGTGCAGCGCCGCGCCCGGCTCGCCGACACCGCCGACCAGGTGATGATGCGGATGGCCCGCGACCTCCGGCTCGCCCTGCCCAACAGCATCCGCACCAGCCCGGACGGCCGCGCCATCGAGTTCCTGCTCGCCCCTTCGGCCGGCCGCTACCGGGCGGTGGCGGCGGCCGTGGTCAGCGGCCCGGAGAGCACCGACATTCTCGACTTCCGCATCGCCGACACCAGCTTCGCCCTGATGGCCCCGCTCACCGAGGCACCGCAGGCCGGGCACTGGGCGGTGGTCTACAACCTCGCGGCCGAGGGCCCGCAGGCCAACGCCTGGGCCGGCGACAACCGCGCCACCGTCGGTGCCGGCAGCACCACCACGCGGGTGCAGCTGGCCCCCGGTTTCCACTTCCCCTTCGCCTCGCCGGCGCAGCGGGTGTATTTCGTGACCGAGGCCGTGCAGTACCGTTG
>JAGXSL010000206.1 GCA_018333835.1 Lysobacteraceae bacterium
TGACCCTGCCCGAGTACCGCGCCCGCCACGCCCAGTACCGGCTCGACCCCGACCTGCAGCGGATGCACGGCGCCGTGCCCTGGCTGCTCACCTGGGACGACCACGAGGTGGACAACGACTACGCCGGCGACCAGTCGGAGCACCTCGATCCCGGCTTCCTCGTCCGCCGCGCCGCGGCCTACCAGGCCTACTTCGAGCACATGCCGCTACCGCGCGCGATGTGGGCGAAAGGCGCCCGCCTGCGGCTCCACAGCCACACCGATTTCGGCCGGCTGGCGCGCATCTGCATGCTGGACAACCGCCAGTACCGTTCGCCGCAGGCCTGTCCGGACCCGTTCAAGCGCGGTGGCTCGACCGATGTGCTGGTGGGAAGCTGCCCGGAGCTGCTCGATCCCTCGCGCACCCTGCTCGGCCGCGAGCAGGAGGCCTGGCTGGAGGCGCGGCTTGCCGAATCCGGCCGGCGCTGGAACATCCTCGGCCAGCAAACCCTGATGACGCACTACGCCACGCCCCGCGAGGGCGGTGCCGAATCCGTCTGGACCGACGGCTGGGACGGCTACCCGCTGGCCCGCGAGCAGGTATTGGCCGCGTTCGAGAAGCACGCCGTGCCGAACCCCGTGGTGCTGGGCGGCGACCTGCACGCCACCGTGGTCGCCGACATCCACCGCCATCGCGATCCGGCCTCGCCGATCATCGCCAGCGAGTTCTGCGGCACCTCGATGACCGCACAGGGCTCGGCGGCCGCGGTCAACGACGCCCGCACCCGCCACAACCCGCACGTGCACTTCGCCGACATGAGCCGGCGCGGCTACCTCACCTGCGAGTTCACGCCGCGCGAGCTGCGGGCGGCGATCCGCGTGGTCGACTCGGTCAAGGCACCGACCAGCCGGGTCGAGACCCAGCGCCGTTTCGTGGTCGAAGCCGGGCGACCCGGCGTGCAGGCCGGCTGAGGCGCGGCGTGGCGATCGGGGTGGGCAAGCCGAAGGCGAAGACGGCGCACGTCTGCACCGAGTGTGGTGCCAGCCACGCCAAATGGCAGGGCCAGTGCGAAGCCTGCGGGGCCTGGAACACGCTGGCGGAGATCGTCGTCGAGCCGGCCGCCGGCAAGGCGGCCCCGCGCCACGGCCACTGGGCCGGCGCGCCCGAGCAGGCCCGCGTCACGCCGCTTTCGGCGGTGCGGCACGAGGCCGAATCGCGCGTTTCGACCGGCATCGGCGAGCTCGACCGGGTGCTCGGCGGCGGGCTGGTCGAGGGCTCGGTGGTGCTGGTCGGTGGCGATCCGGGCATCGGCAAGTCGACCCTGCTGCTGCAGGCCATCGCGCAGATGGCCGCCCGCGTGCCGGGGCTCTACGTCACCGGCGAGGAGTCGCTTTCGCAGGTGGCGGGCCGCGCGCAGCGGCTCGGCCTGCCCGTCGAGGGCGTGCAGGCGCTGGCCGAGACCTGCGTCGAGCGCATCCTCGCCCAGGCCGCGCAGGCCCGGCCGCGGCTGATGGTGGCCGACTCGATCCAGACCCTGTGGTCGGAGCTGCTCACCGCCGCCCCCGGCTCGGTCAGCCAGGTGCGCGAGAGCGCCGCCAAGCTGGTGCGCTTCGCCAAGGAGACCGGCACGGCGGTCTTCCTCGTCGGCCACGTCACCAAGGAGGGCGGCATCGCCGGCCCGCGCGTGCTCGAGCACATGGTCGATGCCGTGCTGTACTTCGAGGGCGAGGCCGGCAGCCGCTTCCGCGTGCTGCGTGCCTTCAAGAACCGCTTCGGCGCGGTCAACGAGCTCGGCGTGTTCGCGATGGGCGACAAGGGCCTGCGCGAGGTGTCGAACCCGTCGGCGATCTTCCTTTCCGGGTCGAGCTCACCGCAGCCGGGCAGCGCGGTGATGGTCACCCGCGAGGGCACGCGCCCGCTGCTGGTCGAGGTGCAGGCGCTGGTGGACCAGTCCCCGCTCGCCAACCCGCGCCGCGTGGCGCTGGGCCTCGAGCAGAACCGGCTCGCCATGCTGCTCGCCGTGCTGCACCGGCACGGCGGTGTGGGCGTGTTCGACCAGGACGTGTTCGTCAACGTGGTCGGCGGCATCCGCGTGCAGGAGACCGCCGCCGACCTGCCGGTGCTGCTCGCGGTGATCAGCTCGCTGCGCGACCGCCCGCTGCCGGGGAAGACCATCGCCTTCGGCGAAGTGGGCCTCTCCGGCGAGCTGCGGCCGGTGCCGAACGGCGAGGAGCGGCTGAAGGAAGCCGCCACCCACGGCTTCCGCCGCGCCATCGTGCCCAAGGCCAATGCGCCGAAGTCCGGCCGCGTCGGCGAGCTGGACGTGATCGGCGTCGAGCGGCTCGCCGAAGCGCTCGAGCAGGCGCTGGCATGAGGCCCCGGCACGGATGAGCCTGTTGGCCTCACTGCTGGCGCGATGGTCCGGCCCGGGCCGGACACCGATCGATCCGGATGCGTTCACCGACCGTTTCGCCGACCGCCTGCGGATCCGTCTGCCGGCCGCCGGGATCGAGATCCTCGCGCCATTGTCGCTGTCGATCACCTACGATGGCGACCGCGGGCAACTGTTCCTCGACAACCTCTTCCGGCGGGCCTGCGCGGCCGCGGATGATCTCGAGCGCGCCGACATCGTCGAACGCCATCTCGCCGCCCTCGTCGAATCCAAGGCCGGTGCGGGCGCTGGAGCCGAAGACATCGTGCCGGTACTCAAATCCGATGCCCGGTCCTTGGGTTTGCCCGAATCCGACCACGAAGACCAGCCCCGCCACCGCATCGAGCCACTGGTCGCGGGCCTCTCGATCGTCTACGCGGTCGATAGCGCCGACACCATCACCTTCGTCCCCGAGTCATGGTTTGCCGAACGTGGCATCCCCGCCGAGGGGCTGCGCCGTCAAGCGGTCGACAATCTGCGCGGCAAGCTGCCGCGGCTCGACGTGCAGCGCGGCGGCGGGTTGAACATGGTGATGGCGGGTGGCCACTACGAATCCTCGTTGTTGCTGTTCGACGACTTCTGGGTGGGCGAGGCGGCACGTCTGCGCGGCGATCCGGTGATCGCCGTTCCCGCCCGCGACGTGCTGCTGTTCGCCGATACCGCCCATGCCCGGGCCCTCGTCGAGTTGCAGCAGCAGGCGCAGGCGGTCCATGCCGATGCGGCCTATGCACTGACGCCGCGCTTGTTCCGGCGTTCCGTGGACGGCCACCTCGCGCTGTTCGATCGCTAGCGGACCAACACGAACTCGTAGACGAACTGGCTGCCGAAGAAGGCGAGCCCCAAGAGCAGCATGGCGGCCAGCGTCCAGCGCACCGCGCGCGGGCCGCGCCAGCCCCAGCGCCAGTGGCCGAACAGCAGGGCGGCGAGCACCGCCCAGCTCAGCAGCGAGAGCACCGCCTTGTGCGCCAGCGACTGGGCGAACAGGTTCTCGACGAACACGAGGCCGATCGCCAGCGCCAGGGTCAGCAGGACGAAGCCGGCGACGAGGATGCGGAACAGCAGGGACTCGGTCTGGGTCAGCGGCGGCAGGGCCCGCACCAGCCGGGTGATGCGGCGGCGGCGCAGGGCGCGCTCCTGCGCCCACAGCCCGAGTGCGAACAGCGCCGCCAGCGCCAGCGCGGCATAGGCCAGCAGGGCGAGCCAGGCGTGCAGCTTGATCGGCCACGGCAGCGGCGTGCCGCTCTGGCCGGGCTGGCCGCCCAGCACGTAGGCGAGCAGGCTGGCCGCCGCGATCGGGAACACCAGCACCCCGAGTGCCTCCAGCCGCTCCAGCCAGGCCCCGGCCAGGGTGAGGGCGGCCATGCCGAGGGCGACGAGCGAGAGCGCCGAGAGGAAATGCAGGTCGGGCAGGCCCTGCGCGGCGGTGGCCGCCATGTGCACGACGAGGTGCGCGGCCGCCCCGAGCCCGCCCAAGGCCAGCCAGGGGCCGCTGCCGTGGGCCGTGCCCTGGCCCAGCACGCGCCCGGCGAGGCCGCTGCCGGCGGTGGCGTAGGCGAGGGCGGCGAACAGGGCGAGGGCCAGGACCAGAGTCATCCAGCAAGTGTTGCACAGCGGCCCCAAGGCCGAGAACGCGGGCCAGGCACCTCGGGGCCGTCGGCGAGGCTGCGGCTATACTTCGCGCCCGGCCGTTTCCGCCCGCTGCCCCTCCCGCCATGTTCGAGTCCCTGACCCAGCGCCTCTCCGGCACCCTGCAGCGGCTGCGCGGCCGCGGCCGCCTCTCCGAGGAGAACATCCGCGAGAGCCTGCGCGAGGTGCGCATCGCCCTGCTCGAGGCCGATGTCGCGCTGCCGGTGGTGCAGGCCCTGATCGAGCGCATCAAGGTGCGCGCCGTCGGTCAGGAGGTGCTGACCTCGCTGACGCCGGGCCAGGCGCTGATCAAGGTCGTCCGTGACGAGATGACGCTGGTGATGGGCGGGCAGGGCGCGGAGCTGTCGCTGGCCCAGCAGCCGCCGGCGGTGATCCTGATGGCCGGCCTGCAGGGTGCCGGCAAGACGACCACGGTCGGCAAGCTCGCCAAGTTCCTGAAGGAGCGCCGCAAGAAGAAGGTGATGGTGGTGAGCTGCGACGTCTACCGTCCGGCCGCCATCGCCCAGTTGCAGACGCTGGCCGGCCAGGTCGGCGCGCTGTTCCACCCGTCCGAGGCCGGGCAGAAGCCGGTCGACATCGCCCGTGCCGCCATCGATGCCGCCAAGCGCAACGTCGCCGACGTGCTGATCGTCGATACCGCCGGTCGTCTGGCCATCGACGCCGAGATGATGGCGGAGATCAAGGCCCTGCATGCCGCGGTCGATCCGGTCGAGACCCTGTTCGTGGTCGACGCGATGACCGGTCAGGACGCGGCCAACACCGCCAAGGCCTTCGCCGAGGCGCTGCCACTGACCGGCGTCGTGCTCACCAAGACCGACGGCGACGCCCGCGGCGGCGCGGCGCTGTCGGTGCGCTACCTCACCGGCAAGCCGATCAAGTTCGTCGGCGTCGGCGAGAAGCCCGACGGCCTCGACGTCTTCCATCCGGAGCGCGCGGCCAGCCGCATCCTCGACATGGGCGATGTGCTCTCGCTGGTCGAGGAGGTCGAGCGGAGCGTCGACCGCGACAAGGCGCAGAAGCTCGCCGAGAAGGTCAAGAAGGGCAAGCGCTTCGACTTGAACGACCTGCGCGACCAGATGCTGCAGATGCAGAACATGGGTGGTCTCAGTGGCCTGATGGACAAGCTGCCGGGCATGGGCCAGGTCCCGGACAGCGTGAAGGCGCAGGTCACCGGCAAGGAAGTGCCGCGGATGATCGCCATCATCAACTCGATGACGCCGAAGGAGCGCCGCAACCCCGACCTGCTGAACGGCTCGCGCAAGGCGCGCATTGCCCGTGGCTCCGGCACCAGCCCGGCGCAGGTGAACCAGGTCTACAAGCAGTGGCAGCAGATGGAGAAGATGATGTCCAAGCTCTCGCGCGGCGGCATGAAGGGCATGCTGCGCGGGATGCAGGGGATGCTGGGCGGCCGCGGCGGTTTCCCGGGGTCGGGCGGCGGGGGCTTCCCGCGCTGAGCGCCGGCGGGGCCCGCCTGAACGGAGGCCCGGCAGGCTACGGCTCGTCCAGCCCCGGCGTCTTTGCCTTTCGGGGCGGCTCCGGCTAGACTTCCCAATTCCCTGCCCCGAACGGGCCAGGGCCTGACCCCAAGAACGACAGAGCTCAAGACCCATGGTCAAGATCCGCCTGGCCCGTGGCGGCGCCAAGAAGGCCCCCTTCTACCACATCATCGTCACCGACAGCCGCAACGCCCGCGACGGCCGCAACATCGAGCGCGTCGGCTTCTACAACCCGGTCGCCCGCGGTGCCGAGAAGCGCGTCGAGGTGGATGCCGAGCGCGTCAAGCACTGGGTCTCGCACGGCGCCCAGCTCTCCGACAAGGTTGCGGTGCTGGTCAAGGAAGCGGCCAAGGCCGCGGCCTGAACCCCGGCCGCCCGCCTCCGGCGGCCACCCCGGAAGCCCCCGCATGGACCCCGAGCGCCGCATCCTCCTCGGCCGGGTGGCGGGGGCCTTCGGTATCCAGGGCGAGTTGAAGCTCGAGTCCTGGACCGAGCCTCGCGACGCCCTGTTCCGCTACCAGCCCTGGATCCTCGTCCATCGCGGCGGGGAATCCGCCGTTTCCGGCACCCGCGGCAGGCTCGCGCCGAACGGCTCGGTCACCGCCCGCTTCCCGGGGGTCGCCGACCGTGACGCCGCCGAGGCCCTGGTCGGGGCCGAGATCTGGGCGCCGCGCTCGCGCTTGCCGCCGCCCAAGCCCGGCGAGCACTACTGGGTCGATCTCGAGGGCCTCAAGGTCTCGACCGTCGAGGGCGTCGAACTCGGCACCGTCTCGCACCTGTTCAACAACGGGGCCAACGACGTGGTCGTCGTCCGCGGCGAGCGCGAGCGCTACCTGCCCTACAGCAGCGACGTGGTCCGCGAGGTCGACCTCGCGGCCGGACGCATGGTCGTCGACTGGGACCCCGAGTTCTGACCATGCGCATCGACGTACTCAGCCTGTTCCCCGGATTCATCGCCGAGTCGGCGGCCCTCGGCGTGGTCGGCCGCGCCGCCGGCCGCGGGCTGGTCGCGGTGAAGGCCTGGAACCCGCGCGACCACGCCAGCGGCATCCACCGCCGCGTCGACGAGCGCCCCTTCGGCGGCGGCCCCGGCATGGTCATGCTGCCCGAGCCGCTCGAGGCCTGCCTCGCCGCCGCCCGCGCCGACGGCGCCACCGGGCCGCTCATCCACCTCTCCCCGCAGGGGCCGCGCTTCACCCAGGCGAAAGCGCGCGCGCTGGCCGCCACGCCCGGTTTCCTGCTGCTCTGCGGCCGCTACGAGGGCATCGACGAGCGTTTCCTCGCCGCCCACGTCGACGAGGAGCTCTCGATCGGCGACTACGTGCTCTCCGGGGGCGAGCTGGGGGCCGCCGTGGTCGTCGACGCCGTGGTGCGCCTGCTCGAGGGCACCCTGAACGACGCCGACTCGGCGGTCCAGGACAGCTTCGAGGACGGCCTGCTCGACTGCCCGCACTACACCCGCTCCGAGACCCTCGGCACCGAGGGCGTGCCTGGGGTGCTGCTCTCGGGCGACCACGCGAGGATCGCGCGCTGGCGCCGCCAGCAGGCGCTGGGCCGGACCTGGCGGCGTCGCCCGGACCTGCTCGCCCGCATGGCCTTGAGCCCGCAGGATCGCGCCCTGCTGGCCGAGTTCATCGCCGGGCAAGCTTCCGGCCCCGGCCGCCCCTAGCGCGGGCCTCCGCGAAAAGGTTATACTTGCCGACTCGCCCGGGCGCAGGCCTGCGTGGCGCGGCAGCCCGAAGAATTGCACAGGTCCAAAGCCATGAGCCAGCTCAACAAGTCGATCGTCGCCCAGTTCGAGGCCGAGCAGATGCAGCGCCAGCTGCCCGAGTTCAGCCCCGGCGACACCGTGGTCGTCAACGTCAATGTGAAGGAAGGCAACCGCGAGCGCGTGCAGGCCTTCGAGGGCGTCGTGATCGCCCGCAAGAACGCCGGCCTGAACTCCTCGTTCACTGTCCGCAAGATCTCCCACGGCTTCGGCGTCGAGCGCGTGTTCCAGGCCCACAGCCCGACCATCGACTCGGTCGAGGTCAAGCGCCACGGCAAGGTCCGCGCCGCCAAGCTCTACTACCTGCGCGACCTCGCCGGCAAGGCCGCCCGCATCAAGGAAGACCTGGCGGCCCGCAAGTCCGCTGGCTGAGCCGTTTCCAAGGCCCTGGGCCCGAACGCCTCCCGCGCCGCCGTCGCCGAGGTCCGGCTGGACCTCTGGCTCTGGGCGGCGCGCTTCTTCAAGACCCGCGCGCTGGCCAAGCAGGCCATCGAGCGCGGGCAGGTCCGCATCGACGGCCAGGCATCCAAGCCCAGCCGCGCGGTCCGCATCGGCCTGGTGCTCGCCATTGAGCGCGCCGGCGAACGCTACGAAGTGGAAGTGCGCGGCCTCGCCGACCAGCGCGGCCCGGCCAGCCTCGCCCAGCAGCTCTACGCCGAGTCCGAAGCCTCGATCGCCGCGCGGCTCGCCGAGCGCGAGAAGCGCCGGCTCGAGGCGCAGGGCTACCAGCCGCCCGGGACCCGTCCGAACAAGCGCCAGCGCCGGCTGATCCAGGCCCTGGGCGATCTCGACGCGTCGTAGTCGACGCCGCCGCCGCTCACGGGCGGTCGTCCGCCTCACGGAACACGGGCAATGCCGGGTTGCGTTCGAAGGCGAAGATCAGCCGGGTTTCGATGTGCGCCACCTCGGGACGTTCGGTGAAGGCCTGCAAGGCGAAATCGCGCAGGTGCTGGCTGTCCCGGGCCCCCACGTGGCAGAGAAAATCGTCCTGCCCGCCCAGGTGGTACCAGGCCAGTACCTCGGGCAGGGCACGCAGGTGGGCGATGAAGCGTTCGACATCGGTCCGCGTGTGGCGGGCCAGGCGCACGGCCACCTGGGCTTGCAGGCCGATTCCGATCGCTTCCGGCGCGATTTCGGCGTGGTAGCCGAGGATGGCTCGCGACTCGCGCAGCCGGCGCACCCGTTCCAGGGCCGTGGAGGGGGCGATGCCGCAGCGTGCGGCGAGTTCCTTGTTCGGCAACCGAGCGTTCTTGCGCAGCAGGCGCAGAAGCTCGACATCCGTTCGATCGAGGCGCATGGGAAGGGGCCTTCACGAAATTTCCTTCGGGGATTCTGCCCTTCATCCGCCTGCTGTTCCATGCTGTGGGCTTTGAATGGAACCGCCCCCATGACCCTCCCGGAACCGCACGCACTTTCGACCCTGCTGGTCCATGCCGGTCGCGAGGACTTCGATGCGCTCGGGGTGCACGCCCCGCCGATCGACCTGTCCAGCACCTACCCGGTGCGCGATCTGGCGGCCGGCACCGCCAGCTTCGATGCCCTGGTCGCCGGAGCCGCCCGGGCCGAGAACCCGATCTACGCCCGCCTGCACAACCCCACGGTGGCGCGGGTGGAGCAGGCGATGGCACGGCTGGAGGGGGCCGATGCCGCCGTCGCCTTCGCTTCGGGCATGGCGGCGCTCACGGCGGTGCTGCTGGCGGCGAAGGCGCGGGGCGGGCATGTGCTGGCCGTCCGGCCGCTCTACGGCACGGCCGACCACCTGCTCGCCAGTGGCCTGCTCGGCATCGAGACGGAGTTCGTCGAGGCCGGAGCCATCGCGGCGCGGCGACGCCCCGACACGGCCCTCGTCCTCATCGAGACCCCGGCCAACCCGACGCTGGACCTGGTGGACATCGACGCGGTGGTGGCGGCCGCCGGCCCGGTGCCGGTGCTGGTGGATTCCACCTTTGCCACGCCGGTGTTGCAGCGGCCGATCGCCCGGGGCGCGCGCTACGTCCTGCACAGCGCCACGAAGTTTCTCGGCGGCCATGGCGACGTGGTGGCGGGCATCGTGGCCTGCGGCGAGGCCGAGGCCACCGCCCTGCGCAGCATCCGTGCGGCGACGGGGGCGCTCTTGCACCCCTTGGCGGCGTTCCTGCTGCATCGCGGGCTGCCCACCCTGGCCCTGCGGGTGGAGCGTGCCCAGGCCAATGCCGGCGTGCTCGCCCGCCGCCTGGCCGAGCATCCCGCCGTGACGCGTTGCTGCTACCCGGGCCTCGGCACCGTGCGCAATGCCCATCTGCTGGGCACGCAGCTCGCCGGCCCCGGCAGCCTGCTGGCCTTCGAACTGGCCGGGGGGCATGCGGCGGCGGCGGCGGTGATGCGGGCGGTACGGCTGTGCACGCCGGCGGTGAGCCTGGGGAGCGTGGATACCCTGATCCAGCATCCCGCCGGCCTGACCCATCGGGTGCTGGCCGGGGACGAGCAGCGCCGGCACGGCATCACGCCGGGCCTGATGCGGCTCTCGGTGGGCATCGAGGATGTCGAGGACCTCTGGCGCGACCTTAAGGCCGCGCTTCAGAGCATTCCCTTCAGCCGGTAGAGCGCCTCCAGCGCCTGCTTCGGCGTGAGCACGTCCGGATCGAGCGCGGCCAGCGCGTCGAGCGCCGGCGGCGGGCTGCGGAACAGGGTCATCTGCGCCGGCTGCTCGATGGCGGCGGGCGAGGTGGCGGTGGCCGGCATGTCGCGGCTGCGCTGTTCCAGCTCCGCGAGCGTGCGTCGCGCTTCACCGAGCACCGCGCGCGGCAGCCCGGCGAGTGCCGCCACCTGCAGGCCGAAGCTGCGGTTGGCCGGGCCGTCCTTCACCGCGTGCATGAACACCAGCTTCTCGCCGTGCTCGACGGCGTCGAGGTGCACGTTGGCGATGCCGCTGCCGCCGTCGCCGGCCAGCGCGGTCAGCTCGAAGTAGTGGGTGGCGAACAGCACGAAGCTGCGGTTCACGTGGGCCAGATGCAGGGCGCAGGCCTGTGCCAGCGCCAGGCCGTCGTACGTGGACGTGCCGCGGCCGATCTCGTCCATCAGCACCAGCGAATGCGGGCTGGCGTGGTGGAGGATGTAGGCGGTCTCGCTCATCTCGACCATGAAGGTCGACTGGCCCCTCGCGAGATCATCGCCGGCACCGATGCGGGTGAGGATGCGGTCGATCGGCCCCAGCAGGCAGCGCGCGGCCGGCACGAAGCTGCCGGCATGGGCCAGCAGCACGATCAGCGCCGCCTGCCGCATGTAGGTGCTCTTGCCACCCATGTTCGGGCCGGTGATCACCAGCATCCGGCGCTCGGGCGAGAGCATCAGGTCGTTCGGCTCGAACGGTGCATCACGCACCGCCTCGACCACCGGATGGCGGCCGCGTTCGATGCGGATGCCGGGTTCTGCCACGAGTTGCGGTTCGGCCCAGTCCAGCGCCAGCGCACGTTCGGCGAAGGCGGCGAGCACGTCGATCTCGGCCACCGCCTCGGCGGCGAGTTTGAGCGGGTTCAGCACGAGGTTGAGCGCATCGAGCAGGTCCTCCCAGAGCTGCTTCTCGCGGGCGAGTGCGCGGTCGCGCGCCGAGAGCACCTTGTCCTCGAAGGCTTTCAGCTCCTCGGTGATGTAGCGCTCGGCACCGGTCAGGGTCTGCCGGCGACGGTAGTGCAGCGGGGCCTTGTCGGCCTGGCCGCGGCTGATCTCGATGTAGAAGCCGTGGACGCGGTTGTAGCCGACCTTCAACGTGGCGATGCCGGTGGCGGCGCGCTCGCGGGCTTCGAGCTCGAGTAGGAACTGGTCGGCGTTCGTCGAGAGCACGCGCAGCTCGTCGAGCTCGGCGTCATACCCGTCCGCGATGACGCCGCCATCGACCAGCTTCAGCGGTGGCTGCGGCGCGACGGCCTTCTGTAGCCAATCCGAAGTGCCGGCATGCTCGCCGAGCCGGTCGAGCAGGGCGGTGAGGCGCGGCGAATCGAGCGCGGCCAGCGCCTCGCGCAGCGTGGGGAACAGCGCCAGGCCATCGCGCAGGGTCGAAAGATCGCGTGGCCGGGCCGAGCGCAGCGCCACGCGCGAGAGGATGCGTTCCAGGTCGCCGACGCGGCGCAGGGTCTCGCGCAGGCCCTCGAACGCGCGGGATTCCAGCAGGCTGCGCACCGCGTGGTGGCGCTCGGCGACGACGGCCTGCGTGCGCAGCGGCCGGTGCAGCCAGCGCCGCAGCAGGCGGCCGCCCATCGGCGTGATGGTGGAATCGACCACGCCGAGCAGGGTGTGCGCGCTGTTGCCGTCGATGCGACTGTCGATCTCGAGGTGCCGGCGCGTCGCCGCATTCAGCGCGATCGCCTCGTCGGCGGCCTCGACGGCGATGGCGGACAGGTGCGGGAGCTGCTGCTTCTGCGTTTCCTCGACGTAGCCGAGCAGGGCACCGGCGGCGGCGGCGGCGAGCGGCCTGCCTTCGAGGCCGAAGGGCGAGAGGTCGTGCAGGCCGAAGAAGCGCAGCAGGGCGCGACGCGTGCTGTCGGCGTCGAACAGCCAGGGCGGGCGGCGACGCATGCCCTGCCGCTGGGTCACGGCGGCGGGCCAGCCGTCCTCGTCGGGCACCAGCAGTTCCGCCGGCTCCAGCCGCGCCAGCTCGGCCGCCAGCGCTTCCTCGTCGGCGACCTCGTTGGCGAGGAAGCGGCCGCCGGCGAGGTCGGCCCAGGCAAGGCCGTAGCCGCCTTTCTTTGACGACGTGCCGCCGCGCACCACCGCCATCAGCAGGGTGTCGCGGCGTTCCTGCAGCAGGGCCTCGTCGGTCACCGTGCCGGGCGTGACGATGCGGACGACCTTGCGTTCGACCAAGCCCTTGGCCAGCGCCGGGTCGCCGATCTGCTCGCAGATCGCCACCGATTCGCCGAGCGCGACGAGCCTCGCGAGGTAGCCCTCGCAGGCGTGCACTGGCACGCCGGCCATCGGGATCGGCTGGCCACCGGACTGCCCGCGTTGCGTCAGCGTGATGTCGAGCAGCCGCGCCGCCTTGCGGGCGTCGTCGTAGAACAGCTCGTAGAAGTCGCCCATCCGGAAGAACAGCAGCAGCTCCGGATGCTCCGCCTTGGCGGCGAAGAACTGGCGCATCAGCGGGGTGTGCTGCGGGGCGTCGCTGCTCATTCCGGAAGGGGCGGGCTGACCGGTGGGCGGGGGCCGGCTAGTCTAGCGGCATGGACACGCCCGCCATCCCCAATGATGCCGAACTCGGCGCGCTCGCCCGCCGCCTCGCCGACACCCTGGTCGCCCGCCACCACCTCGTCTGCACCGCCGAGAGCTGCACCGGCGGCTGGATCGCGAAATGCCTCACCGACATCCCCGGCAGTTCGGCCTGGTTCGACTGCGGCATGGTGGCCTACAGCTACGAGGCCAAGCAGGCCATGCTCGGCGTGCGGCCGCAAACGCTCGAACGCGAGGGCGCGGTGAGCCGCGAGACGGTGATCGAGATGGTCTCCGGCGCGCTGGTGCACTCGGCCGCCTCGATCGCGGTGGCGGTGACCGGCATCGCCGGCCCCGGCGGCGGCACCGCCGGCAAGCCGGTCGGCACGGTCTGGATCGCCTGGAAGCGCCGCGGCGGCTACCCCAAGGCCGAGGTCTTCCATTTCACCGGCGACCGCGAGGCGGTGCGGCGGCAGACCATCGCGGCGGCCCTGCACGGCCTGCTGGAGCTGGCGACGGCCTGAGCGAGGATCCGCTCTTGGCGTTCCGACAGCTGTCCCCGGAAGCCTTCGCCCTGCAGCGCGCCATCGCGAGCGCGCCTGCCTTCGTGGTTCATGAGCCTGATCATCCCGGGCGCGCCTGCCTTCGTGGGCCACGGGGTCGCGGCCGGCGACGGCTACGCGACCGCCACGGCCCACGGGCGCGGCGCGGATCGTTTCCGGCGGGTCCGGATCGCGAGTCCGCAGCGGCAACGTGCACGCCACGGTCGTGGCGAACAGCAGTCGCGAGCGCGGTGCCTGGTGGGCGAGCCGCGGCGGTGAGGGGCCGTCCTGCGGCAGCGAGGCAGGAGCCGAGCGCCGCGCGTGAGGGCAGGACGCCCGATCGCGCGGAAAGCAGGTGGCCCGATCCGCCGACAGGCTCGCCTCGCCGAGCCCGAACGCACTCCGATCCGCCGACAGGCTCGCCTTGCCGAGCCCACCGCCCGGGCGCGCCCCGATCCCGACTGGCTCGCCATCCCGGGCACCACACGGGGGCTTGCGCGACGGGCGGGTTAGTAGTATTGCTACCACCATGCCGCTGACCGATGTCCAAGCCGCCATCCTCGAACTGATCGCCGAGCGCATCGGGGCCGAGGGCGTGCCGCCCTCGCAGACCGAGATCGCCCGGGCCTTCGGCTTCAAATCGGTGCGCGCGGCGCAGTACCACCTCGAGGCGCTGGAGGCGGCTGGGGCCATCGAGCGCCTGCCCGGCAAGGCCCGCGGCCTGCGCGTGCTGCGGGCGCCATCCAGGGCGCAGGCGGCGCTGCCGCTGCCGTCGCCGCTCGACGAGGACGCCTTGCGCCTGCCGGTGCTGGGGCGGGTCGCCGCCGGACGGCCCATCGGTGCCGGCAACGAGGGTCTGGATGCCGAGGGCGAGGGCACCGTGGTGCTCGACCGCCACCTCTTCCATCCGCTGCCCGACTACCTGCTGCGCGTGCAGGGCGACTCGATGCGCGACGAGGCCATCCTCGACGGCGACCTGATCGGCGTGCGCCGCGCCGCCGACGCCCGCCACGGCCAGGTCGTCATCGCCCGGCTGGATGGCGAGATCACCGTCAAGCGGCTGCATTGCGGTGGCGACGGCCTGCGCCTGATGCCGCGCAACCCCGGGCATGCGCCCATCGACGTGGCGGAGGACCAGGATTTCGCCATCGAAGGCCTGTTCTGCGGTCTGCTGAGGCCGTCGCGGTGAGCGGGCGGAACACCACGCCGGCCCATGCCCGTGGCCGACCCCTGCGGCCGGCATTCCCGCACCCTCGCACGGGGGGTTCTCCGCTGCGCCGCCCCCGCGCCATCCCGCAGGCTGGTGCCAGGTTCCGCCGCAGTCTCAGTCCGTGCGAAACGCCCCGGCCACACTTCCCCCACACCCCCTCGAGAGCACGACCATGACCGCGATGGACGAAAACAAGAAGCGCGCCCTCACTGCCGCCCTCACCCAGATCGACCGCCAGTTCGGCAAGGGCACGGTGATGCGCATGGGCGACAAGAACGTCGAGGCCACCGAGGTCATCGGCACCGGCTCCCTGATGCTCGACATCGCGCTCGGCATCGGCGGCTTGCCGAAGGGCCGCGTCGTCGAGATCTTCGGGCCGGAATCCTCCGGCAAGACCACGCTGACCCTGCAGGTCATCGCGCAGTGCCAGAAGGCCGGCGGCACCGCCGCCTTCATCGACGCCGAGCACGCGCTCGACCCGACCTACGCGCAGAAGCTCGGGGTCAGCCTCGACGACCTGCTGATCAGCCAGCCCGACACCGGCGAGCAGGCGCTGGAGATCGCCGACATGCTGGTGCGCTCCAACGCCGTCGACGTGGTGGTGGTCGATTCGGTCGCCGCGCTGACGCCGAAGGCCGAGATCGAGGGCGAGATGGGCGAGATGCAGGTCGGCCTGCAGGCCCGCCTGATGAGCCAGGCCTTGCGCAAGCTCACCGGCAACATCAAGCGCAGCAACTGCATGGTCATCTTCATCAACCAGCTGCGCATGAAGATCGGGTTGATGATGCCGGGCCAGAACCCGGAAACCACCACCGGCGGCAACGCGCTCAAGTTCTACGCCTCGGTGCGCCTCGACATCCGCCGCATCGGCGCGGTCAAGAAGGGCGACGACATCATCGGCAACCAGACCAAGATCAAGGTGGTCAAGAACAAGCTGGCGCCGCCCTTCAAGCAGGTCGTCACCGAGATCCTCTACGGCGAGGGCATCAGCCGCGAGGGCGAGCTGATCGACATGGGCGTCGACGCCAAGCTGATCGAGAAGTCCGGCGCCTGGTACAGCTACGGCAGCGAACGCATCGGCCAGGGCAAGGAGAACGCCCGCGCCTGGCTCAAGGACAACCCGAAGCAGGCCGCCGAGCTCGAGGCCAAGCTGCGCGAACTCTACGTCCCGGCCGAGAGCCGCGGCGAGGACGCCGAAGACCTTGCCGACGCGTGAGCCGCCCGCCGCCTACCCGCGGGCGCTGGGCCTGCTGGCCCGGCGCGAGCACTCCGCCGCCGGGCTGAAGCGCAAGCTGCGCGACAAGGGCATCGAGTCCGACGAACTCGACGCCGCGCTGGAGGCCCTGCAACGGCAAGGCTTCCAGGACGACCGCCGCTACGCCGAGGCCCTGGTCCGCAGCCGGGCCCTGGCCGGGCAGGGCCCGGTGCGCATCCGTGCCGAGTTGCGGATGAACGGGATCCCGGCGGCCGGGATCGAGGCGGCCTTCGCCGCGGCGGAGGCCGATGGGCTCGACTGGACGGCCGTCGCCGCCCGGGTGGCGGCCCGCTTCCTGCCCGCGCTGGACGCCGCCGACCGCGGCCCCGCGGCGCTCCGCCAGCGCCACAAGGCCCTGTCCTTCCTGCTGCGGCGCGGGTTCCCGCAGGACATGGCCCGTGCCGCGCTGGCCCTGCGGGACGATGCGGACCCCTGCTACCCTTGAAGGCTGCATTCCGCTTCCCATGACGGATTGGCGCGCCCCGTCCGCGCCTGCCGTCCCGCCTCCAGGTCCCGCATGAAAACCAGCGCCGAGATCCGCCGCGACTTCCTCGAATTCTTCCGCTCGAAGGGCCACACCATCGTGCCCTCCAGCCCGCTCGTCCCGGGCAACGACGCCAGCCTGCTGTTCACCAACGCCGGCATGGTGCAGTTCAAGGACGTCTTCCTCGGCGCCGAGAAACGTGGCTACACCCGCGCCGTCTCCTCGCAGCGCTGCGTGCGCGCCGGCGGCAAGCACAACGACCTCGACCAGGTTGGCTACACCGCGCGCCACCACACCTTCTTCGAGATGCTGGGCAACTTCAGCTTCGGCGACTACTTCAAGCGCGACGCCATCGCCTGGGCCTGGGAGCTGCTGACCGAAGTCTGGAAGCTGCCGAAGGAGCGCCTGCTCGTCACCGTCTACCACACCGACGACGAGGCCTTCGAGCTCTGGCACAAGGAGGTTGGCCTGCCGCCCGAGCGCATCCTCCGCATCGGCGACAACAAGGGCGCGCCGTTCGCTTCCGACAACTTCTGGCAGATGGCCGACACCGGCCCCTGCGGCCCCTGCACCGAGATCTTCTACGACCACGGCCCGCACATCGCCGGCGGCCCGCCCGGCAGCCCGGACGAGGACGGCGACCGCTTCATCGAGATATGGAATCTCGTCTTCATGCAGTTCGACCGCCAGCCCGACGGCACGCTGCTGCCGCTGCCGGCGCCCTGCGTCGATACCGGCATGGGCCTGGAGCGCCTCGCCGCCGTGCTCCAGCACGTGCACAGCAACTACGAGATCGACCTGTTCCAGCACTTGATCCGTGCCGCCGCCGCGCTGACCGGCGCCACGGACCTCGAGCACAAGTCGCTGCGCGTGATCGCCGACCACATCCGCGCCGCCAGCTTCCTGATCGCCGACGGCGTGCTGCCCTCGAACGAAGGCCGCGGCTACGTGCTGCGGCGCATCGTCCGCCGCGCCACCCGCCATGTCTGGAAGCTCGGCGCCCTCAAGCCGGAGGGCGTGTTCTGGCGGATGGTGGAGCCGCTCGCCGAGGTGATGGGCGAGGCCTACCCCGAGCTCGTCGCGCAGCGTGCCACGATCGAGGCCGCGCTCAAGGCCGAGGAAGCCGCCTTCGCCAGCACCCTCGACGCCGGCATGCAGCACCTCGACGCCTACCTCGCCAGGGCCGGCGGCGGCCTCGACGGCGAGGCGCTGTTCCAGCTGCACGACACCTACGGCTGCCCGCCCGACCTCGTCCTCGACATCCTGCGCGAGCGCGGGCTCGCGGCGGCGGCCGACGCGATGGCCGTGTACGAGCAGCACATGAACGCGCAGCGCGAGCGCGCCCGCGCCGCCGGCAAGTTCGGCGGCGGCATCGTGCTGCCGGCCGAACTCGTCGCCAAGCTGCATCCCACCCAGTTCCTCGGCTACGAGACGCTCGAGGCGGAGGACTGCCGCGTCGTCGCCCTGCTCCGCGATGGCCGGTCGGTCGAGCGCCTCGCCACCGGCGAGGAAGGCGTGGTGCTGCTCGACCAGACCAGCTTCTACGCCGAGTCCGGCGGCCAGGTCGGCGATGCCGGGGTGTTGGTCGATGCCCGCGGCGACCGTTTCGAGGTGGTCGACACCCTCAAGCTCGCCGGCCAGTTCCACGCCCACCTCGGGCGCGTCCGCGCCGGCGGCCTGGCGGTCGGCGACCACCTCGCCGCCCGCGTCGACGCCGAGCGCCGCCAGGACGTGGTGCTGAACCATTCCGCCACCCACCTGCTGCACGCCGCGCTGCGCAAGGTGCTGGGCGGGCACGTCATCCAGAAGGGCTCGCTGGTGGCGCCGGACCGCCTGCGCTTCGACTTCTCGCATTTCGCCGCCGTGCGGCCGGACGAGCTCGCCGCCATCGAGGCGATGGTGAACGCCGAGATCCGCCGCAACGCCGAGGCCGAGGTCCACCACATGGGCATGCAGGAGGCGCTCGATGCCGGCGCGCTCGCGCTGTTCGGCGAGAAATACGGCGAGCGCGTGCGCGTGCTGCGCATGGGCGGGTTCAGCACCGAGCTCTGCGGCGGCACCCACGTGCACCGTACCGGCGACATCGGGCTGTTCAAGATCGTCGCGGAAAGCGGCGTCGCCGCCGGCGTGCGCCGGATCGAGGCCGTCACCGGCCGCGGCGCGCTGGCCGAGGTCGCGGCGCAGGAGGCGATGCTGGAGCAGGCGGCGAAGCTCGTCGGTGGCCGCAGCACCGATCTGCTCGACAAACTGCGCGGCCTGCTCGATCGGCAGAAGAAGCTGGAGCGCGAGCTCGAGTCCTTCAAGGCCAAGGCCGCGGCCGGCGCCAGTGCCGACCTCGCCGCCCAAGCGGTCGACGTGGCCGGCATCAAGGTCGTCGCCGCGCGGCTCGAGGGCTTCGACGCCAAGGGCCTGCGCGAGGCGGTCGACGATCTCAAGCAGAAGCTCGGCGACGTCGTCGTCGTCCTCGCCGCGGCCAGCGACGGCAGGGCCAGCCTGATCGCCGGCAGCCACGGTGCCGCGTTGGCGAAGGTCAAGGCCGGCGACCTGCTCGCCCATGTCGCCCGGCAGGTCGGTGGCAAGGGCGGCGGGCGTCCCGATCTGGCGCAGGGCGGTGGCGAGGACGGCGAGGCGCTGCGGGCGGCGCTGGCGGGCGTGCCGGCCTGGGTGGCGGAGCGGACCGCCGCTTGAGTGGCTGCCGGACCGCGTTCCCGCCGGCCCGGAATTTGACATTTCTTGGCGATTCCGCCCGGTTTTCCATTGCAGCCCCCGGCGTCCGCGCCCTACCATCGCGCTTCGCTTCCCTGTCGGAGGCGACCAGCCGATCAGGCTGCGGCCGGCAAGGAGCCCCGCCGTGGTCCGGTGCAGGATGAACCCCGGACGAGGTGAGTGCATGTTGATTCTGACGAGGCGGGTCGGCGAGACCCTGATGATCGGCGATTCGGTGACCGTGACGGTGCTGGGCGTCAAGGGCAACCAGGTGCGCATCGGCATCAATGCGCCGAAGGACGTGGCCGTCCACCGCGAGGAGATCTTCCAGCGCATCCAGCGCGGCGAGGCGAGCAGGGCGGACAAGGGCGATTTGCCGGACGCCGGCTGACCGGCTACCATCTGCGCCCGCACCGACCAGGGGCGGATCCACCGGAGTGATGCCCGAGAGGCCGAAGGGGCTCCCCTGCTAAGGGAGTATAGGGTCAAAAGCTCTATCGAGGGTTCGAATCCCTCTCACTCCGCCACGCCGCCGCAAGGCGGCGTCGTCGTCTGTGGCCGCCGCGAGGCCGCCACTGCTCCGGAGGGCAACGCCGCTGGCCCGCTGGCGACGCGGCGGCACCGCGCAGGGCTTGACGCCCGGGTGGGTCTCCCGCACAATTTCGCTTCTGCGCGCCCGTAGCTCAGTTGGATAGAGCACCAGGCTACGAACTTGGGGGTCGGAGGTTCGAATCCTTCCGGGCGCGCCATCGGATCAAGACCAACCCGACCGGTTCTCCACGCCGGGGTATAGCTCAGTCTGGTAGAGCGCCAGCTTTGGGAGCTGGATGTCGGGGGTTCGAATCCCTCTGCCCCGACCAGTCGCGGGCTCCGGCGGGGCAGGCCCGGCGTCGGTCCCGGGCCGGTCTCCATCCCCGTTTGGGCGCCCGTAGCTCAACCGGATAGAGCACCGGCCTTCTAAGCCGGCGGTTGCAGGTTCGAGTCCTGCCGGGCGCGCCAGTTTCGATGTGGTGGATGTAGCTCAGTTGGTTAGAGCACTGGATTGTGATTCCAGGGGTCGCGGGTTCAAATCCCGTCTTCCACCCCAGCCCCCCGATGGGGCATAATCCGCCCTCGCAGTCGCGTCGGCGGCGAGGTTCCGGGCCGTTAGCTCAGTTGGTAGAGCAGCGGACTCTTAATCCGTAGGTCCTAGGTTCGAGCCCTAGACGGCCCACCAACCTCGAAGCCGCTTCGCCTGCCACAAGCCTGCGAGAGTGGCGGAACTGGTAGACGCGCTGGATTTAGGTTCCAGTGGGGCAACCCGTGAGAGTTCGAGTCTCTCCTTTCGCACCAACCGTCGGGCGGTGCGGAGGACAAGGCCGGACTCCGCGGGTTTTTCTTTTTTCCACGGCGCGCTTCCAGCGCGGCACAACACGCAAAGGGTCCCAGGAGCCAGCATGCACGTTTCCGTCGAATCCATCGGCTCGCTCGGCCGCAAGCTCTCGGTCAGCGTCCCCGCCGACCGCCTCGCCTCGGCCGTCGGCAGCCGCCTGCGCGAGCTCTCGCGCACCGCCCGCCTGAACGGCTTCCGGCCGGGCAAGGTGCCGGTCAAGATCATCGAGCAGCGCTTCGGTGCGCAGGTCCGTTCCGAGGCCTACAACGAGCTGGTCCGCGAAACCTTCGGCGAGGCCCTGCGCGCGCAAGGCCTGCAGCCGGTCGGCCAGCCGGAGATCAGCGCCGAGGGCGATGCCGCGCAGGAGCTGCGCTACACCGCCACCTTCGAGGTCGCGCCGGAGTTCGGCGAGATCGATGTCTCGGCCCTGGCGATCCAGCGCCCGGTGGCGCAGGTCGAGGAGTCCGACATCGACACCATGATCGAGACCCTGCGCCAGCAGCGCCGCACCTGGAACGTGGTCGAGCGTGCCGCCCGGGCCGGCGACCTCGTCAACGTCGAGAACTTCGCCGTCGTCGACGGCAAGCGCTTCCCCGAGGTGGGCGTCGAGCGCGGCGTCACCGTGGTCGGCAGCAACATGCTGCTGCCGGCCATCGAGCAGGCCCTCATCGGCATGGCCGCCGGTGACGAGAAGACCGTCGACGTCGCCTTCCCGGCCGACTGGCGCATCGCCGAACTGGCCGGCAGGACCGCGCAGGTCGACGTCAAGGCCACCAAGGTCTCCGAGCCGCACCTGCCGGAGGTCGACGCCGACTTCATCCGCAGCTTCGGCGTCAAGTCCGGCCAGCTGGAGCAGTTCCGCGCCGAGGTGCGCAGCAACCTCGCCCGCGAGCTCAAAGGGGCGCTGTCCGCCCGCCTGCGCGTCGAGGTCGCGCAGAAGCTGGTGGCCGCCTTCGCCCACGTCGAGCTGCCGCCGCGGCTGGTCGAGGCCGAGGCCCGCAGCATGGCGGCCCAGGCCGCCGAGAATGCCCGCCGCCAGGGCCAGAACGTCGGCCAGGTCGACCATGCCCCGTTCCTCGCGGCCGCCAGGAACCGCGTCGCCGCCGGCCTGATCGTCGGCGAGGTGGCCCGCCGCAACGACCTGCGCCTCGACCCGAAGCGCGTGAACGAAGCCATCGCCCTGATCGCCTCGACCTACGAGGACCCGCAGCAGGTGGTTGATCTCTACCGCAACGACCCCAACCTGATGCAGGGCCTGCAGGCGCGCGTGATGGAAGAGCAGGTGATCGACTGGATCGCCGAGCGCGCGCAGGCGACCGACGTGGCGATGTCCTTCACCGACGCGCTGCGCCCGAACGCCTGACCCGAACCGAACCGGAGCGTCCCATGGAACCGACCAAGAGCCTCAACCTCGTGCCGATGGTGGTCGAGCAGACCGCCCGCGGCGAGCGCGCCTACGACATCTACTCGCGCCTGCTGAAGGAACGGGTGGTTTTCCTGGTCGGCCCGGTGGACGACTACATGGCCAACGTGGTGGTCGCCCAGCTGCTGTTCCTCGAGGCTGACAACCCCGAGAAGGACATCAGCCTGTACATCAACTCGCCGGGCGGCATCGTCACGGCGGGGCTCGCGATCTACGACACGATGCGCTTCATCAAGCCCGACGTCAGCACCATCTGCGTCGGCCAGGCCAGCTCGATGGGCGCCTTCCTGCTCGCCGCCGGCGCCAAGGGCAAGCGCTACGCGCTGCCGAACTCGCGGGTGATGATCCACCAGCCCTCCGGTGGCGCCCAGGGCCAGGCCACCGACATCGCCATCCAGGCCAAGGAGATCCTGTACCTCCGCGAGAAGCTCAACCGCGAGCTGGCGGCCAACACCGGCCGCCCGCTGGAGCAGATCGAGCGCGACGTCGAGCGCGACTTCTTCATGGCCGCCGAGGACGCCAGGGCCTACGGCATCGTCGATGCCGTGCTGGAGCGGCGCCCCGACGAGACCGTGCAGGCCGGCTGAACCGCGGGCCTCCTTCACGCCCCGCCCCCGGCCCCCGGACCCCCGGGGGGCGGGGGCGGTGCTATCCTCGGGCCAGGCCCGCTCCTCACGGGGTTTCCCGCGCAATGACCGACGACCGACCCTCCCGCCCGACCGACAGCGCCAAGATCCTGTACTGCTCCTTCTGCGGAAAGAGCCAGCACGAGGTCAGGAAGCTGATCGCCGGCCCCAGCGTGTTCATCTGCGATGAATGCGTCGAGCTCTGCAACGACATCATCCGCGAGGAGCTCGAGGACAAGTCGCAGGCGGCGCGCAGCCACCTGCCGAAGCCGCGCGAGATCCTCGAGGTGCTCGACCAGTACGTGATCGGCCAGCCGCGCGCGAAGAAGACCCTCGCCGTCGCGGTCTACAACCACTACAAGCGCATCGAGTCCCGGCAGAAGGGCGACGACGTCGAGCTGGCGAAGTCGAACATCCTGCTGATCGGCCCGACCGGCTCCGGCAAGACCCTGCTCGCCGAGACGCTGGCGCGCCTGCTCAACGTGCCGTTCACGATGGCCGACGCGACCACGCTGACCGAGGCCGGCTACGTCGGCGAGGACGTCGAGAACATCATCCAGAAGCTGCTGCAGAAGTGCGACTACGACGTCGAGAAGGCGCAGCAGGGCATCGTCTACATCGACGAGATCGACAAGATCTCGCGCAAGAGCGAGAACCCCTCGATCACCCGCGACGTGTCGGGCGAAGGGGTGCAGCAGGCCCTGCTCAAGCTGATCGAGGGCACGGTCGCCAGCGTGCCGCCGCAGGGCGGCCGCAAGCACCCGCAGCAGGAGTTCCTGCAGGTCGACACCCGCAACATCCTGTTCATCTGCGGCGGCGCCTTCGCCGGCATCGAGAAGGTGATCCAGCAGCGCACCAGCGAGGCCGGTGGCATCGGCTTCTCGGCCAAGGTCAAGAGCCAGAGCCACAAGGCCGACACCAGCCGACTGATGGCCGAGGTCGAGCCGGAGGACCTGATCAAGTTCGGCCTGATCCCCGAGTTCGTCGGCCGCCTGCCGGTGGTCGCCACGCTGGAGGAACTGGACGAGGCCGCGCTGGTGAAGATCCTCACCGAGCCGAAGAACGCCATCGCCAAGCAGTTCAAGAAGCTGTTCGACATGGAGGGCGTCGAGCTGGAGATCCGGCCCGACGCGCTCGCCGCCGTGGCCCGCAAGGCGCTCAAGCGCAAGACCGGCGCCCGCGGCCTGCGCACCATCCTCGAGTCGGTGCTGCTCGACACCATGTACGAGCTGCCGTCGAAGGAGAACGTCAGCAAGGTCGTGGTCGACGAATCGGTCGTCAACGACCGCAACGAGCCCTACCTGATCTATTCCGGGACGCCGGCTCCGGTGCAGCGGGCGGCCTCGGGCGACTGAGCCCCCATGACCCGCTCGCCCCCCACCCAGGAACTCCCGATCCTCCCGCTGCGGGATGTCGTGGTGTACCCGCACATGGTCATCCCGCTGTTCGTCGGCCGCGACAAGTCGGTGAAGGCGCTGGACCAGGCCATGGCCGCCGACAAGCAGATCCTGCTGGTCGCCCAGACCAGCCCGG
The DNA here is from genome assembly GCA_018333835.1 of Lysobacteraceae bacterium. GTDB lineage: Bacteria > Pseudomonadota > Gammaproteobacteria > Xanthomonadales > Xanthomonadaceae > Silanimonas. The sequence goes on from JAGXSL010000206.1 coordinate 23,654, forward strand.
AGACCGACGACCCGGCCGATGCCGACCTGCACCGGGTCGGCACGCTGGCCACCGTGTTGCAACTGCTCAAGCTGCCCGACGGCACCATCAAGGTGCTGGTCGAGGGCGTGGCGCGCTTCCGCGTCAGCGAGGTCCGCGAGCATGACGGCGCGCTGCTCGGGCGCGGCAGCGAACTGGCCGTGGAGGAGCCGGACGACCACCGCGAGGCCGAGGTGGCGCGGCGCTCCCTGCTCGCCCTGTTCGAGCAGTACCTGAAGACCAACCGCAAGCTGCCGCCGGAGCTGATGGCGACGCTGGCCGGCATCGACGACCCGTCGCGCTTCGCCGACACCGTGGCGGCGCACGTCAACGCCCGGCTGGTCGACAAGCAGAAGGTGCTGGAGACCACCCGCACCATGGAGCGCATCGAGATGCTGATCGGCCTCGTCGAGGGCGAGATCGACGTGCAGCAGATCGAGAAGCGCATCCGCGGCCGGGTCAAGTCGCAGATGGAGAAGAGCCAGCGCGAGTACTACCTCAACGAGCAGATGAAGGCGATCCAGAAGGAACTGGGCGACCTCGACGAAGCCCCGACCGAGGCCGAGGAGCTGGCCCGCAAGATCGGCAACGCCGGCATGCCGAAGGCGGTCGAGGCGAAGGCCAGGGCCGAGCTCAACAAGCTGAAGCAGATGTCGCCGATGTCGGCCGAGGCCACGGTGGTGCGCAACTACATCGACTGGCTGGTCGGCGTGCCGTGGAAGAAGCGCAGCAAGGTGCGCCGCGACCTCAAGGCCGCGCAGCAGGTGCTGGACGCCGACCACTTCGGCCTGGAGAAGGTCAAAGAGCGCATCCTCGAATACCTCGCGGTGCAGTCGCGGGTGAGCAGGATGAAGGGCCCGATCCTGTGCTTGGTCGGCCCGCCCGGCGTCGGCAAGACCTCGCTCGGGCAGAGCATCGCCCGCGCCACCAACCGCAAGTTCGTGCGGATGTCGCTGGGCGGCGTGCGCGACGAGGCCGAGATCCGCGGCCACCGCCGCACCTACATCGGCTCGATGCCGGGTCGCATCGTGCAGAACCTCAACAAGGTCGGCAGCCGCAACCCGCTGTTCATGCTCGACGAGATCGACAAGATGAGCATGGACTTCCGCGGCGATCCGTCCTCGGCGCTGCTGGAGGTGCTCGACCCGGAGCAGAACCACAGCTTCAACGACCACTACCTCGAGGTCGACCTCGACCTCTCCGAGGTGATGTTCATCGCCACCTCGAACTCGCTGAACATCCCCGGGCCGCTGCTGGACCGCATGGAGGTGATCCGCATCCCCGGCTACACCGAGGAGGAGAAGCTCAGCATCGCCTCGCGCTACCTGCTGCCCAAGCAGCTCAAGGGCAACGGCCTGAAGGATGGCGAGCTGGTGGTGGCCGCCGATGCGCTGCGCGACATCGTCCGCTACCACACGCGCGAATCCGGCGTGCGCGGCCTGGAGCGCGAGATCGCCAAGATCTGCCGCAAGGTGGTCAAGGAGATCGCGCTGGCCGGCCCGGCGGCGGTCGCGAGGAAGGGCGGCAAGCCGCTACCGCGCAAGCCGTCGCGGATCACCGCGAAGAACCTCGACCGCTACCTCGGGGTGCGCAAGTACGACTTCGGCCGCGCCGAGGCGCAGAACGAGGTCGGCCTGGCCACCGGCCTCGCCTGGACCGAGTCCGGTGGCGACCTCTTGCAGGTCGAGGCCAGCCTGTCGCCGGGCAAGGGCCAGCTGCTGCTCACCGGCCAGCTCGGCGAGGTGATGCAGGAATCGGTCAAGGCCGCCTACACCGTGGTGCGTTCGCGCAGCGCCACGCTCGGCATCGACCCCGAGTTCCACCAGAAGTTCGACACCCACGTCCACGTGCCGGAGGGGGCGACGCCGAAGGACGGCCCGAGCGCCGGCATCGGCATGGTCACCGCCCTGGTCTCGGCGCTGACCCGGGTGCCGGTGCGCGCCGACCTCGCGATGACCGGCGAGATCACCCTGCGCGGCCGCGTGCTGCCGATCGGCGGCCTCAAGGAGAAGCTGCTCGCCGCGCTGCGCGGCGGCATCCGCACCGTGCTGATCCCGGAGGACAACCGCAAGGACCTGGTCGACCTGCCGAAGTCGGTGCTGCAAGGGCTGGAGGTGGTCCCGGTCAAGTGGATCGACGAAGTGCTGGACCGCGCCCTCGAGCGCCCGCTGGCGCCGCTGCCCGCGATCGCGGAGGCCAGCGACCCGGTGGCCCCGCCGCCGCTGCGCAAGCCGAAGGGACGCACGGCCGGCAAGGTGCCGGGGGCCGGCAGGGCGCACTGAGGATGCGCCGGGGGCCGCCGACGGATCCGGCGGTGGTGCGGAAAGCCGCGCCATTGCTGCGTTTCCCGTGTTGCGGGCGCTGGAGGGCACTGGTATAACGGGGCGCAGCCGCGGTTTCGCGCCGTGTGGCTGAATCCGGCTGGCGACCGTCCGGTGCGCCGGCAGATCAATCCGCGGGGGAACCCGCTCAGGGAGTCGAGAATGAACAAGTCTGATTTCGTCAACGCTGTCGCTGATTCCGCCGAGCTGTCGAAGGCCGATGCCGGTCGCGCCGTCGACGCCATGGTCGAGGTGATCAAGAAGGCCCTCAAGAAGGGCGACACCGTCACCCTCGTGGGCTTCGGCACCTTCTCGGTGCGCAAGCGCGCCGCCCGCCAGGGCCGCAACCCGCAGACCGGCGCCACCATCAAGATCAAGGCCTCGAAGTCGCCGGCGTTCAAGGCTGGCAAAGCGCTGAAGGATGCGGTAAACTGACGAAATCAGCTCGCCGAGGGTGCTTAGCTCAGCGGTAGAGCGTCGCCCTTACAAGGCGAGGGTCGGGGGTTCGAAACCCTCAGCACCCACCAGGTTTCGGCGGAGTGGTAGTTCAGTCGGTTAGAATACTGGCCTGTCACGCCGGGGGTCGCGGGTTCGAGTCCCGTCCACTCCGCCAGTTCCCCCGCAAAGGCGCCGCAAGGCGCCTTTGCTTTTTCCGCACCCCACTGCCGAGTCGTCGCCCGCATGCTGCAGACATTCCGCAAGTTCACCACCGGTTGGGTCGCCTGGGCGATCATCATCCTGATCGTGTTCGCGATGTCTTTCTTCGGCATCGAACACTACTTCCAGACCCGGGTGCCGACCTACTCCGCCAAGCTGGAATCGCCGCCCGCCTGGTGGCCCGACGCGCCCCGCGAGGGCGCCGCCGGCCGGCTGCTGCGCTCCACCCTGTGGGAGGCCCACGAGATCGACCAGCGCGAGTTCCGGCAGCGCTTCGACCGCTTCCGCCAGCAGGTCCGGGCCAGCGCCGGCGAGGCCTACGACGCCGAACAGGTCGAGTCGATCGAGACCCGCCGCCAGGTGCTGGACGCCATGATCGACGAGCGCGTGCTCGAACTGGTGGCCCGGCGCGAGGGCATCGCGGTGACGCCCGAACAGGTGCGTCGCGCCATCCTCGAGGTCGAGGGCATCACTCGCGACGGCCAGTTCATCGGCGACGAGGCCTACCTGATCTGGTTGCAGAGCCGCGGCCTCACCGCCTCCTCCTTCGAGTCCCTGGTCGCCGGCAGCCTGCTGATCGGGGCCATGCCCGACACCGTGCAGGCGAGCGGACTGGTCGGCGACGCCGAACTCGAACGCCTGCTGATGCTGCAGGGCGAGACCCGCGACGTGCGCTTCCTCGAGGTGCCGGCCCCGGCCCCGGCCGCACCGCCCACCGAGGATGAGCTGGTGGCGTGGCACGCCGCCAACGGTTCGCGCTATGCCGTCCCGGAGCAGGTCGTGGTGTCCTACATCGAACTGGACGGCGCCGCCATCGCCACCCCGGAACCGCCCGCCGAGGAGCTGCTACGCGCCCGCTACGAGGCCGAGCAGGTCCGTTTCGGCACGGCCGAGGAGCGCTCCGCCGCCCACATCCTGGTGGCGGTGCCGGCCGATGCCGATGCCGCCGCGGTCGAGGCCGCCCGCGTCGAGGCCGCCGCACTCGCCGAGCAGGCCCGCGCCGAGGGCGCGGACTTCGCCGCCCTGGCCGCCGCCCACAGCGACGATCCCGGCAGCCAGGCCCTGGGCGGCGAACTCGGCCCGATCACCCGCGGCGTCTTCCCGCCGGCTTTCGAGGCCGCCGTGTTCGCCCTCGATCGGGCCGGCGCGGTCAGCGATCCGGTGCGCACCGACGAAGGCTGGCACGTGATCCGCCTCAGCGCGCTCACCCCGGGCACGGTGCAGCCCTTCGAGGCGGTACGCGAGCAGCTGCTCGCGGAGTTCCAGGCGGCCGAGCGCGAGCGCCTGTTCAGCGAGCGGGAGGGGCAGCTGGTCGATGCCATCCTGCGCGACCCGAACTCGCTGCAGGCGGTGGCCACCGCCACCGGGCTGGAGATCCGCGACGGCGGCCGCTTCACCGCCGCCGCCGGAGAGGGCATCGCCGCGTCCCCGGAAGTCCGCGAGGTCGCCTTCTCGCGCCCGCAGCGCGAAGACCGCGTGGTCAGCGATCCGATCGAAATCGGACCGAACCGCGTCGTCGTGCTGCAGGTGACCGAGCACATCCCCGAGACGGTCCGTCCGCTGGCCGAGGTCCGCGAGCAGGCGCTGGCCGACCTCCTGGCCGACCGCGCCGCCCGTGCCGCCCGCGAGCGTGGCGAAGCCCTGCTGGCCCGCGCCCGCGCCGGCGAGGACCTCGAATCGCTGGCTGCCGAACTCGGTGTGGTGGTGCAGGAGAGCCGCGGGCTGTCGCGCATGGCCGGTTTCCCCGACCCGGCGATCGCCGCCGAAGCCTTCCGCCAGCAGCCGCCGGCCGAGGGCCAGCCGGCCGAGGTCGGGCTCGCCGCGATGGCGGGCGGCCGCTACGCGCTGGTCTCGACCACGGCGGTCGAGCCGGCCGACCTGGGCGACCTGACCCCGGCCATCCGCAGCCAGCTCCGCGACCAACTCGCCCAGCTGCGTGCCGAAGCCGAGCGCGAGGCCTTCGTCCGCGCGCTGCGCGGGCAGTTCGAGATCACGGTGGCGGAGGACCGCCTCTGACGGTGCCGCCGGCGCAAGGCCGGCGGGCCGCGGTTCAGTGCCCGTCGCCGCCGAGGCCGGCCATGCCGAGGATGTTGTAGCCGCCGTCGACGTAGGTGACCTCGCCGGTGATGCCGGCGGCGAGGTCCGAGCACAGGAAGGCGGCGGCGTTGCCGACGTCCTCGATGCTGACGTTGCGGCGGATCGGCGAGACCTCTTCGACGTGCTTGAGCATCCTGCGCAGGTTGCCGACGCCGGAGGCGGCGAGCGTCTTGATCGGCCCGGCGGAGATGCAGTTCACCCGGATGCCCTCGGGGCCGAGGTTCAGCGCCAGGTAGCGCACGCTGGCTTCCAGCGCGGCCTTGGCCACGCCCATCACGTTGTAGTTGGCGAGCGCGCGCTCGGCGCCGAGGTAGCTCAGGGTCAGGATCGCCGCCTTGCGGCCCCGCATCATCGGCCGCGCCGCCTGCGCCAGCGCCGAGAGCGAGTAGGCCGAGATGTCGTGGGCGATGCGGAAGTTCTCGCGCGTCAGGTGGTCGAGGTAGCCGCCGTCCAGCGCCTCGCGCGGGGCGAAGCCGATCGAGTGGACGAGGATGTCGAAGCCGTCCCAGTGCCGGCCGAGTTCGGCGAAGCAGGATTCGATCTGCGCGTCGTCGGCGACGTCGAGCGGGATCACGATGCTGGAGCCGTACTCGGCGGCGGCTTCTTCCACGCGCGACTTGAGCTTGTCGTTCTGGTAGGTGAAGGCCAGCTCCGCGCCTTCGCGGCGCATGGCCTCGGCGATGCCGTTGGCGATGGATCGCTGGCTGGCGATGCCGGTGACGAGGGCGCGCTTGCCCGCAAGGAAACCCATGGAACCTCCTGGTGGACCGGCATCGGGGCGATGCCCGGGCAGGCCAGTGTGACCAGCCGCGCTTCGCCCGCCAACTGTACGCCGGGGTGTGGACTGGGATAGCTTGCCGCATCGACACGCGATCCTGCACACCGGGGGGCCGGACCGGGGACGCGCGCGCACCCTGGAGTCCGCACGATGATGGATGATCCCCACGCCGGGGCCTACGACCGCCAGCCTTGGCGGCGGCACTACCCGGACGGCCTGGATGCCGGCGCACCGCGCCACCGCCACCTGGCCGAGTTCGTGCGCGAGGCCGCGCGCGAGCACGCCGACAAGGTCGCCTTCACCACCTGCATGCCGAACGGCATGCACGCCTCGCTGAGCTATGCCGAGGTCGACGCGCTCTCCGACGCCTTCGCCGCCTGGCTGCGCGAGGAGGCCGGCCTGCAAGCCGGCGCCCGGGTCGCGCTGCAGACGCCCAACTGCCTCGCCTACCCGGTCGTCGTCTTCGGCGTCCTCAAGGCCGGCTGCGTGCTGGTCAACACCAACCCGCTCTACACGCCGCACGAGATGGAGCACCAGTTCCGCGATTCCGGCGCCGAGGTGCTGGTGATCGTCGACCTGTTCGCCGACAAGCTGGAAGGCCTGCTCGGGCGCACGGCGATCCGCCATGTCGTCGTCTGCGAGGTGACGGAGTTCTTCCCGGCGATCCCACGCGGCGTGATCCGCCTCGTGCAGTGGGCCTGGAACCGCGCGCTGCCGCCGATCCGCGTGCCGCACCTGCGGCTGCGCCAGGTCCTGGCCGCCGGCCGCGAGCGCCTGCGCGGGCAGGGCGTGGAGGTCGCCGCCTACACCCGCGGCGAGGACGGCGACGCGCTCGCCCTGCTGCAGTACACCGGCGGCACGACCGGTGTGGCCAAGGCCGCGATGCTGAGCCACCACAACCTGCTGAGCAACGTCGAGCAGGGCCATGCGGTTGGCGGCTCGCACATCGAGCCCGGCCGCGAGGTGGTGCTGACCGCGCTGCCGCTCTACCACATCTTCGCGTTCACCTTCAATTTGCTGTGCTTCTGGGGTGTTGGCGCGCGCAACGTGCTGGCGCCCAGCCCGCGCCCGATCCAGAACCTGCAGCGCGCCTTCGACAACTACCCCATCACCTGGGTCAGCGGCGTCAACACGCTGTTCAACGCCCTGCTCAACGAGGAA
>JAGXSL010000207.1 GCA_018333835.1 Lysobacteraceae bacterium
CGTCCTGCGGCAGCGAGGCAGGAGCCGAGCGCCGCGCGTGAGGGCAGGACGCCCGATCGCGCGGAAAGCAGGTGGCCCGATCCGCCGACAGGCTCGCCATTCCGAGCCCGAACCCGATCCGATCCGCCGACAGGCTCGCCATTCCGAGCCCGAACCCGATCCGATCCGATCCGCCGACAGGACCCGCCCTTATTCGGCGGCGTCGGCCTCGAGGCGCACCGGCGGCAGGGTCTGGGCCAGCCGCGTAGCGGCGGCGACGCGGCGGGCCGGCAGCATGTGCATGACGAGGTCGGCGAGGTCGAGGCCGAGGCCCCGCCCCTGCGCCCGGCTCATGGCGGCGAGGTCGATATCGACGAAGCCCATCGGCTGTCCGGCGGCATCGAAAGCCAAACCCGGCATGCCATCGACCAGCAGGGTGCGGCGCGGTACCCGCGTCTCGCCGAGCACCATGCCCGGCCGCACCACCGGCACCGCCCCCCATTCGTCGGAGGTGCGCAGCAGGGTGTAGAAGAACCGCCCCGGTGCCGGCTCGGCCAGTTCGGCGAAATCGACGAAGGGCAAGCCGGTGGCGTCGCGCACGCGCAACCAGGCGAGACCGAGTTCGCTGTCGCGGGTGACGAGGTCGGCCTCGCGCCATTCGTCGCTGCCCGGCAGGCGCACCCGGAACCCGCTGGAGCGGGCCTCGGCGGCGGCCCCGGGCGGGGCCCGTCCGAGCGCCGAGAGATCGAGGCTGACCGCGCGCGCCGGCACCAGCACGAGGCCGTCGGCGCTGACCAGCACGCCCTGCGTGCGGTCTTCGTTGCGCTGCTCCTGCCCGCCGGCGGTCAGGGTGATGACGTAGCGCACCGGCACCACGGCGGCGGCGCGCTGCTCGACCAGCACCCGGTAGGTGGCAGTGAAATCGGTCCGGTCGTTGTCCGGCGGCGCTGCCGGCGACGGGCCCGCGGCCAGCAGCAGGCCGAGCAGCAGGACGGGCAACGGATTCATCAGGCGCATCATCCGGCAGGCTCCTGGAACCAGTGGCGTTCGATCTGGAGGATGCGCGCCTCGCCCTGGCGCAGCACGGTGAGCGGGATGCGTGCCGGCTCGGCCGCGCCGGCGGCGGCCTCGAGCGCCGGGCCGACGCTGTCGAGGCCGTCGATGCGCTGCCCGCCGATGCGGATGATGACATCGCCGGCCCGCAGGTGGGCAAGCCCGGCCGGGCCGCCCGGCTCCACCGCCTGCACCAGCACGCCGGCCTGGTCGAGCGGCAGGTCGCCCTCCACCCGGTCGAAGAAGCCGAGCTCGCGCAACTGCGTGCGCAGGCGGCGCTGCTCCATCGAACGCAGGGCCGCCGCCGGCAGCGGCGCAGCGGCCAGGGTGGCGTGCCAGTCGGTGGCCCGGCCGTCGCGGTAGCCCGAGAAGCGCACGCGCTCGCCGATCTCGAACTCCCGCACGCGCTGGGCGAACAGTTCGGCACGGGTGTCGTTGAGCGCCGGCAGCGGCTCGCCCTGCAGGGCCACGAGCAGGTCGCCGACGCGCACGCCGGCCGCCGCCAGCGGGCTGCCGGGGTAGAGGCGGGTGACCCGGAAGCCAGCCGCGGGCAGACCGAGCGGCGCGGCCAGCGAGGGCGGCACCGGCTGCACTTCGATGCCAGCCCAGGCCCTGGGCAGTTCCGGCAGCGGGTCGCGGCGGCGATCGCCCCAGCTCGGCACCAGGGCGGCGATGCGGCGCTCGCCCTGGGCCAGGAACTCGATGACCACCGGCCGCGCCGGACGCACGGGCCGGCGCCACGGCGCCAGGTCGGCCGGATGGCGCAGCGCCTGGCCGTCGGCGGTGAGCAGCACGGCACCGGCCGGGATCGGCGGTCGGGCGGTGGTGGCCGGGCCGCCGGCGCGCAGGCTGCCAACCAGCAGGCCGGCGTCGACCGGCAGGCGGCGACGCTCGGCCATGGCCGGGGTCAGGGCCTGCACCACCATGCCGAAGGGCGCGAAGGCCCGGGCCGGGCCGGGCGCGACCGGGGCCGGCACCGGCTGCAGCTCGACCGTGCGGACCGGGCCGCCCTCGGCCGGCGCCACCTGCACCCGGACCGCTTGCCCGGCCGGCAGTTCGGCGATGCGGCGCTGGATCGCCGGCACGTCGACCGCCTGCGGCGCGTCGAGCGCCAGCGCGTCGAGGCGCAGCAGGCGGTCGCCCGGCCGCAGGCCGGCGCGGTCGGCCACCCCGCCCTTCTGCACCGCGTTGACCAGCACGCCGTCGGCGTGGCCGGTGCCGCGCAGCGAGCGCAGGCGCAGGCCGAGGCTGCTGCGCTGGACCCGGCCATGGGCGATCAGCGCCTCGGCGACGGCGCGGGCATCCTCGGCCGGGATGGCGAAGGCGAGGTCGCCGCCGAACAGCATGCCGCGGGTGTTGACCCCGACCACCTCGCCATTGCGATCGACCAGCGGGCCGCCGGAATTGCCCGGCGCGATGGCGGCATCGTGCTGGATCCAGGCGTAGTAGCGGCCGGTCGGGACGTCCTCGGCGAGCCGGTCCTCGTAGTCGGCCTCGTCCTCGAACAGCGAGACGAGGAGCCGGCGCGGATTGTTCACCACCCCGGCCGAGAGCGAGTTCGAAAGCCCCCAGGGCGCACCCATCGCCACCACCGTGTCGCCGGGGGCGAGCTTCGGGGCTGCGGCGAAGCGGGCATGCGGCATCGGCAGCGGCTCGCCGAGCACGCGCAGCACGGCGATGTCGGCGGCGGTGTCCTGCCCGACGAGCTTCGCCTCGCGCTCGCGGCCGTCGCCGAACACCACCCGGAAGCTGCGGCCGCGGTCGGTGACATGGGCATTGGTGACGACGTGGCCGCGCGGGTCGATCACGGTGCCGCTGCCGCTGCCGACGCTGAGCTTGGATTCGCCGTCGGCGAAGTCCTCGCGCACCACGAGGATACTGACCACATGCGGCAGCACGGCGTCGCGGGCGCGGGCCAGGGCATCGGCGGGATCCGCCGTGGTGGCGGCGACGGGGGCATCGGCCGGGTCCGCCGCGGCGGTCGCGACGGCGGGCGGCGCGAGCAGCGCGGCGAGCAGCAGGAGGACGGCGGGGAAGGCGTGGCGCGGCATCGGCACTCCGTGGGGGTTCGGCCCGCCGCGGGTCGCGGCGTGCACGGCGTCAGTCGGCGTCAGTCGGTGCCGGCGGCCTCGGCAGCGGCCTCGCCGTCCTCGGCCTCGGCATCGACCGCCTCGATCGCCTCCAGCGCGATCAGGCGTTCGCCGGGCGCGACCTTCATCAGCGTCACGCCCTGGGTGTTGCGGCCGACCTGGGCGATCTCGGCGGCACGGGTACGCACCATCGTGCCCTGGTCGGAGATCAACATCAGGTCATGGTGCTCGGAAAGCTGCAGGGCACCGACCAGGGCCCCGTTGCGTTCGCTGGTCTGCAGGGCGATCACGCCCATGGTGCCACGGCCCTTGCGCGGGTACTCGGCCACCCCGGTGCGCTTGCCGAAGCCGTTGGCGGAGGCGGTGAGGATGTCGCCCTCGCCGTCGACCACGACCAGGCTGACCACGTGTTCGCCCGCGGCCAGCTTCATGCCACGCACGCCGGTGGCGGTGCGGCCCATGGGACGCACCTCCTCTTCGGCGAAGCGTACGGCCTTGCCACCGCTGGCGAACAGCATCACGTCGCGGCTGCCGTCGGTGACCTGCACGTCGACCAGCGCGTCGCCCTCGTCGAGGTTGATCGCGATCTTGCCCTTGGCGAGCCGGAAGGCGAACTCGGAGAGCGGGGTCTTCTTGACCGTGCCCTGGCGGGTGGCGAAGAAGGCGAAGCGGTCCTCGCGGTATTCGTGCACCGGCAGCACCGCCTGCACCTTCTCGCCCTCCTCGAGCGCGATCCAGTTGACGATCGGCCGGCCGCGGGCGTTCGGCCCGGCATCGGGGATCTGGTAGACCGACAGCCAGAACACCCGGCCGGCGCTGGTGAAGGCGAGCAGGGTGTCGTGGGTGTTCACCACCCACAGCCGTTCGATGAAGTCCTCGTCCTTGACCGCCGTCGCCGAGCGACCCTTGCCGCCGCGGCGCTGGGCACGGTAGGCGGTGACCGGCTGGCGCTTGATGTAGCCGGTGTGGGACAGCGTGACGACCACGTCCTCCGGCGCGATCAGGTCGAGGATGTCGAGGTCCTCCTCGCTGGCACGGATCTCGGTGCGGCGGGAATCGTTGAACTCCTCCTTCACCGCCAGCAGCTCGTCGCGGATGACCTGCAGCAGCACCTCCGGGTCCTCGAGGATCCCGATGAGGCCGCGGATGGTGTCGAGCAGCGCCTTGTACTCGTCGGTGAGCTTCTCGTGCTCGAGGCCGGTGAGCTTCGAGAGGCGCATTTCCAGAATCTCTTTGGCCTGGGCCTCGGAGAGCCGGTAGCCGCCGTCGACCAGGCCGTAGCCCGGCAGCAGGTCCTCGGGGCGCGAGGCTTCCGAGCCCGCCGCGCCAAGCAGCGCACTGACGAGGCCCGGCTCCCAGGTGCGGCCGAGCATGCGCTCCTTGGCCACTGCCGGGCTTTCCGAGGTCTTGATCAGCTCGATCATCGTATCGATGTTGGCGAGCGCGACGGTCAGGCCTTCGAGGATGTGGGCGCGGTCGCGGGCACGGCGCAGTTCGAAGATCGTGCGCCGGGTCACCACCTCGCGGCGGTGGCGGATGAAGGCCTCGAGGAACTGCTTGAGGTTGAGGATCTGCGGGCGGCCATCGACCAGGGCCACCATGTTGATGCCGAACACCGACTCCATCGGCGTCTGCGCGTAGAGGTTGTTCAGCACCACCTCGGCCGACTCGCCTCGCTTGACCTCGATGTAGACGCGCATGCCGTCCTTGTCGGACTCGTCGCGCAGCTCGGCGATGCCCTCGAGCTTCTTCTCCTTGACCAGCTCGGCGATCTTCTCGATCAGCCGCGCCTTGTTGACCTGGTAGGGCAGCTCGGTGACCACGATGGCCTCGCGGTCGTTGGCGGCCACTTCGATTTCGGCCCGGGCGCGCACGCGCACGCGGCCACGGCCGCTGTGGTAGGCGGCGTGGATGCCGGCCGCGCCGTTGATGATGCCGCCGGTGGGGAAATCCGGGCCGGGGATGTGCTGCATGAGGTCGGCGATGCCGGCCTGCGGGTCGTTGATGAGGGCGATCGTGGCGTCGATGACCTCGCCCAGGTTGTGCGGCGGGATGTTGGTCGCCATGCCCACCGCGATGCCCGCCGAACCGTTGACCAGCAGGTTCGGGAAGCGCGTCGGCAGCACCGTCGGCTCGAGTTCCTTCTCGTCGTAGTTGGGCTGGAAATCGACCGTGTCCTTGTCGATGTCGGCCATCATCTGGTGGGCGATGCGCGACATCCGCGCCTCGGTGTAGCGCATCGCCGCCGGCGCATCGCCGTCCACCGAGCCGAAGTTGCCCTGGCCATCGACCAGCATGCAGCGCAGCGAGAACGGCTGCGCCATGCGCACCAGCGTGTCGTACACGGCGGTGTCGCCGTGCGGGTGGTATTTGCCGATGACGTCGCCGACGATGCGCGCCGACTTGTAGTAGGGCTTGTTGCTGTGCGCGCCGAGCTCGTCCATGGCGAACAGCACGCGGCGGTGGACGGGCTTCAGGCCGTCCCGGACATCGGGGAGGGCGCGGCCCACGATCACGCTCATGGCGTAATCGAGGTAGCTCCTGCGCATCTCGTCTTCGAGGTTGACCGGGATGATTTCCTTGGCGGGGTCGGACATCGGGCTCAGGCGCTGGGCGAAAGTCCCGAGTGTAGCAGAACGGCGGCCTCGATGCCGGTCCGTTCTTCCCGGAAATCAATCACTTACACGGCGAAAACCGCCCGCATCCGGGCCTCGTCCGGGCCTTCGATGACGCCCTTCTCGGTCACGATCACGTCGATGAGCCCGGCGGGGGTCACGTCGAACACCGGGTTCCAGGCCTCGACCCCTTCCGCCACCACCCGCCGGTCGCCGGCGTAGAGCAGTTCGCGGGCCTCGCGCAGCTCGATCTCGATGGCATCGCCGTGCGCGGTCGCCATATCGACCGTCGAGGAGGGTGCCACCACCATCACCTTGACGCCGTGATGCTTCGCCGCGATCGCATGGGCGTAGGTGCCGATCTTGTTCGCGGTGTCGCCGTTGGCGCAGATGCGGTCGGCACCGACGATCAGCCACTGCACGGCCCCGGCCCTCATCAGGTGGGCGGCGGCGGAATCGGCGATCAGGGTGGGCGGGATGCCGTCCTGCTGGAGTTCCCAGGCGGTGAGCCGGGCGCCCTGCCCCCAGGGCCGGGTCTCGCCGGCGTAGACGCGGGCGATGCGGCCCTCGGCCACGCCGGCGCGGATCACGCCAAGTGCGGTACCGAAGCCGGCGGTGGCGAGCGAGCCGGTGTTGCAATGGGTAAGCACGCCACTGCCCGGCGCGATCAGGGCGGCACCGAGGGCCCCCATCCGGCGGTTGGCGGCGAGATCCTCGCGGGCGATGGCCTCGGCCTCGGCGGCGAGCACCGCGAGCCAGTCGGCTCCCGCGTCGCGCAGCACGCCACGCATGCGGCGGATCGCCCACATCAGGTTCACCGCGGTCGGGCGCGAGGCGTTCAGGGCCTCGAGCTGCGGGGCCATCCGGCGCTCGGCCTCGGCGCCGTCGGCCGCTTGCGTGCCCTGCCCGGCCAGCACCACGCCCCAGGCGGCGGCGATGCCGATCGCCGGCGCGCCGCGCACGGCGAGCTCGCGGATGGCCACGGCCACCTCGGCGGCGCTGTCGCAGCGCAGGTCCACCGCCTCGAAGGGCAGGCGGCGCTGGTCGAGCAGCAGCAGATGGTCGCCCATCCACTGGATCGGCCGGATGCGGTCGTGGCGGTCGTAGTCGAGCGGCATGGCGGCGGGCGGGTCAACGGCGGCGCTGGACGATACCGCAAAGGCGACGGCGACCGCCTGCGCGGCTATGCTCGGTCGCATGCCCCGTCGTCCGACGCGCCCCGCCGCCAGCGCCGCCAGCAGCGCCGGCACCGAAGCCCGCCTGCATGCCGCCTCGGTCCGCGCCGGTGCCGGTGCCGCCATCGAGGTCGCCCTGCACGGCCTGCCACTGCTGCGGCCGATCATCCCGCCCCGGCTGCTGGCCGCCGCCGAACGCATGAAACCGGCCACCGTGCGGCGCGAACTGGTGCGCACGATCTACCGCCGGCACGGCCTGAAGGCAGCGCGCTGGGAAATCGAGAGCGTGCTGGCGGTGGCCGAGACCCAGGCCGCCCTGCACCCGCTGACCCGCCGCGACGGCCTGCGCGACCTGCTGGGCGACTGGCTGCCGGCCCCGCTGGTGCGCCCGCTGCTGCGCTACACCGCGCTGGAACCGCTGCTGGCCGGGACGATGCGGGCGGTGGCGGTCACCTGGGCCGCCGGGCGCTACGCCGATGCGGTGTGCCGGGTGCGGCTGGCCGGCATGGACTGGCTGCCCGCCCCCCTCGGCGAGGCCCTCGCGATCGCCCCGGCCACGCTGCGGACCTTCAGCGCGGAAGCCCTCGCACTGGCCCTGCCGCCGCTCCGGCTCGCCAGCCGCTGGGGCGGACAATGGCTGCGTGAGGCAATGGCGACCCCGTCGGAAAACCCGAGGGCTCACACCACTCCGGGGGACGCCGTCCTCACCAGACGACGAACTCGCCCCGGCAGCCGTGGCTGACCCACAGCATCCCGCGGTCCCAACCCCAGCTGTAGCCCTCGCGGCACTCGCCGCGGGAGAGCTGGCGCTGCAGGCGGATGCTGCGCACCGGCCCGACCGCGCAATACTGCACCCGCCCCCGGCTTGACTCGCAACGGACGGTCTGCGGTGGTGGGGCCCAGCCCGGCCCACCGCCCCAGCCGGGGCCCGGCCCATGCCCCCAGCCCGGCCCGCCGCCGGGGCCGGCCGATTCGAACTCCGCGCGGCAACCGTGGCTCACCCACACCCCGCGCCGGTCCCAGCCCCAGGTGCGGCCCTCGATGCAGGCCGCGCGCGAGAACTGCTGCACCAGCCACACGCCGCGCCGGGTGTCCATCGGGCACCAGGCGGTCTGCTGGCCGATGCTCTCGCAGACGCGGCGACCCGGCCCACCGGTCCAGCCCGGCCCGCCACCCCAGCCCGGTGCGCCATGCCAGCCGCCACCGTGGCCGGGAGGGCCGTACCCGCCGCCGCCCACCGCGAATTCGCCGCGGCAGCCCGCGCTGACCCAGACCCCGCGCCGGTCCCAGCCCCAGCTGTCGCCCTCGATGCAGGGAGCCCGCGAATGCTGGCGCAGCAGCACCACGCCACCCCGGGTGTCGACCGGGCAATGCACGGTGCGGCGGTCGTTGCTGGAGCAGTCGAAGGTGGGGCCCGTCGACCAGGCCATGGCGGCAGGAGCGGCAAGGGCCAGGAACCCCAGGGCGGCGAGGGTCAACAGGCCCGGGGGGGCGAGGGCCAGCAGGCCCGGGGTGGCGAGGGAAGGAACGCAGCGTGGCGCAGACATCGGGACGCCCTCCGGGGCACGCGGGTGGTGGCATGAGCATCCCCGCGCCGCGATGAATCGCCGAGCAACCGGGCAGCGCCCGGTAAACCGGGACGGACGGCCGATGCCCGGCGTTCAGGTGGGTCGTCCCTGCCCTCAGGCTCGACGGAAATCGAACGCCAGCACGTCGGCGATGCGGTCGCTGCCCAGCATGGCCATCAGCAGGCGGTCGAGGCCGAGCGCCACGCCGGCGCAGGCCGGCAGCGTCGGCAGGGCGGCCAGCAGCGCCTCGTCGATCGGTGGCAGCGGCGCACCGCGGGCACGGCGCACGGCGAGGTCGCGTTCGAAGCGCGCACGCTGCTCACTGGCGTCGGTGAGCTCGTGGTAGCCGTTGGCCAGCTCCAGTGGCCCGAGGTAGAGCTCGAAGCGTTCGGCGAGCGGCGGCGTGCCCGGCCGCAAACGGGCGAGCGCGCACTGGCTCGCCGGCCAGTCGTGCACGACGGTGATGGTGTCCGCCGCGAAGGCCGGTTGCAGGCGGTGCGTCATCAGCAAATCGAGCCAGTCGTCGCGGGTGAGGCCAGCGGGATCGATCACGATGCCGGCCAGCGGCGCCCGCAGGGTGTCGAGGTCGGCGACGTGCGGGTCGAAACCGAAGGCCTCGCGGTAGAGGGTGGCGAAATCGAGCACGCGCAGCGCGACCGGCGCGCGCCCGACCAGCGCCAGCGCCTCACGCACGAGGGCGACCGTCTCCCCGGCGAGGCGCAGGTGGTCCCAGCCGACGCGGTACCACTCCAGCATCGTGAACTCGGGGTTGTGGCGGCCGCCGGCCTCGCCGTCGCGGAAGACGCGCCCCAGCTCGTAGCAGTCGCCGAAGCCCTCGGCGAGCAGGCGCTTCAAGGCGAATTCCGGCGAGGTCCGCAGCCAGCGGCGGCGCGGACCGGCGTGCAAGGGGCCACGGGAGTCCAGGGCGAAACTGGCGATGTTCGGATCGGTGTTGCCGGCACGGCCGAGTACCGGTGTTTCCACCTCGACGACGCCGCGGGCGGCGAAGAAACCGCGGACCATGGCGTTGAGGCGGGCGCGCAGGCGCAGTGCCTCGTGGCGGGCCGCCTGCGCAGCACCGGAGACCGGGGCGGCGGCCGTGGGCTGCCGCCCGCCGCTGCCGTTCATGGCCCCGCCAGCCGCCCGTGGCGGCGCAGGAAATCGAGCAGGGTGGCTTCCTCCCAGACCTCGATCCCCAGTTCGCGGGCCTTCGCGAGCTTGCTGCCCGCCGCCTCGCCGGCGACGACCAGCGAGGTCTTCTTCGACACGCTGCCCGCCACCTTCGCGCCGAGCGCTTCGAGATGCGCGCCGGCCTCGTCCCGGCCCATCGCCGACAGCCCGCCCGTGAGCACGACCGTCCGACCGGCCAAGGGGCCTTCCGCCGTGCGCTGCGGCGGCCCTTCCGGCCAGTGGACGCCGTGGCTGCGCAGCCGCTCGACCAGCGCCCGGTGGTGGGGCTGCGCGAAGAAGCCGGCGATCCTCGCCGACACCACCGGCCCGACGTCGGGCACCGCCAGCAGCGCCTCGACGTCGGCCGCCATCAGCGCATCGAGCGAACCGAACCAGCGGGCGAGCTGCTTGGCCGTCGCCTCGCCGACATCGCGGATGCCGAGCGCGAACAGCAGGCGTTCGAGCGTGGTGTTCCGGCTCTGGTCGATGCCGCCCAGCAGGTTCTCGGCCCAGCGGGTGGCGATCTTGCCCTGCTTCACCGTCTCCGGCGTGACGCCATCGCGGGCCTCGGCGCGGCGTTTCATCGCCAGCAGGTCGTCGAGCGTGAGTGTGTAGAGGTCGGCGACGCTGCGCACCGGGCCGAAGTCGACCAGGTCCTCGATCAGCCGCTCGCCCAGGCCCTCGATGTCCATGGCCCGCCGCGAGGCGAAATGCAGCAGCGCCTGCTTGCGCTGCGCCGGACAGACCAGGCCGCCGCTGCAGCGGGCCACCGCCTCGCCCTCGGGGCGCTCGATCGCCGAGCCGCACTCGGGGCAGGCGGAAGGCAGGACGAACGGCGGCTGCAGTGGCTGGCCGTCGGGGCCGGACGGGCGGCGTTCCGGCACGATCCGCGCCACCTCCGGGATGACGTCGCCGGCGCGGCGCACCACCACGGTGTCGCCGATGCGCACGTCGAGCCGGGCGATCTGGTCGGCGTTGTGCAGGGTGGCGTTGGTGACGGTCACGCCGCCCACCCGCACCGGCCTGAGCCGCGCCACCGGCGTGATCGCGCCGGTGCGGCCGACCTGCACGTCGATGCCTTCGAGGATCGTCAGCTCCTCCTGCGCCGGGAACTTGTGGGCGATGGCCCAGCGCGGCGCGCGCGCGACGAAGCCGAGCTTTTCCTGCAGGTCCAGCCGGTCGAGCTTGTAGACCACGCCGTCGATGTCGTAGGGCAGCACGTCGCGCAGGGCAGCGATGCGCCCGTGGTAGGCCAGCACGCCGTCGAGGCCCTGGGCGACGTCGATCTCGGGCGAAAGCGGCAGGCCGAGCGCGCCCAGCGCCCGCAGCAGGGCGGAATGGGTGGCCGGCAGGGCGAAGCCCCGCACCTCGCCGATGCCGTAGGCGAAGAAGGCCAACGGCCGCTTCGCGGTGATGCCCGGGTCGAGCTGGCGCAGCGACCCGGCGGCGCCGTTGCGCGGGTTCGCCAGCGGCTTGCCGCCCGCGGCGATCACCTCCGCGTTGAAACGCTCGAAGGCCGCCTTCGGCATGAACACCTCGCCGCGCACCTCCAGCACCGCCGGTGGCGGTTCGCCGGCGGGCATCCGCAGGGCCAGCGGGATGGAGCGCAGGGTGCGCAGGTTGGCGGTCACGTCCTCGCCGCGGGCACCGTCGCCGCGGGTCGCGCCTTGCACCAGCAGGCCGTCCTCGTAGCGCAGGCTGACGGCGAGGCCGTCGATCTTCGGTTCGACCGAGAAGGCGGGACGGGCCTCGCCGGTGGCTTCGACGATCCGCCGCACGAAATCGGCCACCTCGGCCTCGGTGAAGGCGTTCTGCAGGCTCAGCATCGGCAGCGCGTGCCGCACCTCGGCGAAGGCCGCCGAGGGCCGGCCGGAGACGCGCTGCGTCGGGCTTTCGGGCGTGACCAGCGCCGGGTGCGCGGCCTCCAGCCCTTGCAGCTCGCGCATCCAGCGGTCGTACTCGGCGTCGGGGACGGTCGGCGCGTCGAGCAGGTAGTAGGCCCGGTCGGCGTCGGCGATCCGCCGGCGCAGTTCGGCGATGCGGTCAGGAACGCTCATTCGGATCCCGTGCCCGGATCAGAAGCGGATGTGCTGGGCGTCGCGCTTGCGGTCGTAGGCGCGCATCTCCTCGCGGATGTGGGCGATGCGCTGGCGGCCGATGGCGTTGCGCTCCTCGTCGAGCAACACGGCATCGAGCAGTTCGGCCATGCGCTGCGCGGCCGGCAGCAGGGCCTCCCAGGCATCCAGCGCCGGCAGGGGGCCGGGCAAGGTCATGAACAGGCTCAGGCCCGGAGTGCGGATCTCGTGCAGGCGCTCGAGGTCGAAGGCGCCGGGCTTGACCAGGTTGGCGAGGCTGAAGATCGGGCCACGCTCCGGATGCTGGTCGTCGAGGCGGTGGAAGATGCCCATGTGGCCGTAGGCGAGGCCGGCCTTCTCGCAAGCGACCACGATGTCGGGGCCGTGCAGGGTCTCGCCGGCGCGAGCGGCGAGGAACAGGGTGACGATGCGATCGAAGGCGACCTCGGGGCGGGCCCCGAGGCTGGAGCGGCCGGCCGCGGATGGCGCGGCCGCGGGGGACGGCGAGCCGGGTCCCGGGCCTTCGTCGGGGTCCTCCGGGGTGAAGGCAGGACCACCGAAGGTCGGCTCGCGGCGGCGGGGTTCGGGGAAGCCCGCGGCCAGGGCCGCGCTACGGGAGGACGGATCGATCTCGCCGGGTTCGCGGCGCACGCCCTGGTCGGGTTTCTTGCGGCCGGTGAGCCAGATCACGGCGAGAAGGACCAGCACGGCGGCAGCGATGGCCAGGCGCAGGACGGTGGCTTCACTCAGGCCGGTCAGGTCCATCCAGGGGCTCCAGAGGCAAGGCGGCCGGATTATGCCGCACCGGCGAGGCGGGTGGCCTCGGCGAGGTCGACGGAGACCAGGCGCGACACGCCCGGCTCGCGCATGGTGACGCCGGCGAGTTGCCTGGCCGCCTCCATGGTCGCCTTGTTGTGGCTGACGAAGAGGAACTGCACCTTCTCGCTCATCTCCGTGACCAGCGAGCAGAAGCGGCCGACGTTGGCCTCGTCGAGCGGCGCGTCGACCTCGTCGAGCAGGCAGAACGGCGCCGGGTTCAGGCGGAAGATCGCGAACACCAGTGCCACCGCGGTCAATGCCTTCTCGCCGCCCGACAACAGCGTGATGTTGGAAACGCGCTTGCCCGGCGGGCGGGCCATGATCGCCACGCCGGTGTCGAGCAGGTCCTCGCCGGTGAGCTCGAGGTAGGCGTGGCCACCGCCGAACAGGCGCGGGAACAGCTCCTGCACGCCGGCGTTGACGCGGTCGAAGGTCTCCTTGAAGCGACCGCGGGTCTCGCGATCGATCTTGCGGATGGCGTCCCCCAGCTGCTCCAGCGCGGCGACCAGGTCGGCGTTCTGGGTGTCGAGGTAGGCCTTGCGCTCGGACTTCTCGGCGTACTCCTGGATGGCGGCGAGGTTCACCGGCTCCAGCCGCCGCATCCTGCCCTCGAGCTCGGCGATGGCGCGCGTCCAGGCCTCGGGACTGGCGTCGTCCGGCAGGGCGGCGACCACGGCATCGAGTTCGAGGCCGGCGCCGGCGATCGCCTCGACCTGCTGCTGGGCCTTGATCTCGAGGGCCTGCGCTTCCATCCGGCGCTGCGCGATGCGCTCGCGCTGGGCCAGCGCGGCCTGGTCGCGCTGCTGGCGCCGGTGCTCCTGGCCGCGCAGTTCCTGTTCGATGCCATCGAGCTTGGCGCGGGCGGCGGCGAGGTCCTTCTCGGCGATCAGGCGCTGCTCGAGCAGCAGCTGGCGCTCGCCGCCGAGGGTGTGGATCGGGGCGTCGCCGTCCTGCAGCTGCGCCGCCAGTTCGTCGCGGCGGGCGGCCAGCTGCGCCTGCTGCGCGCGCAGGCGGCCCAGCGACTGCTGCAAGGCGTGGACGCGGGTGCGCTGGGCCTCGAGGGCGAGCGCCAGCTGGTGCGCGGCCTCGCGCGCTTCGCGGGCCGACATCCGCGCGATCTCGCGCTGCTCGGTGAACTGGCGGCGCTCGTTCTCCAGAGCGTGGCGCTGGGCCTCGAGCTCGCCCATGCGCCCGGTGGCGACCTCCAGCCGGCCGCGCGCCTCGCGCACCTCGGCCTGCCCGTCCTCCATCGTCCGTGCGATCCGCGCCAGTTCGGCCTCGACGGCCTGCATGCGGGCCTGCGCGGTTTCCAGCCGGCCCTTCAGGCCCTGCAACTGGCCGCCCATCTCCGAAACGCTGCGATGGGCGAGGTAGAGCGTCCGCTGCGCGTCCTCGCGGGCCTGCTCGGCGACCCGCAGGGCGTCGCGATGCGCGTGCTGGCCTTCCACCAGCGCCTGCTCGCGTGCCGCCAGCCCGGCGATGTACTGGCGCAGCGCGTGGATCTCGCGCTCGCGGGCCAGCGCGCCGGATTGCGCCTCGCCGCTCTTGTTGAAGCGCAGGAAGCCCGGGCCTTCCCAGACGCCGGCGCGGTCGATCAGCGCCTCGCCGTCGCCGAGCCGCGAGCGGCGGGCGGCGGCCTCGGCGTCATGGATCGAATCGACGGCATGGAAGCGGGCCAGGAGGGTGCGCACCGCGTGCGGCCCGCGGACCTTCTCTGCGAGGCGGCCGCTGGTGGGCGGCAGCCCGGCGCCGCCGGCGGTGGCCGGTTCCGGCGCGGCATCGACAAGCGCCACACGACCCTGCGCGAGCTGCGCGATGGCCTCGCGGAAGCCGCCGGCGTTGTCGTGGACGACGGCTTCGAGCAGGTGCCCGAGCACGGTCTCGACGGCGGTTTCCCAGCCCGGTTCGACTTCCAGCACCTCGCCGAGGCGCGGCAGCCCGGCCAGCCCGTGGGCCTCGAGCCAGTCGAGCGCGCCGCTTTTCTCCTGGCCGAGCGCCGCGTGCTGCAGGGCCTCCAGCGAGGCCATCCGGCCCTTGGCGGCCTGCATGGCCTTGCGCACCTCGGCGAGTTCGGCCTGCGCCTGGCGCTGCTGCTCCTGCAGCTCGAGCAGAGCGGCCTTCTTGCCTTCGAGGATCTCGGCCAGGGCATCGAGCCCGGCGCGCTTGGTCTCGTGTTCGAGGGCGAGGGTCTCGACGGCTTCGCCGAGCGTGGCCAAGTCGAGGCCGGCGCGCTCCGTGGCCAGGGCCTCGCGGCGGCGGTCGGCCTCCAGCGCCTGGCGTTCGAGGAACTCGATCTTGGTGCGTTCCACCTCGGCCGCGCGGGAGGCCTCGGCATGGGCGCGCGCGTACTCGTCCCAGCGCCGCTGCCAGTCGGCCAGCCGGGTCTCGGCATCGCGCAGCGAAGCCTGCCGCTCCTCGTCACCGTCGCGCAGCATCGCCAGCCGCGGATCCGCCTCGGCCACCTGTTCCTCGAGTCGGAGGAGCTGGGCGGCATCGGCCTCGATGTGGTGCATCACCTCGGCCAGTGCCTCGTCGGCCTCGGCGCGGGCGGTCTCGAGCCGGCGCTTCAGCTCCCGCTGGTGCTGGATCTGCTGCTCGATGCGCGCCAGCTCGCCGCCGATGCGGTAGCTCTCGGCCTGCGCCCGGCCGAGGGCCTGGCTGGCCTCGGCATGCTGCTCGCGGGTGAGTTCGCCCTGCTCTTCCGCCGCGCGCTGCTCGGCCAGCAGCTCCTGCAGCCGAGTCTCGTCGTCCTGCAGGGTGGCGCCGAGCGCCTCGGCTTCGCGCCGCAGGCGGCGGTACTCCAGCGCCTTCAGCTGCGCGTCCTTCTCCCGGTGCTCGGCCTGCAGGGCCTGGTACTGCTCGGCGGCGCGGGCCTGTCGCTTGAGATGCTCGAGCTGCTTGTCGATCTCCTCGCGCAGGTCGTTCAGGCGGTCGAGGTTGTCGCGGGTGCCCTTGATGCGGCTCTCGGTCTCCTTGCGGCGCTCCTTGTACTTGGAGATGCCGGCGGCCTCCTCGAGGAACAGGCGCAGGTCCTCGGGCCTCGCCTCGATCACCTGCGAGATCATGCCCTGCTCGATGATCGAGTAGCTGCGCGGACCCAAGCCGGTGCCGAGGAACAGGTCGGTGATGTCGCGGCGGCGGCAGCGGGCACCGTTGAGGAAGTAGCTCGACTGCCCGTCGCGCGAGACCAGGCGCTTGACCGAGATCTCGTTGTACTTGGCGTACTCGCCGCCGATGGCCTGGTCGCTGTTGTCGAACACCAGTTCGACGGTCGCCTGCGAGACCGGCTTGCGCGAGGAGGAACCGGAGAAGATCACGTCGGTCAGCAAGTCGCCGCGCAGCCGGCTGGCCGAGCTCTCGCCCATCACCCAGCGCACGGCGTCGATGATGTTCGACTTGCCGCAGCCGTTCGGCCCGACCACGCCGGTCATGTTGGTCGGCAGGTGCAGGGTGGTCGGGTCGACGAAGCTCTTGAAGCCGGCGAGCCGGATGGCGGAAAGGCGCATCCGGCCAGTGTAGCGCCGGCGGCGGCCGGCTTCACGCGGTGCCGGCTTCCCCCGGGGCTAGGGCCTCGATGGACAGGGCGTGGATGTCGGTCGCCATCAGCGCCCCCAGTGCCGCGTAGACCGTGCGGTGGCGGGCGATCGGGGCCAGCCCGGCGAACTGCGGGCTGACGATGCGCAGGCGGTAGTGGCCGCGGCCGTCGGCGGCGCCGGCGTGGCCGCGATGGCGGTGGCTCTCGTCGGCCAGCACCAGCTCCTGCGGGGCCAGGGCCTGCCGGAGCCGGGCTTCGATGGCGGCCATTCGGCGGGCGGGATCGGGCATGCTCATGGCGACAGTCTAGCTGCTGCACCCACCGGGACCCCATGCATTCGAACCATCTGGCCGGCGACGGCCTGCGCCTTCCGGTCCATCCGCTGACGCCGCCGCCGCGGCAGATCGACCGTTGCGCCCGCCGGCTGGCCGACGACGGGCTGGTGCTCTGCCCCACCGACGCCGGCTACGCCCTGGTCTGGTCGCTCGACGGCAGCGGTGCCGAGGAGCGCGTGCGGCGGCTCCGGCAGCTGGACAAGCACCACCCGTTCACCTTATTCTGCCGCTCGATCAGTGATGCAAGCCGGCTTGCCCGGCTCGATGACCCGGCCTTCCGGCTGCTGCGTCGCTTGAGTCCCGGCCCCGTCACCTTCCTCCTGCCGGCCTCCGGGCAGCTCCCGAACCGATTGAAGCAGGCCACCCGGGGCAAGCGGCGCGACATCGGGATCCGCATCCCCGCGCATCCGGTGGCACAGGCCCTGCTCGAGGCTTGCGGCGTGGTCCTGCTTTCGACCACGCTGCGGGCACCCGGCGTGGATGCCGACGAGGCGCCCTTCCTCGGCCACGAGGCCGACGAGGTCGCCGATCTCTGGCTGAACGCCGTCGATGTGATGCTGGACGCCGGACACTGCCCTCCCGGCCCGACCAGCATCATCGATTGCACCCTGCCCACCCCCGAGGTGGTGCGGCAGGGCTTCCAACCCGTGGCCGCGGACTGACCGCGCCATCCCGCATCCCGTGCCCGGAGGGCCCGTGGTCCAAGCCGCAGCAGAGTCCCCGACGACCGGCAAGGCGTTCCCGGTCCCGCCGCAGCAGCAGGAGATGCCGCTGGCCATCGTCCGCGGGCAGCCGGTGCTGCAGATGCCGCAGGACCTCTACATCCCGCCGGACGCGCTCGAGGTCATCCTCGAGGCCTTCGAGGGTCCGCTCGACCTGCTGCTCTACCTGATCCGCCGGCAGAACCTCGACATCCTCGACATCCCGGTCGCCGAGATCACCCGCCAGTACATCGGCTACATCGAGGTGATGCGCGAACTGCGCTTCGAACTGGCCGCCGAATACCTCGTCATGGCTGCCATCCTCGCCGAGATCAAGTCGCGGATGCTGCTGCCGCGCCCGCCGGTCGAGGAAGGCCTCGAGGCCGACCCGCGCGCCGAGCTGGTGCGCCGGCTGCAGGAGTACGAGCGCTTCAAGAAGGCCGCCGAGGACCTCGACGCCCTGCCCCGCCTGGAACGCGACGGCGTGGTGGCGCACGCCGACCCGGGGGCGAAGACGGAGCGCGCCGAGCCGCCGCGGGTGGACCTGCGCGAGATGCTGCTGGCCCTGCGCGACGTGCTGCGGCGCGCCGAGCTGTTCAGCCACCACGCCATCCGCCGCGAGACTCTGAGCGTCCGCCAGCGCATGGGCGAGGTGCTGGAACGGCTCTCCGGCGGTGCCTTCGCCGAGTTCACCGCCCTGTTCGATCCCGCGGAAGGCCGGTTCGGCGTGGTGGTGACCTTCCTCGCCATCCTCGAACTGGCCAAGGAGCGCCTCGTCGAGATCGTGCAGGAGGCGCCGCTGTCCCCGATCCACCTGCGCGCCCTCGCCGCCGGCCTCGACAAGGACGCCGGCCCGACCGAGAGCGAGCACGGCCTCGAACCGGCCTGATTCCACCCCACCGCGAACCCGATGAACAGCGAAGACACCCCGGCCGAATTCGAACGGCCGGCACCACCGGAAGAATCCGCCCCGGGCGACCACGCCCTGGTCCAGCGCGTCGTCGAGGCGGCCCTGCTGGCCGCACCGCAGCCGCTCAGCGTGGCCCAGCTCTACGCCCTGTTCCCGGACGGCCAGCCGGCCCCGCGGGGCAGCATCGAGCAGGCGCTTTCCGCCCTGCAGGAGGCCTGCGCCGGGCGCGGCGTCGCGCTGGTCGAGGTGGCCTCGGGCTTCCGCTACCAGGTGCGCCGCGAGGTGCAACCCTGGGTCGGCCGGCTGTTCGCCGAGCGGCCGCCACGCTACACCCGGGCCACGCTGGAGATCCTGGCCCTGATCGCCTACCGCCAGCCGATCACCCGCGGCGAGATCGAGGCGATCCGCGGCGTGGCGGTGAACGCCAACATCATCAAGACGCTCGAGGAGCGCGAGTGGATCCGCGTGGTCGGGCACCGCGACGTGCCCGGCCGCCCGGAGCTGTTCGGCACCACCCGCGCCTTCCTCGACCACTTCAACCTGAAGTCGCTGGACGAACTGCCGCCGCTGGCGGAGATCCGCGACCTCGGCGAGTTCGAGCCACAACTGCCCCTCGAGGAGCCCCTGCCCGCGCAGGCCCTCGCCGATGGCGACGTCGCGACGACGCCCGCCCCCACCCCCGACGAGATCGACAACGCGGCCTCCGGCCGCATGCCTTGAGCCCGATGACCAACGACACCCCACGCAAGACCCTCTCGCTGAAGCGCGAGGCCCACCCGGCCGTCCCCGCCATCGAAGAACGCCTGCACAAGGTGCTGGCCCAGGCCGGCCTCGGCTCGCGGCGCGCGCTCGAGGAGCGCATCGGCCGCGGCGAGATCCGGGTCAACGGCGAGGCCGCCGACATCGGCCGCAGCATCCGCGGCGGCGACCGCGTCGAACTGGACGGCAAGAGCTTCATCGCCACCGCCCTGACCGAGCCGCCGGCGGTGCTGCTGTACAACAAGCCCGAGGGCGTCGTCACCACCCGCGAGGACCCCGAGGGTCGCCCGACCGTGTTCGAGGCCCTGCCGCGCCTGAAGGGCGCGCGCTGGATCGCGGTCGGCCGCCTCGACATCAACACCACCGGCCTGCTGCTGCTGACCACCGACGGCGAACTCGCCAACGCGCTCATGCACCCCTCGGGCGAGATCGAGCGCGAATACGTCTGCCGCATCCATGGCGAGGTGCCCGACGCCGTCGTCGAGCGGCTGAAGCGCGGCGTGCAACTCGACGATGGTCCGGCCAAGTTCGACGAGATCGAGGCGATCGGCAGCAGCGATTCGCACGCCTGGTTCCGCGTCGTCCTCAAGGAAGGCCGCAACCGCGAGGTGCGCCGCCTGTGGGAGAGCCAGGGCTTCCAGGTCAGCCGCCTGAAACGCGTGCGCTACGGCAACGTCGTGCTGCCGAGGGAGCTGCTGCGCGGCCACAGCACCGAGATGGCGCCCGAGGACGTCGAAGCCCTGCGCCGCCGGTTCAAGCTGGCCGACCAGGCCCCGGTGCTGACCCTGCAGCCGGTGATCGGCCAGCGTCGCGCCACCCGGCAGGCCATCGAGGTGCGCCGCGACCAGCGCGGCCCGGCCTACGTCAACAGCGCGCTCGACCAGGAGGAACGCGAGCTGCGCCGCTTCGACCACATCCGCGAGGAGCGCCCGGCCCGCGGCCGCGGCCGGCCCGGCGGCAAGGTCTACGGCAAGAAGGGTGCCAAGGCCTTCGTCGGCCCGATGGGCAGCGACGCACCGCCAGAGAGCCGCGGCCCGCGCCCACCCGGCAAGCCGTTCGGCAAGAAGCCTTTTGGCAAGAAGCCGTTTGGCAAGAAACCTGACGCCACGGGTGCCGCCAAGCCCTGGGGCGACCGTGCCGCCGGAGCGGCCAAGCCCCGGAGCGAGCGCCCGGCCAAACCCGGCCAGAGCAAGCCCTACGCCGGCAAGCCCCGTGGCCCGAAGGCGACGGCCGGCGGCGTCGACAATGCCTCGGGCGCGTTCCGCAGCTGGTACGTGCCGGAAGGCGTCGAGACCGGCTCCAAGGTGGCCCCGCCGCGGCGTCCGCGCGGTCCCGGCAGCGCCCCCCGCGGCCCGGCAGGGCCCCGCGGACCCGCTGCACGCGGCCCGGGCGGCGGCGGGCAGCGCAAGCCGGGGCGGGGTGGCCACGGCCCGCGCCGCCCCGAAGGCGCGCCCGACATCGACTGATCCCCTGCCGGGAGCCGCGCCATGCGCCCTTCCACCTCCCCGGACGTGCTGGTCGTCGGCGGCGGCTTGGCCGGCCTCGTGACCGCGCTGGAGGCCCTGCGCGGCGGGCTTTCGGTGGCGGTGCTGGACCGCGACGCGGCCACGCGGAGCGGCGGCCTGGCGCGCTGGGCCTTCGGCGGCATGGCCCTGGTCGGCACGCCCCTGCAGGCCCGCATGGGCATCCCGGACCACCCGGATCTCGCGCTGGCCGACTGGCGGCGCTTCGGTGCGCTGGACCCCGCCGACCCCTGGTCCGAGGCCTGGGCGCGGCATTACGTCGAGCGCTCGCGGCCCGAGGTCCACGACTGGCTGCTGGGCGAGGGCCTGCGCTTCCTGCCGGCGGTGAACTGGGTCGAGCGCGGGCGCTTCGGCGATGGCAACAGCGTGCCGCGCTACCACGTGCTCTGGGGCACGGCGCTCCGGCTGGTCGAACGCCTGCTCGCGGCGCTGGAGCAAGCCGGGCGGGACGGCCGCCTCGCCTGGCTGCACCGGCACCGCGTGGTGGCGCTGGAGCGCACCCACGGCCGCGTCGACGGGGTGGTGGCCGTGGACGAGGCCCGCGGGCGCGAAGTGCGGCTGCGCGGCGGTGCGGTGGTGCTGGCGATGGGCGGCTTGAACGGCAGCCTCGAGGAATGCCGGAGGAACTGGCCGGCCGACCGGCCGCGGCCCACCACGATGCTCAACGGCGCCCACCCGTTCGCCGACGGCCGCCTGCACCGGCACGTGGTCGAATCGCTGGGCGGCGTGCTGGTCAACCCCGGGGCCATGTGGCACTACGCCGCCGGCATCCCGCACCCGTTCCCGCATTTCGAGGGCCACGGGCTGTCGCTGATCCCCTGCAAGTCGGCGCTGTGGCTGGACCATCGCGGCCACCGCATCGGCCCCGAGCCGCTGGTCACCGGCTTCGACACGCGCTGGTTGTGCGACCGGGTGGCGGCGCAGGCGCGGCCCTGGACCTGGCAACTCCTCAACCGCCGGATCGCCGCCCGCGAGCTGGCGGTTTCCGGGGCCGAGCACAACCCGCGCATCCGCGACCGGCAAGGGCTGCGCTTCCTGCTCGACACCGTGTTCGGCAGCGACCGCCTGCTGCGGCAGTTGCAGGCGGAAAGCCCCGAGGTGCTGGTCGATGCCAAGCTGGACGGACTGGCCACGAAGATGAATGCGCTCACCTGCGGCCATGACGTCGATCCCGAGGTGCTGAAGGCCTCGGTGGCGGCCTTCGATGCCGCCTTCGCCGCCCCCGCCGTCGGCCACAACGACCCCCAGCTCCGGCTCATCCAGCACGCCCGCCAGTGGCGACCGGACCGGCTGCGCACCTGCGCCCCGGCCCCCTTGCAAAAACCCGGCGCCGGCCCGTTCGTGGCGATCCGCCTGCAACTCGTCACCCGCAAGAGCCTGGGCGGGTTGCGCACCGACCTCGGCAGCCGGGTGCTTGATGCCTCCGGCGCGCCGCTGCCCGGCCTCTACGCGGTCGGCGAGGCGGCCGGTTTCGGCGGCGGCGGCAGCCACGGCCAGCGCTCGCTGGAGGGCACCTTCCTGCCCGGCTGTATCCTCACGGCACGAGCCGCCGCGCGATCCCTGCGCGGTGGCGGCTGAGACCGCCCCGCATGCCCCGCCTGCCGCTCTACCCCGCCAGCAGCGCCGACCATCGCGAACGCGCGCGCCGCCGCCTGCCGGGTTTCCTGTTCGACTACCTCGATGGCGGTGCCGGCGACGAGCAGACCCTGGCCGTCAACCCGGCCGGCTGGGCCGCACTCGCGCTGCGCCAGCGCGTGCTGGTCGACGTCGAACGGCTGGACACCGGCAGCACCCTGCTCGGCGAACCCTGCGCCCTGCCGCTGGTGCTGGCGCCGGTCGGGCTGGCCGGCCTGCTGGCGCGCCGCGGCGAGGTGCAGGCGGCCCGCGCCGCCCGCACCGCCGGCCTGCCCTTCACCCTGTCCACGGTGGGCCTGTGCGGCATCGACGAAGTGGCCGCCGGCAGCGGCACGCCGCCCTGGTTCCAGCTTTACATGCTGCGCGACCGCGGCCTGGTCGCGGCCCTGCTCGACGCCGCCTGGGCCGCCGGCTGCCGCACCCTCGTCTTCACCGTCGACCTGCCCCTGCCCGGCCCGCGCCGCCGCGACCGCCGCCACGGCCTCGGCCAGCCCGGCCTGCGACCCCGACTGCTCAAGCTGGCGCAGACGCTGGCGCGTCCGGGCTGGGTCTGGGACGTCGCCCTGCGCGGCCGGCCGCTGGCCTTCGGCAGCCTCGGCGCGCACGTGCCCGCGGCCCGCGACTTCGAAGCCTTCCGGCACTGGGTCGACGCCCAGTTCGACCCCGGCGCGAGCTGGGACGTGATCGACTGGCTGCGCGACCGCTGGCCGGGGCGACTGGTGCTGAAGGGCCTGCTCGACGCCGACGACGCCCGCCGCGCGCTCGATGGCGGTGCCGAGGGCCTCGTGGTCTCCAACCACGGCGGTCGCCAGCTCGACGGCGCGGCGGCCACCGCCCGCCGCCTGCCGGCCGTCGTCGATGCCGTCGGCGACCGCTGCGAAGTGCTGGTCGACGGCGGCCTGCGCAGCGGCATCGACCTGTTCCGCGCCCTCGCCCTCGGTGCCCGCGGCGCGATGATCGGTCGGCCCTGGGCCTGGGCACTGGCCGCCGGTGGCGAAGCCGCCGTGGCCGCCCTGCTCGCCGGCTGGCGCGAGGAACTGCGCGCCACCATGGCCCTCACCGGGGCCACCTCGATCGCGGCCATCGGCCGCCGGCACCTCGACAGCGACTGACCCCGCTTGCGCCATACCGTTTTCCGGTATAGAACAGCGCAATGGCGATCCAGTCGTTCGGCTGCAAGGACACGAAAGCCCTGCACGAACGCCGGAAGGTCGGGCGCTTCGCGGCGTTCGAGGCGACGGCGCGGCGCAAGCTCGCCATGCTCGATGCGGCGGTGGCCCTGAAGGACCTGGCGGTACCGCCCGGCAACCGCCTGGAGGCCCTGAAGGCGGATCGCGCCGGACAGCACAGCATCCGCATCAACGACCAGTACCGCATCTGCTTTGTCTGGACCGACGACGGGCCGGAAAACGTCGAGATCGTCGACTACCACTGACGAGGTTCCCCATGCCCCGGACACTCCCTCCCATCCATCCCGGCGCGGTGCTCCGCGAAGAATTCATGCTGCCACTCGGTCTGTCGAGCAACGCCTTGGCACGTGCCATCGGCGTGACGCCCAGCCGGGTGAACGACATCGTGCGCGAACGTCGCGGCATCAGTGCCGACACCGCCCTGCGCTTGGCACGCCTGTTCGGTACCTCGCACCGGTTCTGGATGAACCTGCAGGCCAACCATGACCTGCAATGCGCCGAGGACGCCGCCGGACCGGTGATCGCATCCATCCGGCCGCTGCCCAGCCGCGCGGCCTGAAGACACCGTCCGCCGCCGCCACCCCGGAGCCCCCGATGCCGAACGGCGCCCAAGCCCTGATGAAGACCCTCGCCGATGCCGGCATCGAGGTCTGCTTCACCAACCCCGGCACCAGCGAGATGCATTTCGTCGCCGCGCTCGACGACGAGCCGCGGATGCGCGCCGTGCTCACCCTGTTCGAGGGCGTGGCCACCGGTGCCGCCGACGGCTACGCGCGGATGGCCGGCAAGCCGGCCGCCACCCTGCTTCACCTCGGCTGCGGGCTCGGCAACGGGCTCGCCAACCTGCACAACGCCCGCAAGGGCCGGGTGCCGGTGCT
This sequence comes from Lysobacteraceae bacterium, assembly GCA_018333835.1. Taxonomy (GTDB): domain Bacteria; phylum Pseudomonadota; class Gammaproteobacteria; order Xanthomonadales; family Xanthomonadaceae; genus Silanimonas. The sequence continues at coordinate 24,011 of JAGXSL010000207.1, forward strand.
CAACATCGTCGGCGACCACGCCACCCACCACGCCGCGCTCGACGCGCAGTTGCAGTCCGACATCGAGACGGTGGCGCGCAATGTCTCGCCCGGCTTCGTGCGCACCACGATGCGCACCGCCGAACTGTGCCGCGACGCGGTGGACGCGATCCGCGCCGCCCGCGGCCTGCCCGGCCAAGTCGCCACCCTGATCCTGCCCGCCGACGTCAGCTGGGGCGAGGGCGGCGTGCCGGAACCGCCGCCGCCGCCACCGGCTCCGGCGCCCGCCGATGCCGCCACCGTGGCGGCGGTCGCCGCCGTGCTGCGCAGCGGCAGCCGCTGCGCCTTGCTGCTCGGCGGCCAGGCCCTGCGCGAACCGGCCCTGCTCGCGGCGGCGAAGATCGCCGCGCACAGCGGCGCGCGCCTGCTGGCCGAGGTCTTCCCGACCCGGCTGGAACGCGGCGCCGGCCTGCCGCCGGTGGAACGCATCGCCTACCTCGCCGAACTGGCCGGGCTGCAACTGGCCGAGTTCGAACACTTGGTGCTGGTCGACGCCAAGGCCCCGGTGTCCTTCTTCGCCTACCCCGGCAAGCCCGGCGAGCTGGTGCCGGCCGGCTGCACCGTGCACACCCTGTGCGCCGGCCACGAGGACGCCGCCGCCAGCCTCGCCGCCCTGGTCGCCGCGCTCGGCGCGGAGCAGGCCACCCCGGTGCTGGCCGCGCCGGCCCGGCCCCGCCCGCCGCGCGGCCGGCTCACCGCGGCCAAGGTCTGCCGGGCGCTCGGCCACCGCCTGCCGGAGAACGCCATCGTGATCGACGAGTCGATCACCTCCGGCCTGCTGCTGCCGGCGATGACCGCCGGCGCGCCGCGCCACGACCTGCTCACTCTCACCGGCGGTGCCATCGGCCAGGGCCTGCCGAACGCCATCGGCGCCGCCATCGCCTGCCCGGAGCGGCCGGTGATCGCGCTGCTCGGCGACGGCAGCGCGATGTACACGATCCAGGCGCTCTGGACCCTGGCGCGCGAGCGCCTCGACGTCACCGCGATCGTCTTCAACAACGCCCGCTACTCGGTGCTGAACGTCGAACTGGAGCGCGTCGGTGCCGCCCGCATCGGCCCCAAGGCGCGGGCGCAGCTCGACCTCGACGGGCCACGGCTCGACTTCTGCCGGCTGGCCCAGGGCATGGGCGTGCACGCCGCCCGCGCCGACCACGCCGAGGCCTTCCTGAAAGCGCTGGACTACGCCCTGGCCCAGCCGGGGCCGCACCTGATCGAGGCCGTGGTGCCGGAGTCCCTGGGCGGGACCAAGCGCCGCCTGCTGCCCTGGCTGCTGCGCGCCCTGCCCGGCCTGCCGCCGGCCCTTGGGCGAGCGCTCAAGCGCCGGCTCGCGCCCTGAGACGGCGCGCGTCCTTCGCCCGCGGCCTGGTCGACCGCGGCGGCGGTCCGCTCGCGACACTGGAACACCGGATGGCTAGACTGCCGCGATGGACCTGAGCCGACGCTTCCACACCCACCACGTCGACAACCAGCCGCCACCGCTCGAACCGCTCGACCTCTGGATGAGCGACCCGTTGCTGCGCGAGGTGGTCGAGCAGGCCGGGGCCGGGGCCTTCGCGGCGCGGCTTGCCGAGTACGGCCGCCTGGCCGGGGGCGAACTCACGGCACTCGGTGCCGAAGCCAACCGCCACCGGCCGCAACTGCGCAGCCACGACCGCTTCGGCCACCGCCTCGACACGGTCGAGTTCCACCCCGCCTACCACGCCCTGATGGCCACGGCCATGCGCCATGGCGTGCATGCCTTGAGTTGGCAATCACCGGTGCCGGGAGCGCAGGTGGCGCGTGTGGCGCTGAGCTACCTGCACCACCAGGCCGACCCCGGCACCACTTGTCCGCTGACCATGACCCATGCCGGGGCCGCCGTGCTGCGCCGCGAGCCGGGCCTCGCCCGCCACTGGCTCGATGGCTTGCTGGGGTCCGAATACTCGCCAGCGCTGGCACCACCAGCCTCGAAGCCGGCACTCACCCTC
>JAGXSL010000208.1 GCA_018333835.1 Lysobacteraceae bacterium
GCCTGGTGCATCAGCTGCATCGCCAACGAACGCGTGGCGCTCGATGGCGAACGCTTCGAGGCCCTGCTGGCGGAAACCGGCACCGCCTACCTCAAGGCCGACTGGACCGACCACGACCCGCGCATCACCGCCGCCCTCGCCGACTTCGGCCGCAGCGGCGTGCCGCTCTACGTGGTCTACCCGGCCGACGGCGGCACGCCCTTCGTGCTGCCGCAGCTGCTCACCCCGGCGCTGGTCGCCGAGGCCCTGCGGCGTGGTGCCGCGGGGCGTCAATCCCTGCGATAGACCTGCGCGCCCTGGGCGCGGAACTCGGCGGCCTTCTCGGCCATGCCCTGCTCCAGCGCCGCGGTCTCCTCGGCGACGCCCTTCCGCTCGGCGTAGTCGCGCACGTCCTGGGTGCCCTGCGCGGCATCGCCGCGCAGGTCTTGAGTAATGCGCATCGAGCAGAAGTGCGGGCCGCACATCGAGCAGAAGTGCGCGACCTTGTGCGCGTCCTTCGGCAGGGTCTCGTCGTGGTACTCGCGGGCTCGCTCGGGGTCGAGGCCGAGATGGAACTGGTCCTCCCAGCGGAACTCGAATCGCGCCTTCGAGAGCGCGTTGTCGCGCGCCTGCGCGCCGGGGTGGCCCTTGGCGAGGTCGGCGGCGTGCGCGGCGATCTTGTAGGCCATGATGCCTTCGCGCACGTCCTCGCGGTTCGGCAGGCCGAGGTGCTCCTTCGGCGTCACGTAGCAGAGCATCGCCGTGCCGTACCAGCCGATCATCGCCGCGCCGATGGCGCTGGTGATGTGGTCGTAGCCCGGGGCGATGTCGGTGGTCAGCGGCCCCAGTGTGTAGAACGGTGCCTCGCCGCACTCGCGCAGCTGCTTGTCCATGTTCTCCCGGATCAGCTGCATCGGCACGTGGCCGGGGCCTTCGATCATGGTCTGGACCTCGTGCTTCCAAGCGATCTTGGTGAGCTCGCCGAGGGTCTCCAACTCGCCGAACTGGGCGGCGTCGTTGGCATCGGCGATCGAGCCGGGGCGCAGGCCGTCGCCGAGCGAGAAGCTCACGTCGTAGGCCTTCATGATTTCGCAGATTTCCTCGAAGTGCGTGTAGAGGAAATTCTCGCGGTGGTGCGCCAGGCACCACTTCGCCATGATCGAGCCGCCGCGGCTGACGATGCCGGTGACGCGGCGGGCGGTGAGCGGCACATAGCGCAGCAGCACGCCGGCGTGGATGGTGAAGTAGTCGACACCCTGCTCGGCCTGCTCGATCAGCGTGTCGCGGAACAGCTCCCAGGTGAGCTCTTCGGCACGGCCATCGACCTTCTCCAGCGCCTGGTAGATCGGCACCGTGCCGATGGGAACGGGCGAGTTGCGCAGGATCCACTCGCGGGTCTCGTGGATGTGCCGGCCGGTGGAGAGATCCATCACCGTATCGCCACCCCAGCGGATCGCCCAGACCAGCTTCTCGACTTCCTCGGCGATGCCCGAGCTGACCGCCGAATTGCCGATATTGGCGTTGATCTTCACCAGGAAGTTGCGGCCGATGATCATCGGCTCCAGTTCCGGGTGGTTGATGTTGGCCGGGATGATGGCGCGGCCGCGGGCCACCTCGTCGCGCACGAACTCCGGCGTGATGCGCGCCGGCAGTACGGCGCCAAAAGCTTCACCCGGGTGCTGCTTCAGCAGGTGCGCCTCGCGGATCGCTTCGAGGCGCTGGTTCTCGCGGATGGCGATGAACTCCATCTCCGGCGTGATGATGCCGCGGCGGGCATAGTGCATCTGGGTGACGTTGGCGCCGGCCTTGGCGCGCCGCGGCAGCGCCCGGTTCGGGAAACGCAGGCTGTCGAGCTTGGCGTCGTGCTCGCGGGCGCGGCCGAAGGCCGAACTCAGGCCGCCCAGCACCTCGGTGTCGCCGCGCTCGGCGATCCAGCGCGCGCGCAGCGCCGCGAGGCCACGGGCGAGGTCGATGTCGACCTCCGGGTCGGTGTACGGCCCCGAGGTGTCGTAGACGGCGAGCGGCGCGTTCTTCTCGAAGCCCACCGTGCGCGGCGTGTTCGACAGCGCGATCTCGCGCATCGGCACGCGCAGGTCGGGGCGCGAGCCTTCGACGTGGATCTTCTTCGAGCCGGGGATCGGGCGGGTGACTTCTGCGGAGAGCTGGCGGGTCTTGTCCAGCAGTTCCTTGGCGACGGCGTTCATTCGATGGCGCTCTGCTCGGGGCCCCGTGGGGCGTGGGTTGCGGGCAGGAGCGCTCATCGGCGCGTCGAAGTCTCCCTACGGCGGCGTCACCCGCATCAGGTTCGAAGGGTCTCTCTCAGCCCGGCGACGGGCACCCCTGCTTCCGGCCTGCATTAGACCGCGAAAACCGCCGCGCCGCCATGAAGGCTGCACACCCCGTCAGTAACGCGGGGCGGGCGGCGGGGCCTTGATGCGGAACCACGCCGCGTACAGCGCCGGCAGGAACAGCAGGGTCAGCGCGGTGGCGACGATCAGGCCGCCCATGATGGCGACCGCCATCGGGCCGAAGAACACGCTGCGCGAGAGCGGGATCATCGCCAGCACGGCGGTCAAGGCGGTCAGCACGATCGGCCGGAAGCGCCGCACCGTGGCCTCGACCACCGCCGCGAAGGGCGCCATGCCCTCGGCGATGTCGCGCTCGATCTGGTCGATCAGGATCACCGCATTGCGCATGATCATGCCGGAGAGCGCGATGGTGCCGAGCATGGCGACGAAGCCGAAGGGCACCTGCGGGACCAGCAGGAACCAGGTCACGCCGATCAGCCCGAGCGGGGCGGTCAGAAGCACCATCGCGGTGCGCGAGAAGCTCTTCAGCTGCAGCATCAGCAGGGTGACCACGGCGAACAGCAGCAGCGGCATGCCGGCCGCCACCGAGCGGCTGCCGCGGGCCGAGTCCTCGACCGTGCCGCCGGTCTCCAGCAGGAAGCCGGGCGGCAGCGCGGCGCGGATGCCCTCCAGCCGCGGCAGGATCTCCGCGGTCACCGTCGGCGGGGTGATGCCGGTCTCGACGTCGGCGCGCACGGTCACCGTGGGCAGGCGGTTGCGGTGCCAGAGGATGCCGTGCTCGAAGCCGTACTCGATGTCGGCCAGCTGTTCGAGCGGCACGCTCCGCCCGCTGGCGGTCGGCACCGCCAGCGACCCCAGCCCTTCGAGCAGGGTGCGCTCCGGCTCCGGGCCTCGCAGCAGGATCTGGATCAGCTCGTTGCCCTCGCGGAAGGTGCTGACCGGCGTGCCCGAGAGCGAGCCGCGCAGGAAGGTCGCGAGTTCGGACGAGGTGACGCCGAGGGCGCGGGCGCGGTCCTGGTCGAGCACCAGCCGGACCACTTTGTTGGGTTCGTCCCAGTCGAGGTTGGCGTTGCGCACATGCGGGTTGGCGCGGACCTGCTCCTTGACCTCGCGGGCGATCCGCAGCACCTCGTCGACGTGCTCGCCGGAGACGCGGAACTGCACCGGGAAGCCGACCGGCGGGCCGTTCTCCAGCCGCGTCACGCGGCCCTGCAGATCGCTGAACTCGGTGTCCAGCACGCCCTGCAGCCAGGTCTTCACCGCCTCGCGGGCCTCGATGTCGGGCGTGCGCAGCACGAACTGGGCGAAGTTGGCCTGCGGCAGCTTCTGGTCGAGCGGCAGGTAGAAGCGCGGCGAACCGGAACCGACGTAGGCGACGAAATCGACGATGTCCGGATGGCCGGCAAGCCGCGCCTCCAGCCGCTGCGCCGCCGCCTCAGTGGCCCGCATCGAGCTGCCCTCGGCCAGTTCCAGGTCGACCATCAGCTCCAGCCGGGTCGAGGACGGGAAGAACTGCTGTGGCACGAAGCGGAACATCGCCACCGAGACCGCGAAAGCGAGCACGGTGAGGGCGATCACGGTCTTGCGGTGGCGCACGCTCCAGGCCACCGTCTCGCGGAAGCGGCGGTAGAAGGGCGTGGCGTAGGGGTCTTCCGGCGGAGCGGCGACGGGGGCGACGAGCACGCCGAGGCGGGGCGGAAGGCGGCGCGCCAGTTCGCGCCGGACGGCGGCGCCGAAGCCGGCGCTGCGGCTCGCCTGCATCGCCGCACGGTCCGGCAGCAGCTTGTCGCCGAGGTAGGGGATGAACACCACCGCGGCCACCCAGCTCAGCACCAGCGCCAGCACCACCACCTGGAAGATCGAGCGGGTGTATTCGCCGGTGCTGGAGGCGGCGGTGGCGATCGGCAGGAAGCCGGCGGCGGTGATCAGCGTGCCGGTGAGCATCGGGAAGGCCATGCTCTGGTAGGTGTAGGCCGCCGCCGCCAGCCGGTCGAGGCCCTGCGCCATCTTCACCTGCATCATCTCGATGGCGATGATGGCGTCGTCGACCAGCAGGCCGAGTGCGAGGATGAGCGCGCCAAGCGAGACCTTGTGCAGGCCGATGTCGAGGAAGTACATGCTGGTGAAGGTCATCGCCAGCACCAGCGGGATCGACAGCGCGACCACCAGGCCGGAACGCCAGCCGAGGCTCAGGAAGCAGACCAGCAGCACCACCACGAGGGCCTCGGCCAGCACACGCACGAACTCGCCCACCGAAGCGCGCACCGCCGCCGGCTGGTCGGCGACCTGGGTCAGGGTCATGCCGGCCGGCAGCGTCTCCTGCAGTCGGGCGAACTCGACTTCCAGCCGCTCGCCGAGTTCGAGGATGTCGCCGCCCTTGCGCATCGAGACACCGATGCCGATGGCGTCCTCGCCCAGGAAGCGCATGCGCGGTGCCGCCGGGTCGACGAAGCCGCGGTGCACCTCGGCCACGTCGCCGAGCCGGAAGCTGCGCTCGCCGACGCGGATCGGGAACTGGCGGATGGCCTCGACCGAGTCGAAGGCGCCGCTGACGCGCAGCTTGACGCGGTGGCTCGGGGTCTCGAAGAAACTGGCGCCGACCACCGCGTTCTGGGCGTCGATGGCGCGCTGCACCGCCTCCAGCGGCACGCCGAGGGTGGCGAGCTTGGTGTTCGAGAGTTCGATCCAGATCGTCTCCTGCTGTAAGCCGATCAGCTCGACCTTGGCGACGTCGGGCACGCGGTGCAGGGCCAGTTCGATGCGCTCGGCGTAGTCCTCCAGCGTGGCGTAGTCCAGCCCCTCGGCCTGCAGCGCGTAGATGGTGCCGAAGGTGTCGCCGAACTCGTCGTTGAAGAACGGCCCGACGATGCCGGCCGGCAGGGTGTGGCGGATGTCGCCGATCTTCTTGCGCGCCGTGTACCACAGCGCCGGAAGCTCGGCCGAGACCATCGAGTCCTTGGCCATGAACATGACCATCGACTCGCCGGCCCGCGAGTAGGAGCGGATGAACTCGTACTGGCCGGTCTCCATCAGCTCCTTCTCGATGCGGTCGGTGACCTGGCGCGCCACCTCCTCGGCGGTGGCGCCCGGCCAGAGCGTCTGCACCACCATGATCTTGAAGGTGAAGGGCGGGTCCTCGGACTGCCCGAGCCGCTGGTAGCTGAAGACGCCGACGATGGCGAGCACGACCATCGCGTACAGCACGAGGGCGCGGTTCTTCAGCGCCCAGGCGGAGAGGTTGAAGGAACCGGCCATCGGCGTTCAGCCGGCCGTGCCGGCGACCGCCGCGGCCGGTGCGACCACCGCAGCCGGTGCGGCCGCCGCGGCCGGCAGCGGGCGGTTGTCGCGGTCCAGCGGCTTGAGCGGCTGGCCCTCGCGCAACAGATGCACGCCGGCCACCACCACCCAGTCCGCGGGGTCGAGCCCGTCCAGCACCGGCACGTGGGTCTCGCCGAAGGGGCCGATCGTCACCGCCACCCGGCGGGCGCTGCGGCGGTCCGCGGCCAGCACCCAGAGCGCCGGCCGGCCGTCGGCCTCGGTCAGGGCCGAGAGCGGCACGCGCAGCGCCACCGGCCCGGTGCGGACGGCATGGACGCGGGCGCTCTGCCCGAGTTCGACGGCGACCCCCGCGGGAACCTCGATGGCCACGCGGGCGGCGTAGGTGCGGGTCGCCGGGTCGGCGGCCGGGGCGATCTCGCGGATGCGGCCCGGCAGCCGGCGCCCGGGCGCGGTCCAGAGCTCGACCTGCACCGGCTGGCCGAGCGCGTGGTGCGCCAGCGCCGATTCGGGCAGGGCGATGGCGACCTCGCGTCCGCCGTCCTCGGCGAGCGCGAAGGCCGGCTGCCCCGCCGCCAGCACCTGCCCGACCTCGACGAAACGCTGCGCCACCACGCCGTCGGCCGGCGCGCGCAGCACGCCGTGGTCGGCCTGGTTGGCGGCCACCCGTGCCTGCGCGCGGGCCTGCCCGGCCTGGGCGCGGGCGGCGTCCAGCGCACTTTGGCGGGCATCGAACAGCGAGCGGCTCACGAGTTGTCGATCGAACAGCACGCGGACCCGCTCGAACTCGGCCTCGGCGAGCCGGGCCTCGGCCTCGGCGGCCCGCAGCCGGGCCTCGGCGGCCTCGCGGGCGAGCCGCAGATCCTCGGCATCGAGCCGGGCCAGCACCTGGCCGGCGCGGACGCGCTCGCCGACCTCGACCTCGCGGCCCGCCAACTCGCCCGCGACGCGGAAGGCGAGCAGGGTCTCGTGGCGCGCCCGCACCTCGCCGGCGAAGGCCTGCACCGCCACCCCGGCCGGTTCGGGCTGCTGCACCAGCACCGGCCGCGGGGCCTCCACCGGCGCGGCATCGCGGCCGCAGCCGGTGGTCAGCAGGGCCGTCAGCAGCAGGGCCGCGATCGCGGCGGCGGAGGGGAGCGGGCGGCGGGGAGGCATGGCGGGGGCCGGATTCATGAACTCGGCGGTATGCTATCTTTTCCAAACCGCCCGGTTCAATAAAATCCGCGTGACGAATCCCGCCCGCGCCGGCACCCCCGGCCGCCCCAAGGACCCGGAGAAGCGCGCCGCCCTGATCGAGGCCGCCGGCGCGCTGTTCTGCCAGCACGGCTTCGAGGCGGTCAGCCTCGAAGCGATCGCGCAGGCCGCCGGCGTCTCCAAGCTCACCATCTACAGCCACTTCGGCGACAAGGAAGGGCTGTTCACCGCCGCCGTCGAGACCCGCTGCCGGCAGCAGCTGCCGCACGGCCTGTTCGAACGCCCCGACGGCCTGCCGCTGCGCGACGCCCTGGTCGCCATCGGCCGCGCCTTCGTGGCGCTGGTCTTCAGCGAGGACGCGCTGCAACTCAACCGCACCATGGCGGCGCAGGGCCAGGGCAACGGCCGGCTGGCCGCGCTGTACTTCGCCGCCGGCCCGAAGCGCGTGCTGGACGAGATGGAGGGGTTCCTGCGCGGCGTGCAGGCCGGTGGCCAGCTCGCCCTCGACGACCCGCGCGAGGCCGCCGCGCAGTTCTTCGTGCTGCTGAAGGGCCTGGAGCACCTGCGCTGCCTGATCGGCCTGTGCCCGCCGCCGTCGCCGGAGCGCCTGGCGCTCCACGTCGAACGCTGCGTCGACCTGTTCCTGCGCGCCCATGCCGCCCCCTGCCCTCCGTCCCGGTGACCTTCGTCACTGCCCCGGGACCCCGGCCTCGGGCAGTCTGGGCCGGTCGCGGGACGCTTGCCCGTAAACTAGCCGACCCCGCATCGAGGACCCCCCGCCATGCCGATCGATTTCAACCAGGCCCGCCACGCGATGGTGGAGCAGCAGGTCCGCCCCTGGGAGGTGCTCGACCGCCGCGTGCTGGAGGCCCTGTCCGCCGTGCCGCGCGAGGACTTCGTGCCGCCGCAGCACCGCCGCCTCGCCTTCGCCGACCTCGCCCTGCCGCTGGCGCACGGGGAGTCGATGTTCAAGCCGGTGGTCGAGGGCCGGCTGCTGCAGGCGCTCGACCTCGCCCCCACCGACGAGGTGCTGGAGATCGGCGCCGGCAGCGGCTTCCTCAGCGCCTGCCTCGGCCGCCTCGCCCGCTCGGTGCTGGCGCTGGAGCGCCATGCCGACCTCGCCGCCGCCGCTCGCCAGCGCGTGGCCGCGCAGGGCTACGGCAATGTGCGGATCGAGGCCTGCCATCTCGACCACTGGGACGGCGCCGGCCGCTTCGACGCCATCCTGCTCGGCGGCGCGGTGGCCGAACTGCCGGCGCGCTGCATCGGCTGGCTGCGTCCCGGTGGCCGGCTGGTCGGCGTGCGCGGCGAGGCTCCGGCGCAGGAGGCGGTCTGCCTGCGGCTGGGCGCGGACGGCCCGATCGTGGAAAGCCTGTTCGAGACCGACCTGCCCTACCTCGACGGCCACGCCCCGCGCGCCCGCTTCCGCCTCTGAGTTCCCGAACCCCGATCCCCGCGCGCCCCAAGGACCCCCCATGCGCCTGCGTCCCCTCGCCTTCGCCCTGCTGCTGGCCGGCTCCGCCGGTACCGTCTCCGCCGCCGACCTGATGCGCGCCTTCGAACTGGCGCGCCAGGGCGACCCGCAGCTCGCCGCCGCCGAGGCCCGCGCCGCCGCCGCCCGCGCCGGCGCGACCCAGGCCCGGGCCGCGCTGCTGCCGCAGATCGCCGCCCAGGCCAGCCTGACCGAACAGCAGGGCGACAGCACCTCGGTGGGCACCCAGCCCGACCCGGCCAACCCCGGCCAGGTCCTCTTCGGTCGCAGCACCGGCAGCTCCGATGTCCGCACCCGCAGCGTCGGGGTGAACCTCTCGCAGTCGATCTACGACCACGCCGACTACCGCCGGCTGGCCGCCGCCCGCGCCCAAGCCGCCGCCGCCGAGGCCGACCGGCTGGCCGCCGAGCAGGCGCTGGGCGTGCGCGTGGCCACCGCCTACTTCGACGTGCTGACCGCGATCGAGGCGCTCGCCTCGGCGAGTGCGCAGGAGGCCGCCGCCCGGCGCCAGCTCGAGCAGGCCGAGACCCGGCTGGAGGTCGGCCTGGCACCGATCACCGACGTCCACGAGGCGCGCGCCAGCTTCGACGGCGCCCGCGCCAACGCCATCGCCGCCGGCACCCGGCTCGACGACGCCCGCGAGGCGCTGGCCGAGATCACCGGCCAGCCGCTTTCGGGCCTGCGCGGCCTGCGCCCGGATTTCCAGCCGCGCCTCGAGGACGCCGAGGGCCTCGAGGCTTGGGTCGAGCGTGCACTGGCCGGCAACCCGGCCCTGCAATCGGCCGAGCTGCGGCTCGACGCCGCCGGTGCCGGGGTCGAGGCCGCGCGCGCCGCGCACTACCCGACCCTGAGCCTCGGCGCCGGCTGGAACGACAGCACCACCTGGGGCACGCGCGGCTCGGGCAACTTCAACTTCCCGGCCGACGGCCAGAGCGACGGCCACAGCATCGGCCTCACCCTCAACGTGCCGATCTTCACCGGCTTCGCCACCCGGGCCGGGGTGCAGCGGGCGGTGGCCGACCGCGAACTGGCCGCCGAGCAGCTGGAGCAGCAGCGCCGCGGCGTGGTGCGCCAGACCCGCAACGCCTACCGCTCGCTGGCCGCCGGCGCCGCCGAGGTGGAAGCCCGCCGGCTGGCCGTGGTCTCGGCGCGGGCCGCGCTGGAGGCCGGCGAGGCTGGCCTCGAGGTCGGCACCCGCACCGTGGTCGACGTGCTGCTCGCCCAGCAGGCCCTGTTCGCCGCCCAGACCCAGTTCGCCCAGGCCCGCCACGCCTTCCTCGTCAACCAGCTGGCGCTGAAGCAGGCCGCCGGCGCGTTGGTGCCGGCCGACATCGAGGCGGTGAACCGCCTGCTCACCGCCGACGCCGAGGCCCTGCTCGACGCCAGCCGCTGAAGGCCGCGGCCGGCCGCGCGCCGCGGCTCAACCGCCCGGCGCCAGCACCCCGTCGATCAGGGCCAGCGTGCGCGACAGCGCGCCGCGCTCGCGGTCGATCCGCTGCCGGCCGGCACGGCCGCGTTCCCGCGCGCGCTCCGGGTGGGCCCAGAGCCCGGCGACGGCGGCGGCCAGCGAATCGGCGTCGGTCACCGTCTCCAGCGCCCCCACTTCGTGCAGCAGGGCGCTGATCTCGACGAAGTGGAAGGTGTGCGGCCCGCTCAGCACCGGCACGCCGAGCGCGGCCGGCTCCAGCAGGTTGTGGCCGCCCAGCGGCACCAGGCTGCCACCGACGAAGGCGACGTCGGCGGCGGCGAGGAAGCCCGGCAACTCGCCGAGGCTGTCGATCAGGAACACCGCGCAATCGGGGCCGGGGCGGCGCTCGCGGCTGCGGCGGTCGAGCGCCAGCCCGGCCTCGCGCACCCGTGCCGCCACCGCCGCGAAGCGTTCCGGATGGCGCGGCGCCCACAGCAGCAGCGCGTCGGGATGGCGGGCGCGCAGCCGCAGGTGGGCCTGCAGCACGGCCTCCTCCTCGTCGGCATGGGTGCTGGCGGCGACCCAGGCCGGGCGGCGGCCGTCGGCCTGCCGCCAGGCCAGCGCCTCCTCGCGGCTGGCCTGCGGCAGCGGCTGGTCGAATTTCAGATTACCGCTCACCTCGATGCGCACCCGGTCGCCGGCCAGCACGCGGAAGCGGGCGGCATCGGCCTCGGACTGCGCCGCCACCAGGCGCACGCCGGAGAGCGCCAGCCGGATCAGCGGCCCCATCCAGCGGTAGCCGCGCAGGGAACGTTCGGAGAGCCGGGCATTGGCGATCACCACCGGCACCCCAGCGCGGGCGCAGGCCACGAACAGGTTGGGCCACAGTTCGGTCTCGATCACCACGGCGAGCGCCGGCCGCACCCGCGCCAGGAAGCGCCGCACCATGCCGTGCAGGTCGTAGGGCAGGTAGACGTGGTGGACGGAATCCCCCCACAGCGCCCGCACGCGGGCCGAGCCGGTCGGGGTGATGGTGGTGACCAGCAGCGGCCGCTCGGGATGGCGTTCGCGCAGGGCGTTGACCAGAGGGATGGCGGCATTGACCTCGCCCACCGAGACCGCGTGCACCCAGATCGCCCCGGCCGGCAGCCCGGGCAGGGCGTCGAGCTGGGCGTAGCGCTCGCTCCAGCGCAGCAGGTAGTCGCGCTGGCGCAGGCCGCGCCAGACGAGGTGGTAGAGCGTCACCGGCAGGAGCAGCCAGAGCAGGGCGGAATAAAGCGCCAGCAGCAGGCGCCGGCCGAGGGTCATCGACATGCGCGAAGGGTAGCAGGCCGCTAGCAGCCGCTAGAATCGACGCATGCACGCCGCCAGCCCGACCTCGCCCGGCACCCCGCCGCTCGCCCCCCGCCACTGGCCGGCCTGGCTCGGCCTCGCCTTCGGCTGGTGCGCCGGGCGCATGCCGGGGGGCGTGCAGCGCCGCGTCGGGGCGTTCCTCGGCGGCCTGCTCTGGCACCTGCTGCCGCGACGGCGGCGGGTGGTCGAGGCCAACCTCGCGCTGTGCTTCCCCGAACTGGACCCCGCCGCCCGCCGCCGGGTGGCCCGCGAGAACCTGCGCCAGACCGGCATCGGCCTGTTCGAGTTTGCCCGCGCCTGGTGGGGCCGGGTCGGCGACGGCTCGCCGCGCTACACCATCGCCGGCCTGCACCATCTCGAAGCCGCCCAGGGCCGTGGCAAGGGCGTGCTGCTGGTGTCGGCGCATTTCGTCCACCTCGAACTCTGCGCCCGCCTGCTGACCCGCCACGGCGCGGTCGCCGGCATGTACCGGCCGCACGGCGGCGCCGCGCTGGAGTGGGCGGTCAAGGCCGGCCGCCTGCGCTACGCCTGCGCCATGTTCGGCCGCGACGAACTGCGTCCGGCCCTCAAGCACCTGAAGGCCGGCGGCGTGCTGTGGTTCGCCCCCGACCAGGAAAGCCGGCGCGGCGAGAGCGTGTTCGTGCCCTTCTTCGGCCGTCCGGCCTGGAGCCTGACCTCGACCCACCAGCTCGCCCGGCTCTCCGGCGCCGCCGTGCTGCCCTTCTTCCACGCCCGCCGCGAGGACGGCAGCTACCACCTCGAAGTGCTGCCGGCGCTGGAGGGCTTCCCTTCCGCCGACCCGAGCGCCGACACCGCACGGGTGATGGCGGTGCTGGAGGCGATGATCCGGCGCGCACCCGAGCAGTACCTGTGGCTGCACCAGCGCTTCAAGACCCAGCCCGACGGCGAGCGGGGCGAGGCCTACCGGGAGGCTTGAGCGGCCGCATCAAGCGGCTTGCGGGCGGTCAGCGGTAGCGAGAACGGCCCCTCGTGGACCACGCCGGCGGCGAGGTAGGGCTCGGGATGGAAGCGCACCGCCTCGAATCCGGCAGCTTCCAGCCCGGCCTGCAGGTCGAACGCACCGAACAGCCGCATCTCCAGCGTGGCACCCGGGCCGCCATGGAACACCGGCTCGGCGGCCGGGTATTCCGTGCCGTCGGCCCGCCGCAGCAGCACCCGACCGTCGGTTTCGACCCGGTAGCCGACCGCGTCCGGGTAGTGCTCGCGGGTCCGGGCCTCGGGGATGCAGGGCACCGTCAGCACCAGCACGCCACCGGGCTTGAGCAGTCGATAGCTGCCCGCGAAAGCGGCCTCGACCGGCGGCAGGACATGCTCGAACACATCGCTGGAAAGCAGGAAATCGAAACGCCCCCACCATTCACGCGGCGGCGCGCAGATGTCGAGCCGTGGGTGGGCATGGAAATGCGTGTTCACGTAGTCGCAGACCATGGCGAGGCGGCTCGCGTAGCCCGGCCAGTCACTCAGGCCGAGGCCGGCGATGCGCTGGTCGGCAGGCCAAGCGGGAAGCGGCGTATCGCCACGCCCCAGGGCCTGGCCCAGCAGGGCGATGATCGAACGGAAGCGCAGCGTCGAACCACAGCCGGAACAGTTCGGCGTCTCGCGGCCAAGGGTTTCGCGCGTGGCCAGGACCGGGGTGCCGCAGACGTTGCAGGTGAAATGCAGCTGACCCGGTACCGGCGGGGCCGGGGTTGTGGCCGGTGCCGAGGTCGGGACTGCGGCCAAGGTGGCGGCTGGCGACGGCGTCGCCTCCCGCCTGCGGTGCCAGCGGATCTCGATCGGACCGATTTTCAAGGCGGCGCCTCCGTGGAGGGCGCCGTCTGCGGCGGCCGGGTCTTGAAGCGCTGGTGCATCCAGAAGTACTGGGCCGGGGCTTCGCGCACGGCGGCCTCGAGCAGGGCCATGTAGCCGGCGGCGAAGGCCACCGGGTCGTCCTGCAGGGGTTCGAGGTCGGTCGGGGCGATGCGGATGGCGTAGCCGCCGGCCTCGCGCCGCACGGCAAGGAATAGCAGCCGAGCCCGGCCGGCGCGCAGCAGGTCCGGGATGCTGGGGAAGGTCGCCGCCGGGATGCCGAAGAACGGCACGAAGGCCGGGGCCTCGCGGTGGTCCTGGTCGGCGAGGTAGGCGACCCGGCCGCCGTCGCGCAGGTGGCGCAGCAGGGCGCGGGTCTCGAACTTGCCGAAGGTCGGGCCGAGCCGGGCGCGGCGGGCACCATCGACCAGACGCTCGATGCAGGGGTGGCGGTGGTGGCGGCGGATCACCAGCCCGACCGGGCCGCCCAGCGCCTCGACCACGGCGCGCAGGCCCGGCTCGGTGGGCAGCAGGTGGCCGGTCAGCAGCAGCACGCCCTGCCCGGCCGCGGCCGCCGCGTGCAGGTGTTCGAGGCCCTCGATGCGGGCCTCGGCGGCGAGCCGGCCGGCCGGCGCGAACCAGGCTCGCGGCTGGTCGGTAAACGCCTGCCAGAAGGCCCGCCGGTGGGCGGCGAGCCGGGCCGCCGTGGCGTCGGGGGGCTCGCCGGGGAAGCAGCGCGCCAGGTTGGCCGCCGCCACCCGCCAGCGCCGCCGCAGCAGCCAGCGGCCCGGGACCGCCAGGGCCGCCGCCAGCCCGCGCCGCAGGCCCTCCGGCGCGCGTGCCAGCGCGCGCAGCAGGAGGCCGAGCAGGACCACGCCGGGGCAGGCCGGTGCCGGCTGGCTCACCGGGCCCTGCCGATCGAACCCGGCAGGGCCGGCTGGTGGTCGCTGGATGTCGCTCCGGGCTGGCCGTCCCGTGGAGGCTCGCCGGCCGGCGCGGCCGCCTCCGGCAGGCCGTCGCGAGCCAGCAGGCTGCCGGCGTAGAGCGCAGCCAGCAGCAGGGTCAGGCCGCCCCAGAAGGTCGAGTAGAAGGCGAGGTGGGTGTTGAGCGGGAACACCGTCACCGCCAGCGCCAGCGCTGCCGGCCCGGCCCGCTGGCGCGCCGCCGGCGCGGCGAAGCGCCAGGCGCGCAGGGCGACGGCCACCGCCGCGAGCCAGAACAAGAGGCCGAGCACGCCGGTCTCGGCCAGCACTTCGAGCACGATCTGGTGGGCATGGAAGGCCCCTTCGTGGCCGTGCCCGACGAACGGGTCGTCCGCCTCCGAATGGTCCCGGTAGGCGGCGCGGAAGTTGTCGGTGCCGACACCGGTCAGCGGGTGTTCGGCGATGATCCGCAGCGTGGTCGTCCACAGCACGACGCGGCCGGAAAGGGCGAAGTCGAGCCCGGCGCCGTCGCCCTCCAGCACGGCGAGCGTGCGCTCCAGCCGCGGCCCGAGGAAATCGCTGAAAGCGGAGGCGAGGCCGAAGGCGAGCAGGCCGCCGGCGGCGAGCCCGAGCGCGGCCCGGCGCAGGCCCCAGGCCTGCCAGGCGGTGTAGGCGAGCACGAGGCCGTAGCTGAGCCAGGCCGCGCGCGCGCCGGCCAGCAGCACGACCACGCCGATCGCGGTGGCGGCGAGCGCCCAGGGCAGCGGGCCGCGCCGCGCCGCCGGCAGCAGCAGGAAGGGGGAGAGGCTGGCGAGCACCAGGCCGAGCTTGAGGTTGCCGGCGCCGAAGATGCCGGAGAGCCGGTCGGCCACCGCCGGCCCACCGAGGCTGTGGCCGAACAGCGCCTGCAGCAGGGCGTCGACGGTCCACAGCCCGACCAGCAGGCCGAGGCCCCGCCCGACCACCCGGCGGCCGTGCGCGGTCGCCACCGCCATCGCCGCGAGCCAGAGGAAGGGCAAGTAGCGCAGGTCCTTCAAGGTCTCGGTGGCGCTGTGCAGCGGGTCGATGGCGAGCGGCACCGAGAACAGCTGCGGCAGCCAGTAGCCGAGGAACAGGATGGTGGTGAGCGCCCAGGCCTCGTGCCCCATCACCCGGATGCCACCGCGGAAGCGGGTGGCGAGCAGCAGGGCGAAGCCGAGCAGGGCGCCGAGCGAGAGCAGGGCCTCGGCCACGGCGCGCCAGGGCCAGCAGGCCACCTGCGCCAGCACCCACCAGGGCGCCAGCCGGGCGATGCGCTCAATCAGCGAGTCGCGCATAGAGGTCGAGGGTGGCGGACTGCATGTCGGCCAGAGCGTACGGCAGCGCGGCCGGCAGCGGGGGCGGCGCATCGAGCAGGGCGGCGGCCCGCGCCGTGAGCGCGCCGGCATCGCCCAGGGGCACCGCGCCGGCCGGCCAGCAGGCGGCGAGGATCTCGCCCACCCCGCCGTGCGCCCAGCCCAGCACCGGCACGCCCACCGCCAGCGCCTCGATCACGGTGCGACCGAAGGCCTCCGGCTGGTCGGAGAGCTGCAGCACGAGGTCGGCACCGGCGTAGGCCGGCACCACCGCGCTGCGCGGCGGTGCGATGTGCAGGCGGTCGGCGACGCCGAGCGCGGCGGCTTCGGCCTGGAGCCCGGCGAGGTAGTCCTCGCGGCCCGGCTGGCGGGCACCGAGCAGCCAGAGCGCGACATCGTGGCCCTGCCCGCGCAACGCCGCCAGCAGGCGCACGGCGTGGCCGTGGCCCTTGAGCCGGGTGCCGCGGCCCGGCATCAGCAGCACCCGGGTGGCCGGGCCGAGGCCGAGTTCGGCGCGCAGCGCGGCCGCCGCCACCGGGTCGGGCCGCGGGTGGCGCGGGAACTGCGCCGGGTCGATGCCACGCGGGATGACCACGATCCGGCCGGCGGCCGCGGGCCAGTGCCGCAGGATATGGGCGCGCACCGTCGCCGAGACGCAGACCACCGCGTCGCCGCGGGTCATCACGCCGCTGTAGAAGCCGGGTGAATTGAGCCCGTGCACGGTGGTGACGAAAGCCGGCCGCGGCCGCAGCCCGCGCAGCGCGCCGAGCGCCAACCAGGCCGGCAAGCGCGAGCGGGCGTGGACGATGTCCGGCCGCAGCGCGGCGAGCCTCCGGCGCAGCGCCGGCAGGCGGAAAGGCGTGGCCAGCGACTTGGCCCCGATCGCCAGCGTGTGGTGGGTGCTGCCGGCCGCCTCCAGCGCCGCTACCAGCCGGCCGCCGGCGGAGACGACGTGCGAGTCGTGCCCGGCGGCGACCAGCGCCGCCGCGATCTCGAGGGTGGAGCGCTCGACGCCACCGGCCTCCAGGGCCGGCAGCAGTTGCACGACGCGCAGCGGGCGCACGCCGGCGGCCGGCCTTCAGCCGACCAGCCGGTACTGGGCGCCGCAGTAGGGGCAGGTCGACTGCCCGCCCTCGTCCTCGATCGGCAGGTACACCCGCGGGTGCGAGTTCCAGAGCGCCATCTCCGGCATCGGGCAGCTGAGCGGCAGGTCGGCGCGGCGCACCGTGTAGACGCGCTCGGCGTTCGCGGGCTTCTGGGCGGTGGCGTCGGTGCGCGGCATGGCGGGCGATGCGAGGACGGCGGGGCCGGCAGTCTAGCCGTTCGCGGCGGTGGCCGGCAGTTCCAGCAGCAGCAGGTCGGCGCCGAAGGACGAGACCAGGACCCGGCCTTCGCCGGCGGCGACGGCGACCCCGTCGCCGGCACGCAGCAGGCCCCCGCCCAGGCTGGCTTCGCCGCCCAGAGCCTCGATCCAGCAGGCCCCCGCCGGCAGCGGCAGGCTGCCGCCCGGGGCCAGCGCCCGGCGTTGCAGGGTGGCGGCCACGTCCCAGTCGAAGACCGGGGCCGGGCGGTGTCCGGGCGGCGCGGCGACGAGGGCGTCGCCCGGCGCCGGCGCGGCCACGGCGGCCAGCGGACGGGCATTGCTGTGGCGCGGTTGCACCCAGAGTTGCAGCAGGCGCAGGGGGCGCTGCGGGTCGGGGTTCTCCTCGATCGCGTCGACCCCGGCCCCGGCGGCCAGCCGGTGCCACTGGCCGGCCGCCAGCGGGCCGCTGTCGCCGGCCTGCGAACGGCTGCGGAACTGGCCGTCGAGCACCAGGCTCAGGATCTCCATGTTGGCGCGTCGCGCCGGCGGCAGGGCCTGCCCCGGCGCCAGTTCGAGGCGGTTCAGCACGCGCAGGGCGCCGAAACCGAGCCAGTCGCGGTCGAAGGCCCCGGCATGGCTGAAGGCGGCGACCCCGGACAAACCGGGGTCGGTGAAGCGGCCGCGCTCGGCGGCCGGTCGGAAACGCGGGGACATGCGCGGATTGTGCCCCGCCCACCGCCCGGCCGGCGAGCCGTTCAGCGCGCCGCGACCTCGCGGTTGAACTCGGCCTCGATGCGGATCTCGACCTGGGTGCCGACCGCCGGCGCGTACTTGCCCATGCCGAAGGCGGTGCGGTCGATGGTGGTGGTGGCCGAGAAACCCGCCACCTCGATGCTCGGACGGAAGGGGTGCATCGCCACCCGGTTGAGCCGGGTGTCGAGCACCACCGGCCGGGTGGTGCCGAGCAGGCTCAGGTCGCCGGTGACCTTGAGCCGACCCTCGCCGAGGTCCTCGACCGCGGTGCTGCGGAAGGTCATGGCCGGGTGCTCGGCGACGTGGAAGAAATCGGCCGAGCGCAGGTGCTCGTCGAAATCCGGCTGGTCGGTGTCGATGCTGGCGGTGTCGATCGTGACCTCGATCGAGGAGCGGGTGAGGTCCTCGCGGTCGAGCTTCAACGTGCCGTCGAAGCGCAGGAACTCGCCCAGGGTCTTGGCGAAGCCGAGGTGGTCGATGGCGAAGCCGATGTAGGTGTGGCTGGCGTCGAACTTGAAGGCGTCGGCGGCGAACGCCGGGCTGGCGAACGTGGCGAGCGCGAGGGCGAGCAGGGGTTTCTTCATGGCGGTGCTCCGGTCGGGTGGTGGCACGGCCGGCGGCCGCGCCGAGGCAGCTTGGGTCAGGCGATCCGTGCGGCCTCGTCGAAGGCCAGCCGCGGCGAGCGCGGGAACAGGCCCGCCGGGTCACCGTAACCGAGGTTGACGAGGAAGTTCGAGCGCACGCGGGTGCCGGCGAAAAAGGCCTCGTCGAGCTTGGCGGCGTCGAAGCCGGACATGGGCCCGGTGTCGAGCCCCAGCGCGCGCGCCGCGAGGATCAGGTAGGCCCCCTGCAGGGTGGCGTTGCGGAAGGCGGTGCTCTCGATCAGGGCGTCGTCGCCGACGAACCAGCTGCGGGCGTCGGCGTGCGGGAAGAGCTGCGGCAGGGTGTCGGGGAAGGCGAGGTCCTGGCCGACGATGACGGTGACCGGTGCCGCCATGGTCTTTTCGACGTTGCCCGGCGTCAGCGCCTCCTTCAGCCGGGCCTTGGCCTCCGGCGACTTCACGAACACGAAGCGCGCCGGCGAGCAGTTGGCGCTGGTCGGCCCCCACTTCAGCAGATCGTAGAGCTGGTGCAGCAGGGCGTCGGGCACGTCCTTCTTCTGCCAGGCGTTGTGGGTGCGGGCGCTGCGGAAGAGCTGGTCGAGGGCGGTGGCATCGAGGGCGTTGGACATCGGGGGCTCCGGGTCGGCGGGGGACGTTGGGGGACGGCGGCCAGTATCGCGGCCGGGCATTGCCGGACGATGCCCGGCAACGCAACACCCCGTTGTGGCCCGGGCAACGACAGGGCCACACTCGCGGGCCATGGTCGCCGAACCGCCACGCCTGCTGCTGCTCCACGACGGTGCCGCCGGCAACCGGCGGCAGGTCACCGCGCTGGCCGGGGCGCTGGGACTTGCGGCGGAGGAGTTGCCGCTCGTGCCGCGCCGGCCCTGGGCCCTGGTGGCGCCGCGGCGCTGGCCGGGGGCAGGCCACGCCTTCGGCCCGGAATTCGCCGCGCGGCTCGCCACGCCGCCGGCGCTGGCCTTCGGTTGCGGACGGCAGGCGGCGCTGGCCACCCGCCTGCTGCGCGAACGCGGCAGCCGGGTGGTGCAGGTGCTCGACCCGCGACTCCCGCCCCGGCACTGGGACCTGGTGGTGGCGCCGCACCACGACGGCCTGCACGGCGACAACGTGCTCGGCCTGCACGGCAGCCTGAACCCGGTCGATGCCGACTGGCTGGCGGCAGCGCGCGCGGCCTGGCCGGCGGGTGCCGCGGCCGCCTCGCCGCGCCGCGTGCTGCTCCTCGGCGCACCCACCGCCGCCTGCCGCTGGGACGCCGCGATGCTGGACGCGGCGCTCGACCTGCTGCTCGCGGCGCAGGCCGGCGACGGCGGCACCCTGCTCGTCACCGCTTCGCGGCGCACGCCGGCGCCGCTCGTCGCCCGGCTGCGTGCGCGGCTGGCCGGCCGCGGCACGGTCTGGGCCACGCCGGCCGACGGCCCCAACCCCTACCCCGGCTGGCTCGGCTGGGCCGAGCACCTGGTGGTGACGCCGGACTCCGCCAACCTGCTGAGCGAGGCCGCCGCCACCGCGGTGCCGTTGTCGATCCTCGCCCCGGACCGCGCCAGCGGCCGCCTGCGCGGCTTGCTGGCGCAGCTGCTGGAAAGCGGCCGGGCGCGGCCGCTGGCGGCCGGCCTGGCACCCTGGCCGGTGCGGCCGTGGACCGAAACCGCGCAACTGGCGGCCCGGCTCGCCGAGCGCCTGGGGCTTCAGCTGCCGCCCGGCAGCGCCGCCCAGGCGGCGGCGATGGCGGCGGCCGCGGCTTCGAGCTGAGCCTCGCCCCGCGCCACCCGGCGCGGCCGGTGGCCGAGCGTGCAGCCGAGCGCCGCCCCGACCAGCACCGCATGGGCCTCGCGCAGGGCGGTGGCGGTGCCCGGATCGAGCACGCCGGCCGCGGCCAGGGCCGCCAGCAGCGAAGCACTGTGGCGCGGCCGGCACAGGGCCGGGTGCCGGCCGGCGTGGGCCAGCACCGCGTGCTGCAGAAGGAACTCGAGATCGACCAGCCCGCCCTCGCCCTGCTTGAGGTCGAAGTGGGCGGCGTCGCTGCGGTCCCGTTCGCGGCGCATCCGCTCGCGCATCGCCCGCACCTCGGCGGCCAGGGCCAGGGGCTCGCGCGGCCGGCACAGGATTTCGGTGCGCAGGGCCTCGATCCGCCCCAGCAGCGCGGCATCGCCGGCCAGCGGCCGCATGCGCACCAGGGCCTGGTGCTCCCAGGTCCAGGCGCGCTCGCGCTGGTAGCCGGCGAAACTGTCGTGGTGGACCACCAGCAGGCCCTTGGTGCCGTCCGGTCGCAGCCGCGCATCGACCTCGTAGAGCTTGCCGGCGCTGGTCGGGGTGTCGAGCAGGGCGACCAGCTTCTGGGCGAGGCGCAGGAAGTACCGCGAGGCATCGAGCGGCCGCGGGCCCGTCGACACGGCCTCGGGGTCGGCGCCGTGCACGAACACGAGGTCGAGGTCGGAGGCGAAGCCCAGTTCCTGCGCACCGATGCTGCCGTAGCCCAGCACCGCGAAACCGTCGCCGGCGATGCCGCCATGCGCACGCTCGACCTCGCGCCTGGCGAGTGCCAGCACCGCACCCAGCACCGCCTCGGCGACCGCCGCCAGCAGGCGCGTCGCGGCCACCGCGTCGAGCCGGCCGGCATGCCAGGCGAGCCCGATGCGGAAGGCCAGGCTGTGGCGGTGCTCGTTCAGCGCGAGCAGCACGGCTTCGGCATCCTCCTGCGCCGGCACCAGGGCGGCGATGTCGCGGGCGATGGCCGAGGCTTCGGGCAAGGGGCCGGCGGCACGCACGTCGAGCAACTCGTCGAGCAGCAGCGGTTGCTCGGTGAGGCGCTCGGCCAGCAGCGCACTGCGCGCGCAGACCGCGGCGAGCCGCTCCAGCGCCGCCGGCTGCTCGGCCAGCAGGGCGAAATAGCTGCTGCGCCGGCCGATGGCGGTGAGCAGGGCGATGCCGCGGGCGAGGCTGGCATCGGGGGCGTCGCTGCCGGCCGCCTGCATCGCCAAGGCCGGGACGATGCGGTCGAACCACGCGGCCGCACGCGGTGAGAGGCCGCGTCGCAGCGTCGAGGCGGCGAGCCGCCGCAGCGCCTCGTCGGCTCCCGCCGCATCGG
>JAGXSL010000209.1 GCA_018333835.1 Lysobacteraceae bacterium
CCCCGCCCCGCCAGTGGCTCGGCCTCGCGGCCTTCGCCGCCGCGGTGGAATCCGCCCTGGCGGCGAGCAAGATCGAGAAGGGCATCGTGGTCCCGGACCAGGGGATGCCGCAGGAGTTCGCCACCGACACCCTGCGCAAGCTGCGGCGCGCCTTCTCGCAGGCCGCGGCCCGGCAGTTCCTGCGGCTCGACGGCGGCCATGCGCTGGAGACCGTGGTCGGTCTTTCCGGGTTGCACTACCTCGCCAGCGGGGAACGCGACTTCGACCATTTCGCCCGCGACCTGCTCGGCGAAACGGGCGTGGGTGCGACCCCCGGCCGTGCCGCCTGGGCCGCCGGCAGCGGGGAATCGACCTCGCGGACCCGCCCGATGGCGGCCGTCGCCATCGACCAGAGCCTCGGTGGCTACCGGGTCCGCTGGAACGGCGAGAGCGCGCCGCGGCTGCGGGTCGGCGAACTGGTGGGCCTGCGGCCGCTGGACGAGGAGGAGGGCGACTGGATGGTCGGCCTGCTGCGCTGGCTGCGCTACGAGCCGGACGGCCAGGTGATGGCCGGGGTCGAACTGCTGTCGCGCGAGGCCATGCCGGTGGCGCTGGCCCCCTCGGCCCCCGGCCGGCCGCCGCTGCGCGCCCTCGAGTTGCGTTCCATCGATGGCGGCGACGACTGGCTGTACCTCGCGGCGCAACGCCTGCCGCAGGGCGAGGCCTTCGCTGTGGCCCGCGACAGCGAGGCCGGCACCGAGCTGATCGACCGCCGCCCCGATGGCCTGCTCGGCGACCTGCGCCTGCTGCAGAGCTTCGGCGACTACTTCCTCTACCGCCACGCGACGGCGGCAAGTCCCTGAGGGATCCGATGAGTTCCGCCGTTCCGGCGCCGCGGCGCCGCGCCATCCCCGTCCGCGTCGGCAAGCTCACCGTCGGCGGCGACGCCCCGGTCGTCGTGCAGTCGATGACCAACACCGACACCGCCGACATCAAGGCCACCACCCAGCAGGTGGCCGAACTCTGGCGCGCCGGTTCGGAAAAGGTGCGCATCACCGTCAACAACGAGGAATCCGCCGCCGCCGTGCCGCACATCCGCGACCGGCTGGCGATGATGGGCGTCGAGGTCCCGCTGATCGGCGACTTCCACTACAACGGCCATGCCCTGCTGGAGGCGCATCCGGCCTGCGCCGAGGCGCTGGCGAAGTACCGCATCAACCCCGGCAACGTCGGCTTCGGCAGGAAGAAGGACACGCAGTTCGCGGCGATCATCGAGAAGGCCCTGCAGTACGGCAAGCCGGTGCGCATCGGTGCCAACTGGGGCTCGCTCGACCAGGCCCTGGCCGCCCAGCTGATGGACGAGAACGCCAAGCGCGCCGAGCCCTGGGACGCCGCCCGCGTGCTGCGCGAGGCGCTGGTGCGCTCGGCTCTGGATTCGGCGGAGAAGGCGGTCGAGCTGGGCCTGCCGAAGGACCGCATCATCCTCTCGGCGAAGGTCAGCGGCGTGCAGGAGCTGATCGCGGTCTACCGCGACCTCGCGGCGCGCTGCGAGTACCCGCTGCATCTCGGCCTGACGGAAGCGGGCATGGGCAGCAAGGGGATCGTCGCCAGCACGGCGGCCTTGGCCGTGCTGCTGCAGGAGGGCATCGGCGACACCATCCGCATCTCGCTGACACCCGAGCCGGGGGCCTCGCGTACGCAGGAGGTCATCGTCGCCCAGCAGCTCTTGCAGACCATGGGTCTGCGCGCCTTCACGCCGATGGTCACCGCCTGCCCGGGCTGCGGCCGCACCACCAGCACCTTCTTCCAGGAGCTGGCGCAGGCGGTCGAGGCGCACGTCCGCGAGAACATGCCGGTGTGGAAGCTCAAGCACCCCGGCGTCGAGAACCTCACCCTCGCGGTGATGGGCTGCGTGGTGAACGGCCCCGGTGAATCGCGCCACGCCAATATCGGCATCTCGCTGCCCGGCACCGGTGAGGCGCCGAGCGCACCGGTCTTCATCGACGGCGAGAAGGCCACCACCCTGCGCGGTGCGGGCATCGCGCAGGAGTTCCTCGGCATCATCGACGAGTACGTGGCGAGGAAGTACGGCTGATCACCAGATCCGCACGCGCTCCTCCGGCGGCAGGTAGAGATCGTCCTCCGGGGTCACGCCGAAGGCCTCGTACCAGGCGTCGATGTTGCGCACCACGCCGTTGATGCGGAATTGCGGCGGCGAGTGCGGGCCGACCCGGAGCTGGTTGATCAGGGCCTCCTCGCGGCTCTTGGAGCGCCAGATCTGCGCCCAGGCGAGGAAGAAGCGCTGCGCCCCGGTCACGCCGTCGATCACCGGCGGCTCCTTGCCGTCCAGGCTGATTTGGTACGCGGTCCACGCCATCGAGAGACCGGCCACGTCGGCGATGTTCTCGCCGAGCGAGAGCTGGCCGTTGACGCAGTGGCCCTCCAGCGGGCAGTACTGGTTGTACTGCGCCACCAGCGCGGCGGTGCGCGCCTCGAAGCGGGCGCGGTCCTCGTCGGTCCACCAGTTGCGCTGGATGCCCTGCCAGTCGGAGCGCGAGCCCTGGTCGTCGAAGCCGTGGCCCATCTCGTGGCCGATCACGCCGCCGATGGCGCCGTAGTTGACGGCCGGGTCGGCGTCGACGTCGAAGAACGGCGGCTGCAGGATGGCGGCCGGGAACACGATCTCGTTGAACACCGCGTTGTAGTAGGCGTTGACGGTGTGCGGCGTCATGAACCACTCCTCGCGGTCCGGCACGGTGCCGAGCCGCCCGTTCTGGTCCTGCACGTTGAACTCGCGCAGGGCCAGCACGTTCGCCATCAGGTCGCCGGGCACGATGGTCACCGCGGAGTAGTCGCGCCAGCGGCTGGGGTAGCCGATCTTGGCGCGGAAGCTCTCCAGCTTCTTGCGCGCCTCGACCTTGGTCTCCGGCCCCATCCAGTCGAGCTGGTCGATGTGCTGGCGCAGGGCGGTGCGCAGGTTCTCGACCAGGCGGTCCATCGCCGCCTTGGCCGCCGGCGGGAAGTGGCGCTCGACGTAGAGCTCACCCACCGCGTCGCCGAGGCCGCCCATGCCGCCGACCAGGGCCACGCCGCGCTTCCAGAGTTCGCGCTGGGCGCGCTGGCCGTTCAGCACGGTGCCGTTGAAGGCGAAGCCGGCGGCGTCGATCTCGCTCGACAGCAGCGGCGCGTGGTTGTCGACGGCATGGAAGGCGAGGTAGTCGCGCCAGGTCGAGACCGGCGTTTCGCGGATCACCTCGAGCACCGGCCCGACCGCGCTCGGCGTCGTCACGTTGACCTCGGCCGGGGCCGGGAAGCCCTGCGATTCGAAATGGGCGACCCAGTCGTAGCCCGGGAAGCCGGCCTTCAGGGTGTCGAGGGTCTTGAGGTTGTAGGTGCGCTCGCGGTCGCGCAACGCGGCGCGCTCCCAGTGGTGGCGGGCGAGCGCCGTCTCCAGCGCCATCACCGCCTCGGCGCGGGCCCGCGCATCGGCCTTGCCGGCGAAGCCGAGCATGGTGGCGATGTGCGCCACGTAGGCCTCGCGGATCTGCACGAAGCGCGGCGCCGGGTTGAAGTAGAAATCGCGGTCCGGCAGGCCGAGCCCGCCGACGCCGATGCCGACCAGGTAGCGGTTCGGGTCCTTGCGGTCGAGCCCGATGCCGACGCTGACCGGGCTGGCCGTGCCGTCGCGGTTGGCGCGGCCGAAGGCGGCGACCAGGTCGGCGTGGTCCTCGATGCCGGCGATGCGCTCGAGGATGGGGCGGATCGGCTCGATGCCGGCGGCGTCGCGGGCGGCCACGTCCATGTAGCTGGCGTAGAAGTCGCGGATCTTCTGCTCGTTGCTGCCGGGGGCGAGGTCATCGCGCTGCTGCAGCTCCTCGATGATGGTCCGGACCTGCAGTTCGGCGCGGTCGGAGAGCTCGTTGAAGGAGCCGAACCGGGTCTGGTAGTCGCGCAGCTCGAAGTTGTCGTACCAGCTGCCGTTGGCGAAGCGGTTGAAGTCGTCACCGGGGCGGACGCTGGTGTCGCGGTTGCCGAGTTCGATGCCGAAGCTGCCGAGATCCGGCCGGCCGTCGGCGGCGTGGGCGGCGGGGACGACGAGGGCGAGGGCAAGGCTCAAGGACAGCAGGGTTTTCTTCATGGCAGGCGTTCCACGGGCAGGCCCGCCCGGCTGGGCGGCAAGCCCCCGAGACTAGCCGTTGTGGCCGGGCCGGCATGTGCCGAAGGTCCCGCCTGCACGCCACCTTCACGCCGCCGCGGCGGGTCCGGCGCGGGGGTTCAGGGTTTTTGCGTTTCCGCGCTGATCTCGCGGTCGGTGACCGTGCGCGCAGCCAGCCGCGCCTCGCGGTGGGCGATGTAGGCGTTGGCGGCGAAGATGATGGCCGCGCCGACCGCCGTCCACACCGTCACCGTCTCGGCGAACAGCCACCAGGCCAGCAGGGCGACGATGGGTACCTGCATGAAGCTGATCGGCGTCAGCAGCGAGGCATCGGCGCGCTTCAGCGCCCGGGTCCAGAACATGTGGCCGGCGCTGCCGAAGAAGCCGGCGGCCACCACCCAGAGCCAGGTGATGCCGCTCGGGCCGGTCCAGACGAACAGCGCCGGCAGCAGCGACATCGGCACCCACAGCAGGGTGGTCCAGAGCACGATGGCGTCGGGCTTCTCGGTCCGCGAGAGCACCTTGATGCTGACGGCGACGATGGCGCTCAGCACCGAGGCGGTGAGCGCCACCAGGGTGTTGCCGTCGAAGCCCTCGGCACCGGGCCGCATGATGACGAGCACGCCGATGAAGCCGACCCCGACCGCCGCCCAGCGCCGGGCGCGCACCATCTCGCCGAGGAACAGCACGGCGAGGATGGTGACGAAGATCGGCGTCGAGTAGCTGATCGTCACCGCCTTGGCCAGCGGCAGGTGGACGATGGCCCAGAAGCCGCAGAGCATGGCGACGATGCCGATCAGGCAGCGGCCGGTGTAGACGTGCAGCTTGTCGGTCTTGAGGATGCCGGCGCCGTGGTGCAGCAGCAGCGGCAGGATGAACACCAGCCCGAACAGGTTGCGGAAGAAGGCGATCTCGAAGGCGTGCAACTGCGCCGAGGCCAGCCGGATCATCACCGCCATGCAGGCGAACAGCGCCGCGCTGGCGACCATCATGGCGACGGCGCGCAGCAGTTCCCGGCGTTCGCTCGCGCTCATGCCGCCGCTTCGGCCGGCGGCAGCGGCTGGAAGCGGCCGCCGACGATTCGGGGTTCCGGTTCCAGCGCCACGCCGAAGCGGGCCTGCACCGAGCCGGCGATGCGCCCGGCGAGGCGCAGCAGTTCGGCGCCGCTCGCCCGGCCGTGGTTGACCAGCACCAGCGCGTGCTGCGCGGCCACGCCGGCGTCGCCCTCGCGGTGGCCCTTCCAGCCGGCCTGCTCGATCAGCCAGGCGGCCGAGAGCTTGCGCGTGGCCGCCGAATCGCCGGGATGCACCGGCAGGCCGGGGTGCGCGGCCTTCAGCGCGTCGGCCACTTCCGCGGCCACGACCGGGTTCTTGAAGAAGCTGCCGGCATTGCCGAGCAGGGCGGGGTTGGGCAGCTTGCGGGTGCGCAGGCGGCCGATGGCCTCGGCGACCTGGCGGTGGCTCGGCTCGCCCTGCACGCCCATCGCCGCCAGTTCCTCGCCGACCCCGGCGTAGCCGGTGCGCACCGCGCGTGCCTTCGGCAGGCGCAGGCGCACCGCGGTGATGAGGTACTGCTCCGGCGCGCGCCGGAACACGCTGTCGCGGTAGCCGAAGCGGCATTCCCCGCCGCCGAGTTCGCGTGGACGCAGGGTCTCCCGGTCCAGCACCGCCACCGAGTCGATGAACTCGCCGATCTCGGTGCCGTAGGCGCCGATGTTCTGGATCGGCGCCGCGCCGACGGTTCCGGGGATCAGCGCGAGGTTCTCCAGCCCGCACAGGCCGCGGCCCAGCGTCCAGCGCACGAGGTCGTTCCAGTTCACCCCGGCGTCGGCCTCGACCAGCGCCGAGCCGGCATCGTCCTCGAGCACGGCGATGCGGGCGCGGGTGAGGCAGAGCACCAGCCCCGGCACGTCGCCGGCCAGCAGCAGGTTGCTGCCCTCGCCCAGCACCAGCAGCGGGGCGAACCGCACCCAGGGCTGCGCCAGCAGGTCGGGCAGTGCGTCCGGTTCGTGCACGTCGGCCAGCCATTCGGCACGCGCCTCGACGCCGAAGGTGTTGCGACCGGCCAGCGAGGCGTCCTCGGCCAGCCGGTAGCCCGCCTGCCGCATCAGTGCGGGCCCTCGCGGCGGTGGCGCAGGGCCTCCACGCACTCTCCGACCAGCGCCGGGCCGCGGTAGATGAGGCCGGTGTAGAACTGCACGAGTTCGGCGCCGGCGGTGGCCTTGCCGGCGGCGTCGGCGCCGGAGAGGATGCCGCCCACGCCGACCAGCGGGATATGGGCCGGCAGCCGCGAGCGCAGGCGGCGCAGCACGGTGGTGGAGCGGCCGTAGAGCGGATGGCCGGAGAGGCCGCCGGCCTCGCCGGCCAGCGGGTGGCCCTCGATGGCGAGGCGATCGGTGGTGGTGTTGCCGCAGATCACGCCGTCCACGCCCAGTTCGCCGAGCACCCGCGCCGAGGCGTCGATGTCGTCCTCCGAGAGGTCCGGCGCGATCTTGACCAGGAGAGGCACCCGCCGGCGATGCCGGGTGGCGAGCGATTCGCGGGCATCCAGCAGGCTCGCCACCAATGCCCGCAGGGCCTTCTCCTCCTGCAGTTCGCGCAGGCCGGCGGTGTTCGGCGAGGAGATGTTGACGGCGACGTAGTCGGCGAGCGGGTAGACCCGGCCGAGGCAGTGCAGGTAGTCCGAGGCCGCCTGCTCGTTGGGGGTGTCCCGGTTCTTGCCAATGTTGATGCCGAGCCGTGTGGCGCCGCCGGTGCGCTTGAGCCTCGAGGCCTCGACCTTGCGCACCAGCGCGTCCACGCCCTCGTTGTTGAAGCCGAGGCGGTTGATCAGGGCGGTGTGCTCGGGCAGCCGGAACATCCGCGGCTTCGGGTTGCCGGCCTGCGGCTTCGGCGTGGTGGTGCCGATCTCGATGAAGCCGAAGCCGAGCGCGGCGAGTGCATCGATGCAGTCGCCGTTCTTGTCGAGCCCGGCGGCCAGCCCGACCGGGTTCTCGAAGTCCAGCCCGAAGGCCTGGGTCGGCAGCGGCGCCGGGCGGCGCGCCAGCAGCGGGTTCAGGCCGGAGCGCCAGGTGGCGTCCAGCCCCTTCAGCGCCAGGGCATGGGCCCGCTCCGCATCGAGGCGGAACAGCAGGGCGCGGGCCAGTCCGTACATGGAGTGGCTACGGCTTCAGGCGCTCAGGCCGCTCAAGGTGGCGGCCCAGGCCAGCGCGGCGAGCAGGCCACCGAAGAACAGCACGGCGAGGAAGATGGCGAGCAGCGACAGGCCGAGCAGGGTGTAACCCAGCACCAGGCCGGCGATGGCGAAGCCGTCGCCGTCGAGCTGGTCCGGGTCGCGGCGGATCGTGTTGCGGGCGAGGTGCCCGGTGACCACGGCGACGATCGCGCCGACCACCGGCAGCAGGGTCCAGCCGAGCAGGCCGAAGACGAAGCTGGTGACGGCCAGGATGGAAACGCTGCGGGAGTCGTGGTTCATGGGTTCTGCGCGGTCTGCGCCGCCTCCGGTGGACGGGTGGGGATGCGGTCGCCGAGGCGGGCGATGAAGCCGGCCATCGCGAACGGCTCGGCCTGCAGCAGGGTCTCGGTGCTGCCGTCGGCGTAGATCAAGGTGGCGCGGTAGAGGCGGAACTCCTGCGGCCCGAACATCCAGGCGCTGCACGACTCGCCGCGGGCGATGGGGCAGGGCGGGGCGGACAGCTCGAAGCGGCTGCGGCGGAAGCCGGCATCGGCCAGGTCCCCCGGCACGGCGGCCTCGACCAGCAGCATCGGCGGGACCAGGGTCACGTCCTCGACCCGCAGTCGCAGCGGGCGCTCGCCGCCCTTGAAGACGAAGGAGAAGCGGTCGGTCAGGGTCAGGGCGGTGGTGTCGGTGTCGAAGCCGGCTTTCTCGAACACCGCGCGGTCGCTCTCGGCCCGGCCCGGCAGGCCGTCGACCACGGGCAGCACGAAGCGGGTGCCGTCGCCTGCCGTGAACTCGCGTTCCTCGGCCGCGGCGGCCCCCGTCGCGCCCAGTGCCAATGCCATCGCCAGAAGAATCGTCCCACGCATGGTCTTCCCCCCGGATGCCTCGATGCCCCAGTGTAGGCTGAAAACCCTAGAGTTCGAACTTGATGCCCTGCGCCAGCGGCAGCGCGTCCGAGTAGTTGATGGTGTTGGTCTGCCGGCGCATGTAGGCGCGCCAGGCGTCGGAGCCGGACTCGCGGCCGCCGCCGGTCTCCTTCTCACCGCCGAAGGCCCCGCCGATCTCGGCGCCCGACGTCCCGATGTTCACGTTGGCGATGCCGCAGTCCGAGCCGACCGCCGACAGGAAAACTTCCGCCGCCTTCAGGTTCTGGGTGAAGATCGCCGAGGACAGGCCCTGCGGCACGGCGTTCTGCATGGCGATGGCCTCGTCCAGCGTCTTGAACGGCATGGCGTAGAGGATCGGGGCGAAGGTCTCGGTCTGCACCGCTTCGGCCGAGTTCGGCACGCCGGTGATGAGCGTCGGCAGCACGAAGTTGCCCGGGCGGTCGAGCACCGCGCCGCCGCTGCGCACCGTGCCGCCGGCGGCCTTGGCCTTCTCGATGGCGGCGAGGTAGGCCGCGACCGCGCCCTGGTCGTTCAGCGGGCCCATCAGGGTGCCCTCGGCGTTGGGGTCGCCGATCCTGCCCTCGACCTGCTGGTAGGCGGTGACCAGCTTGCCGATGACGTCCTCGAAGATCGACTCGTGCACGAACAGGCGGCGCGTGCTGGTGCAGCGCTGGCCGGCGGTGCCGACGGCGCCGAAGACGATGGCCGGGATCGCCAGCTTCAGGTCGGCCGTGGCGTCGACGATGATCGCGTTGTTGCCGCCCAGCTCCAGCAGCGACTTGCCCATGCGGCGGGCGACGCGCTCACCGACCTGGCGGCCGACCTTGGTGCTGCCGGTGAAGCTGACCAGGGCGATGTCGTGGTCGTCGACGAAGTGCTGCGCCAGCTCGGTGCCGGCGTCGTTGAACAGGAAGAACAGGTCGGGGAAGCCGCCGGCGCGCAGGGCCTCGTTGCAGATCCTCATCGAGGCGACCGCGCAGAACGGGGTCTTCGGCGAGGGCTTCCAGATCGTGATGTTGCCGCAGATGGCGGCGATGAAGCTGTTCCAGGCCCAGACGGCGACCGGGAAGTTGAAGGCGCTGATCACGCCGACCAGGCCCAGCGGGTGCCACTGCTCGTACATGCGGTGGCCTGGGCGCTCGGAGTGCATGGTCAGGCCGTAGAGCTGGCGCGAGAGGCCGACGGCGAAATCGCCGATGTCGATCATCTCTTGCACTTCACCGTCGCCCTCGGCCTTGATCTTGCCCATCTCGAGCGAGACGAGGGCGCCCAGCGCCGATTTGTGCTTCCGCAGCGCCTCGGCGCAGAGGCGGATCGCCTCGCCGCGCTTCGGCGCCGGCGTGCTGCGCCAGATCGCGGCGGCGGCCTTGGCGCGCTCCTTGATCCTCGCGTAGTCGGCCTTCGACGAGGCGTAGACCCGGCCCAGCACCTCGCCGGTGGCCGGGTTCACCGGCTCCAGCACGCCGGCGTCGCGGGTCGCGGACCACTCGCCCTGGCCGAGGTAGGTGCCGGATTCGTGGTCGGAAAGGCCGAGGGCGGCGAGGACGGGGTGGGTCATGGCGGGAGGACTCGTCTGGGGATCCGGAGGGGGCGTGCCCGTTGGCAGGGGCTCGAAGTGGCGTCCCCGACACGATTCGAACGTGCGACCTTCCCCTTAGGAGGGGGACGCTCTATCCAGCTGAGCTACGGGGACTTGCCCGGGCATTGTCGCAAAAGCCGGCGGAGCGGGCGAATCGGAAGCCGCGCAGGGAGCGGCCGTGGCGGGCCGGATCGTCGATCTAGCCCCGCTGGGCACGGCGCTCCAGGGATTTCCGGAGCAGCTTCTCGACCCCGACCACGAGGTGGATGGCAAGCCCGACGGCCAGCACCGGCAGCCACTCGGCGGCGGCGATCGGCGCGGTGTGGAACAGCGCGTTCATCACCGGCACGTAGGTCAGCAGCCACTGCGAGCCCATCATCGCCGCGATGCCGACCCAGATCCACGGGTTGCTCATCAGCCCGAGCCGCCACATCGAGTGGCGCAGCGAGCGCATGTTCAGCAGGTAAAACGACTGCCCGACGGCGAAGACGGCGAGCGCGATGGTGCGCGCCTCGGCCTCGGACAGGCCGCGTGCGATCGCGTCGTGGAACAGCACGGTCGCACCGACCGTCAGCATTGCACCGACCAGCACGATGCGCAGCACCAGTTCGAGGTTGAGGATCGGTGCGTCGGGTCGGCGCGGCGGCCGCTGCATGATGCCGGCCTCGCGCGGCTCGAAGCACAGCGTCAGTCCGAGCAGCACCGCGGTGGTCATGTTGATCCACAGCGCCTGCACCGGCAGGATCGGCAGAGGCTGCGCCGCCAGGATGGCGGCGATGATCACCAGCCCCTGACCGGCGCTGGTCGGCAGGCTCCAGCCGATGAACTTGACGATGTTGTCGAAGACGCCGCGGCCCTCCTCGACCGCGGCCTCGATGCTGGCGAAGTTGTCGTCGGTCAGCACCATGTCCGCGGCCTCCTTCGAGACTTCGGTGCCGGTGATGCCCATCGCCACGCCGATGTCGGCGCGGCGCAGCGCCGGCGCGTCGTTGACGCCGTCGCCGGTCATGGCCACGACCTCGCCGCGCGCCTGCAGCGCCTGCACGAGGCGCAACTTCTGCTCGGGAGTGACGCGGGCGAAGACCGCGGTGTCGGCGGCTGCGGCTTCAAACGCGGTGGCGTCGAGCGCCTCCAACTCGCGGCCGCTGAGCGCGCGCGGCGGGCGCTCGCGGCTGGCGCGCGGGTCGAGCCCGATCTCGGCGGCGATGGCCGCCGCCGTGGCCGCGTGGTCGCCGGTGATCATCTTCACGCGGATGCCCGCCGTGTGGCAGGCCTGCACGGCGCGGATCGCCTCCTCACGCGGCGGGTCGATCATGCCCTGGAGGCCGATGAATTCGAGCCCGTCGGCGACGTCGGCATGGCCGAGGCGCATGAGTCCTCCGCCGCTGCGGCGCGCGAAGGCCAGCACGCGCAGGCCGAGCCGGCCCATCGCCTCGACCTCGGCATGCACCGCCTCGGCGTCGAGTGCACTGCGGCTGCCGTCGGCGGCCAGCGCGTGGCTGCAGCGCGCCAGCACGGCTTCGACCGCGCCCTTGACGTAGACCACCGGCCGCGCGCCGCCGTGCAGCGTCGCCATGTACTGGTGCTGCGACTCGAACGGCACGGCGTCGAGCCGCGGGTGTGCCGCCGCCTCGGCCGCCTCGTGCAGCCCGGCCTTGCGCGCGGCGACGACGAGCGCGCCCTCGGTCGGATCGCCGTCGATGCGCCAAACGCCACCGTCCTCGCGCAGCATGGCGTCGTTGCAGAGCAGGCCGGCGCGCAGCAGTTCGTCGAGCGCGGCCGGCAGTGCCGCCAGTGGCTGGCCGGCGCGCGCGATCCCACCGTGCGGGGCGTAGCCCACGCCGCCGACCTCGGCGTCGACGCCGCCGGCCCACAGCCGCTGCACGGTCATCTCGTTGCGCGTCAGCGTGCCGGTCTTGTCCGAGCAGATCACCGTCGTGCTGCCCAGCGTCTCGACCGCCGGCAGGTGGCGGATGATCGCGTTGCGCCGGGCCATGCGGTGCACGCCGATGGCCAGGGTGATCGTCAGCACCACGACCAGCCCCTCGGGGATCATCGCCACCGCCAGCGCGACCGCGGCCATGAACATGTCGACCAGCGGCTGGTCGTGCACGAAGGTGCCAACGGCAAAAGTCAGTGCCGCCAGTGCCAGGATGGCCCACATCAGCCAGTGGCTGAAGCGCTCGATGCGCCGCGTCAGCGGCGTGGCCAGCACGTCGGTGTGCGTGAGCAGCTCGGAAATGCGGCCGATCTCGGTTTGCTTGCCGGTCGCCACGACGACCCCGGTGGCGGTGCCGTAGTGAACGAGTGTCGAGGAGTACGCCATGTTGGCGCGATCAGCGAGACCGGTACCCAGGGCCAGCGGTTCGGCATGCTTCTCGACCGGCAGCGACTCGCCGGTCAGCGCGGCTTCGTCGACGCGCAGCTCGCGCACCTCGAGCAGGCGCAGGTCGGCCGGCACCTTGTCGCCCGAGGCCAGCAGCACGATGTCGCCGGGCACCAGCGCGCGGGCGTCGACGCGCTGGCGGCGGCCGCCGCGCAGCACGGTGGCCTCGGTGGTGAGTGCGCGCGCCAGTGCCTCGAGCGCACCCAGCGCCTTGCTCTCCTGGACGAAGCCGATCACCGCGTTGAGGAAGATGACGGCGAAGATCACCGCCGCATCGGTATACGCCCCGATCGCCAGCTTGACGACGGTGGCCACCAGCAGGACGTGGACCAGCACCTGGTGGAACTGCAGCAGGAAGCGCAGCAGCGGCCCGCGGCCCTTGGGCGGCGGCAGCGCGTTCTCGCCGTGGCGGGCCTGCCGTTCGGCGACCGCCCCGGCGTCGAGCCCGCTGGTGGCATCGGCGCCGAGTGCCGCCAGCACCGTCCGGGCCGGTTCGGCGTGCCAGCGGGACTGGCTTTGCTGCGTCATGCGGCCTGCCTCCACCAAGATCGAAAAAAAAGGCCTGCGATTCCTCGCAAGCCCTTGGTTTTCGTGGTGGAGAGGATGGGGATCGAACCCACGACCTCGTCGTTGCGAACGACGCGCTCTCCCAGCTGAGCTACCCCCCCACGCAAGCTTGGAAGTATAGGCTCGCGGTTCGGGCTTGCCAAGCGGACGGGCCGGGCTTTGTGGCCTGGCCGGCCTCGCTCCGGCAGTGCGGTTGGCCGGTTTCAAGCCATCGCCCGTCGCAGGGGCGTCTCCAGCACTTCGCGGCGCCAGCCCTCCAGTGCCGTCGGCCAGCGGCCGTCGGCGAGCAGGGCCTCGAGGTGCCGGCGCGCGCAGAGCAGGCCCTCCGGCAGATCGAGCGCCCGCGCCTGCTCGGCCACCACCGCCTGCAGGGCCTTGAGCCGGGCGCGGTCGGCGCGTTCGCTGTCCACCGCGAGTGGCATCGCCGCCTCGTCGGCATCCGGCGGTGCCGCCAGCAGCTCGGCGATCTCGGCGCTCAGGCGACGGGCCGAGCGCGCGGCCTCGAGCGCGGCCTCCAGCGCCTGCAGCGAAGCGGGAGGCCGGCGCGCCAGGCCGACGGCGAGTTCGGTGTCGAGCAGCCAGCGCTTCGGCAGGTCCTTCCCGCGGGCGGTGGCGTCGCGCCAGCGCAGCAGGCGGCGCAGCCGGGCCTGCGCCGGCCGGTCGAGGGCCGCGGCGGCGCGCACGGCGAGGTGGGGCTGCGGGTCGTCGCGTTCCTCGCGGGCGGCCTCCAGCAGGCGCGCCATGTCGGCCTCGGCGCGCGCGGTGTGGCCACGCGCCGCCAGCCGTTCGCGCAAGGCGGCGGCCAACGCGTGCAGGTGGCGCACGTCCTCGGCGGCGTACTCGAGCTGGCGCGGCGAAAGCGGCCGCTTGAGCCAGTCCGAGCGGGTCTCGCCCTTGTCGAGCGCAAGCCCCAGCAGCTGCTGCACCAGGGCCTGGTAACCCAGCCCCGGGCCCAGGCCGGCGAAGGCGGCGGCGATCTGGGTGTCGAACAGCGTGCGCGGCAGCACGCCGAGGGCATGGCGGAACGCCACCAGGTCCTCGCTGGCGCTGTGCATCAGAGCATCGGCAGCGGCCACCAGCGTGGCCAGTTCCCCGCGCAGGCCCGTGATCTGGGCATCGACGAGCAGTACCGCGCCCTCGGCGTCGGCCACCTGCACCAGGGCGAGTTGCGGGTACCAGGTGCGCTCGCGCATGAACTCGGTATCGAGGGCCAGGGGGGCCGCGGCGAGGCGGCCACGTGCCGTGGCCAGCGCCTCGGGGGTCTCGATCAGGCTCATGCCGGTCCTTGCAGGTACGGGGGGCATAGCCTAACGTCTGGCCCGCGCCGCCCGCGCCCCACTGGTCCGCCCGTGCCGTCCCACCGCGCCGCGCCCTTCGCCTTCCTGTCCGCCTGCATGCTGGCGCTCGCCGCCTGCGGCGAACCGCCGCCGGCCGCCCCCGAGCCGGCGGCGGTCGCGCCCGTGCCTCCGCCGGCCAACGCCGGGTCCGCGCCCGTCGAGGCCACGCCACGGCCGGCGCCGATCCCGCTGCCGGCACCGGACTGGCAGCCGGCCCGGATCGTCGTGCCGGAGGACCCGCCGGCCCGGGCCGCCCTGCGGGCCGAGGCGCTGGCCGCCGAGGCCGACGGTCGCTGGATCGGCCCGGACCCGCCGGGGGCGCTCGACCTCCACCTCGCCCTGCTGGCCGCCGATCCCGCCGATGCCGAGGCCAGCGCCGGGCGCGAACGCGTCGGCCGTGCCCTGGCCATGGCCTTCGAAACCGCCCGCCGCGAAGGGCGGCTCGACGAGGCGCTGCGCCTCGCCGCCGTGCTGGCGGTGGCCGAGCCGGCCGGGGTGGAAGGGCGGCGGAAGGCGCTGGACGAGCTTCAGGCCGCGCTCGCGCTGGTGCGGCTGGGCCACGAGCGCCAGGCCGCCGGTGCCTGGCTCGCGCCGCGCGGCAGCAGCGCGGTCGCCGCTTTCCGCGAGGCCGACGCCCGGGTGCCCGGCCTGCTGCCGGCCCGCGAGGGCCTGCGCGCGGTCGAGACCGCCCTGCTGGCGCGTGCCGCCGCCGCCGCCGCCGAGGGCCGTTTCGATGCCGCCGAGCAGGACCTCGCCCGGGCCGGGCGCCTGCGCCTCGACCCCGCCCGCCTGCAGGACGCCCGCGCCGCCCTGGCGCGGCAGCAGGCCGAGGCGGCGGCGGCGGCGCTGGCCGAGGCCGAGGCGGCGATCGCCCGCCTCGACCTGCAGCAGGCGGACCGCAGCCTGGCCCTCGCCGAGCGCATCGACCCGCAGGCGCCTGGCCTCGACGAACTCGCTCGCCGGCTGGCATTGGCACGCCGCTACGGTCATTTCCAGCCCGGCCAGCGCTTCGCCGATGCCCTGGTTGGCGGTGGCTCGGGACCGGAGATGGTGGTGGTTCCGCACGGCCGCTTCACCATGGGCGCGGTGCCCGGCGTGGACGGGGCCCGCGACAACGAGGGGCCGCCGCATCCGGTGCGTTTCGAGCGCGGTTTCGCCTTGGCCGTGCACGAGACCACGGTCGCCGAGTTCGCCCGCTTCGTCGCCGCCACCGGCCACGTCACCGTGGCCGAACGGCGTGGCCGCTCCACCGTCTACGACGAGCGCAGCGGGCGCATGCTGGAACTGCGCGGCGCGCACTGGCGGCACGGGTTCGACGGTCGCAGCGATGCCGCTCCCGACGACCCGGTGCTGCACGTCGCCTTCGCCGATGCCGCCGCCTATGCCGAATGGCTGGCGGTGCGCAGCGGGCAGGGCTACCGACTGCCCGCCGAGGCCGAGTTCGAATACGCCCTGCGTGCCGGCAGCGAGACGTCCTGGCCGTGGGCGGATCCCCTCCCCGCCGGCGCGGCGCCCGGCAACCTCACCGGCGACGGCGACCGCTCGCCGCAGGGGCGGCGCTGGGGCCGGCCGATCCGCGGCTGGGACGACGGGTCCTGGGGGCCGGCGCCGGTCGGGCGCTACCCGCCCGAGGGCTTCGGCACCTTCGACCTGATCGGCAACGTTTCGGAATGGGTCGAGGACTGCTGGCACGACAGCTACCGCCGCGCCCCCAACGACGGCCGTGCCTGGGTCAACCCCGGTTGCACCGAGCGCGTGGTCCGCGGCGGTTCCTGGGCCAGCACGCTGGACCAGGCGCGGTCCAGCTTCCGCCTGCAGGTGCCGGCCGACTTGAGTTCGGCGCGGGTGGGTTTCCGCGTCGCGCGCGACCTCTAGGCCGCCCGCGTCTTCAACGCTTGGGCCTGGGCGCGGGTTTCGCCGCCTTGGCGGCGCGCTTCTGCGGGCGTTTGGCGGCCGGCTTCGTGGCCTTGCCCATGCCCTTCTGGAGGTTCTTCCAGAGCTCGAGGTTGCGCTCGGCGATCTGGTTCAGCAGCGCGAACGGCGAGGCGCCGATCAGGCCGCCCAGCTGCTTGCGCAGCGCGTGCTGCTGCTCCAGGAACAGTTGCAGGCTGCGCTCGATGTAGCGGCCCATGAAGCCGTGCAGCGGGTCGCCGTAGAAGCGGATCATCAGCTGCAGGGCGGTGGCGGAGAGCATCGGCTGCCCTTCCTCCTCGCGCTCGATGATGATCTGGAGCAGCACCAGCCGGGTGATGTCCTGGTCGCTGCGCGCGTCGCGCACCTCGAAGGCCTCGCCGTCCAGCACGAGCTGGCGCACGTCGCCGAGCGTCACGTAGCTGGAGATGCGGGTGTCGTAGAGGCGGCGGTTGGGGTACTTCTTCAGCAGTCGCGGGGCGTCCATGGCGGCTTCCAGGCCGGCGGCATTGGCGACAGGCTCGGCCCTTCGGGCCAGCACGGCAAGTGAAGCCGTGTCAACCCCGGTCCGGCCGGTCCAAACTGTGGCCGCCGTCGCAGCCCCGGGGCGGCGATCCGGCCGCATCCCCCGGCCCGGGCAGGGGGGCACCCGCGGCCGGGTCGGGCGGGATCCGCGCCGGGTCGAAGGCCGGCACGGCGGCCGCCAGCGCCGCCTCCGGGCTGGCGCCGCCCGGCCAGTGCCCCGGGTCCTGCCCGAGCGCGACCCAGGCCGCGCGCAGCAGTTCGAGCGGGGGCTGGCCGTCGATGGCCGCCGCTCCCTCGCTCTTCGAGAGCTTGCGCCCGGCGGCGTCGCGCCGCAGCGGCAGGTGCAGGTAGCGCGGGGTGGGCAGGCCGAGCGCCTGCTGCAGCGCGATCTGCCGGGGCGTCGAGTCGAGCAGGTCGGCCCCGCGCACCACGTCGGTCACGCCCTGGAAGGCGTCGTCCACCACGCAGGCGAGCTGGTAGGCCCAGAAGCCGTCGGCGCGGCGCAGCACCACGTCGCCGACGGTGCGCCCGAGGTGCTGGACGATGCGGCCGTGCACGGCGTCGTGGAAGCCGATGACGCGGTCGTCGACCCGCAGCCGCACGCTGCCGGCCGACGCGTCGGCCGGCAGCGGCGCCACGCAACGGCGGTGGATGCCGCCGGTGGCGGCGAGGTCGGCGCGGCTGCAACCGCAGCGGAAGGCGTGGCCCTCGGCCAGCAGCTGCGCCAGGGCCTCGGCGTAGGCGGCATGGCGCCGGCTCTGCCACAGCACCGGGCCGTCCGGGTGCAGGCCGAGCCGGGCCAGCGAGGCGAGCTGGGCCTCGGCGGCCCCCGGCGGCTCGCGCGGCGGGTCGAGGTCCTCCACCCGCACCCACCAGTGGCCGCCGTGCTTGCGGGCGTGCAGCCAGCTGCCGAGCGCCGCCAGCAGCGAGCCGGCGTGCAGGGGACCGGTCGGGGAGGGGGCGAAGCGCCCGACGTAGCCGGGTGAAGGCGGTGTCATGGCGCGGGCCGGGCGGCGGCGGTCATTGCTTGAACTTTAACGGTCTCTGCCACACTAAGCGGCAGTCCCCCCACCCAGGCCCGGCTCCCATGAAGCGCGTCGTCCTTTTCCTCGCCACCAACCTCGCCGTGATCCTCGTGTTCTCGGTGGTCTGGATCGTGCTCAGCACGTTCTTCGGCCTTTCCACCTTCACCAGCCAGTACGGCATCAACCTGACCGGCCTGCTGGTGTTCTGCGCCATCTTCGGCTTCGGCGGCGCGTTCCTCTCGCTCGCCCTGTCGAAGTGGATGGCCAAGCGCTCGACCGGCCTCGTCGTCATCGAGCGGCCGCGCAACGAGCTCGAGCAGTGGCTGTACTCGACCGTCAAGCGGCAGGCCGAGAAGGCCGGCATCGGCATGCCCGAGGTCGGCATCTACGACGCCCCCGAGATCAATGCCTTTGCCACCGGCGCCTCGCGCAACAACAGCCTGGTCGCGGTCTCCACCGGCCTGCTGCGGGCGATGGACCGCGACGAGATCGAGGCGGTGCTGGCCCACGAGGTCAGCCACGTCGCCAACGGCGACATGGTGACGCTGACCCTGATCCAGGGCGTGGTCAACACCTTCGTGATGTTCCTCGCCCGCATCATCGGCCACGCCATCGACCGCATCGTCTTCAGGAACGAGGAAGGCCCCGGCATCGGCTACTTCGCCACCGTGATCGTGCTGGAGATCATCTTCGGCATCCTCGCCTCGACCATCGTGATGGCGTTCTCGCGCCACCGCGAGTTCCGCGCCGACGCCGGCGGTGCCCAGCTCGCCGGCCGCCAGAAGATGATCGCCGCGCTGGAGCGGCTGGCCCAGACCTATGGCCAGAGCAGCCTGCCCTCCGAGGTCCGCGCCTTCGGCATCTCCGGCGGCGTGGCTTCCGGCATCAAGAAGCTGTTCATGAGCCACCCGCCGCTCGCCGAGCGCATCCAGGCCCTGCGTGACACCTCGGGCCAGCGCATCCCGACGGTGGTCTGAAAACTGGCTCCGGTGCCGGGCGGCCCCGCGCCGCCCGGCCCGACAGCCGGGCCGCTCGTCGCCGGTGCCTCGGCTCAATCGTCGCCGTCGCGCTCGGCCGGCACCCGTCCGTCGATCGCGGCGCGCCGCAGGGCCTGCCAGTCGGCCTCGTTCTGCCGACGGTAGGCGAGGGCGAACTCCTGCATCGCCGCCGAGAGCGCGCCCGACTTGCCGATGTAGCCGAGCAGCTCGTCCGGGCAGCCGGCCTTGGCGTGGGCGCGCGCCAGCGCGTAGCCGCAGGCCTCGGCGTACTCGTGGAAATCGCGGCGGCGGAAGGCGGTGACGTCGAACGAGGCCTTCATGTCGCGCAGCTGCCGCACGTAGAACTCGACGCCGAGCGCGTCGCTGCCGGCCCAGCCGAGGAAGATGTCCGAGGCCGCCTGCACCAGCCGCTGGCCGTTGACGATGCGCTCGCCGTCGTGGGCTTCGCGGCTGCGCCCGAGCGGGCGCTCCAGCACCGAATCGGCGGCCTCCTTGAACTGGAGGAACAGCGGATGCTCGCCCGCGGCGACGAACAGGGCGACGTAGCAGCGCCGCCCCACCGACCCGATGCCGGGCACCTTCACCGCCACGTCGTGCAGCACGTAGCGGTCGAACAGCACCCGCCGCTCGGTCGCCAGCGACTGCCGGTAGTCGGCGAGCAGGCGCTCCTCGTTGGCGCGGAAGCGTGCCAGCTCGCGGTCGGTGGCGGCGTTGCAGTGGTAGACGAAGGGCGGCGCGTCGCGGATATTCCAGCGGCCGTCCGGCAGCCGCTCGGTGGCCTCGGCGGCGAACACCGCCGAGGTCTTGCGCCGGGCCTTGCGGATCACCTCCAGCTCGTAGTCGTCGTCGCCGGACATCTCCAGCAGGGTCTTCGAGGTCAGCCGGTAGTACCAGACGTCGAGCAGGTCCATCGCCGCGAAGCGGCGCATGCGGTCGCGGTAGGCATCGACCAGGGTATCGACCAGCCCGCGCTGGGTGGCCTCGTCGTGGCCCTGCACGTCGGCGGCGATGGCGAAGCTGGCGGCGAGCCGCCGCAGGTCCCAGTCGAAGGGGCCGGGCAGGGTCTCGTCGAAGTCGTTGATGTCGAACAGCAGGGTGCGCTCGGGGCTGGCGAACAGCCCGAAGTTGTTGAGGTGGGCGTCGCCGCAGAGCTGGGCGTGCACCGCGCTGCGCGGCAGCCGGGCGAGGTCGCCGGCCATCAGCCCGGCGCCACCCCGGAAGAAGGCGAAGGGATCGGCCAGCATGCGCCCGTAGCGGATGGCCTTGAGTTCCGGCACGCGGCCGGCATGGCTCGCCTCCAGCAGGGCCACCGGGTCGCGTCGCGGGATCCGGCACTGGCCCAGCGCCTCGCGCGGGGTCTGCGCACGGGCCGCCTTGCCGCGGGCGACGGCGGCTTCACCGCCGTAGCGGATGGTCGGCGGCGGGGGGCTGGTGCTCGCGGCCGGCGGCGGGGGGCTGGC
Source organism: Lysobacteraceae bacterium (assembly GCA_018333835.1). Taxonomy (GTDB): domain Bacteria; phylum Pseudomonadota; class Gammaproteobacteria; order Xanthomonadales; family Xanthomonadaceae; genus Silanimonas. Next base: position 19,991 of record JAGXSL010000209.1, read on the forward strand.
GCTCGCGGCCGGGCGTTTCTTGACGGTTCGGGAACCTTTCATCGTCGCTGCATGCTCGCTGGGGTGGGGCGCTGGGAAACGATGCCGCTATCCTTCCACGGTTTCGCGCCCGGAACGAGCCGCCGATGCCGGGATCGGCGAGGTCTCGGCGGTGCGTCCCATCCATCGCAAGGTTCCGGAAGCACAGGAGGGTCGGATGATCTGGGCCATCTCGCGGTACGCACTGGCGCTCCCGGGTGAATCCGAAGCGCGCCCGGGCACCCGCAGCGTCCGCGGCGCGGCGTGGTCGCCGGCCCCTCCCACCCCCGTGGCCGCACCGCGCACCCTCGCCGTCTCGGCGGAGCTCTGCGCGAGACTGGGCTTCGATGCCGAGGAGGTGGCCACGCCGGGGTTCGCCGCGATCTTCGGTGGCAATGCCCCGGTCGGTTCCATCCTGCCCATCGCGACGAATTACGGCGGCCACCAGTTCGGCCACTGGGCGGGGCAACTCGGCGACGGCCGCGCCATCCTGCTTGGCGAGCGGATCGATCGCGAGGGCGCGCGCTGGGAACTGCAGCTGAAGGGCGCCGGCCCGACGCCCTACTCGCGGCACGCCGACGGCCGCGCCGTGCTGCGCTCCTCGCTGCGGGAGTTCGTCGGCTCGGAAGCGATGCACGCGCTCGGCGTGCCGACCACGAGGGCCTTGTGCCTCGTGGACACCGGCGAGGACGTCGTGCGCGACCTGCTGTATTCGGGCCATCCACGCCCGGAGCCGGGCGCCATCGTCTGCCGCGCGGCCCCCAGCTTCCTGCGCTTCGGGCATCTCGAACTTCCGGCGTCCCGCGGCGAGGTCGATCTGCTGGTGCGCATCGTCGACCATGCCATCGCCGCGCATTTCCCTTCGATCACCGGGGCGAACGCACGCGCCGACTGGTTCGCGGAAGTCGCGCGGCGCACCGGGGTGCTGATGGCGCACTGGATGCGGATCGGGTTCGTGCACGGGGTGATGAACACCGACAACCTCAGCCTGCTCGGGTTGACCCTCGACTACGGTCCCTTCGGCTTCCTCGACGACTTCGACCCGGACTGGACGCCCAACACCACCGATTTGCCCGGGCGTCGGTACCGCTACGCCGCGCAACCGCAGGTGGCGCACTGGAACCTTTCCGCGCTCGCTTCGGCACTTTCCACCCTGCTGCCCGACACGGCGGCGCTGACGGCCGGGATGGACGCCTACGTCGAGGCCTTCGAGGCGGCGCAGGCACGGATGTGGGCCGACAAGCTGGGCCTCGCCGACTGGCGCGACGGGGATGCCTCCCTCGTCTCGTCGCTGCTCGGCACGCTGCATGCGGCCCAGGTGGACTTCACGCTGTTCTTCCGGCTCCTTGGGGCGCAGGTGGAGGGCGGCATGGCCCAGGATCCGGTGGCGGCGTTGGCACCGGCGCTGTACGACCCGGCCGGGGCCGGCCGCGCCCTCGACGCCTTCCCCTCGTGGTTCGGACGGTACGCGGCACGTCTTGCCGAGGATCCGCAGACCCCGGCCCAGCGGCGCGCCCGGATGGATGCGGCGAACCCGCTCTACGTGCCCCGCAACTGGCTGCTGCAGCAGGCCATCGAGGCCGCGGAGGCCGGCGATACCGGCGAGCTGCACGCCCTGATGCGCGTGCTCGGGCGGCCCTACGAAGCCCAGCCCGGCGCCGAGCGTTTCGCGGCGCGGCGTCCGGACTGGGCCCGCGACAAGCCCGGCTGCTCGGCGCTCAGTTGCAGTTCCTAGGAGGTCGCGCCCGCCTCCGGGTCGGTCTGCGCCCGGCTGAACCGTGGCCCGCGGCGGAGCCCGGCCGTCACGCCAATCGCCCCGCCGCGTCCTACACTGCACAATCGTCCAGCAATCCCGCTCCTGCCATGCGCTCCACCCCGTTGACCTGGCTGCGCGCCGCCTCCGCCGGCGCCTTCGTCTCCGCCAACACGCTGGTGCACGCGGTGCCGATCCTGACCCTCGCCCTCGCCAAGGCCCTGCTGCCGGTGCGGCGTGCCCGCGCGGCGCTGTCGCGCTGGATGCCGGCCTTGGGCGAGAGCTGGATCGCGGCCAACAACTGGGCCATGGCGCGCTTCACCCCGGTGCGCTGGGTGGTCACCGGCGATGCCGGCCTGCAGCGCGCCCACCGCTACCTCGTCCTCAGCAACCACCAGAGCTGGGTCGACATCCCGGTGCTGCAGAAGGTGCTGAACCGCCGCATCCCGTTCCAGCGCTTCTTCCTCAAGGACTCGTTGAAGTGGGTGCCGGTGCTCGGCCTCGCCTGGTGGGCGCTCGACTTCCCCTTCATGAAGCGGGCGAGCAAGTCGCAGATCGAGAAGCGCCCCGAGCTCGCCCGCCGCGACCTCGAGACGGCACGCCGCGCCTGCGCGCGGTTCCGCGAGATCCCGGTCTCGGTGATGAACTTCGTCGAGGGCACCCGCGCCACCGCCGCCAAGCTCTCGCAGAGTTCCTACCGCCACCTGCTCAAGCCGCGCTCGGGCGGCGTGGCGCAGGTGGTGAATTCGATGGGCGAGCTGCTGGACGGCATCCTCGACGTCACCATCGTCTACCCGCAGGGCCGGCCCAGCGTGCTCGACCTGCTGGGCGGGAGGGTGCGCGAGATCCGCGTCGATCTGCGCCTGCTGCCGGTACCGGCCGAACTGCTGGGCGGCGACTACGAGAACGACCGTGCTTACCGGGCGCGCTTCCAGCAGTGGCTGAACGGCGTCTGGGCCGAGAAGGACGCCCGCATCGAGGCGCTGCTGGCGCGTCCGGCCTGAGCGCCGGCTACAGCGCCCACTCGACCTGGAACCAGAGCTTGCGCACGTCGCGGGAGAAGCCCTCGGCCTGGTAGTCGGCGTACTTCAGCATGGTCGACCAGCCGGGGGCGGGGGTGAGGGTCAGCGCGGCGTTCCACTCGCGGCCGTAGTCGAGGCCGGCTTCCGAGCGGAAGTCGTGGAAGCGGACCTGCCATTGCGCGGCCCGGCCCAGCAGCGGCCGGTTGGCCTGCATGGACAGCCAGCGGTCTTCCAGCCCGCCGGGCGGGGTGGTGCCGAACTGGTCGGCCCAGCCGTTGAAGCCGTGCAGGCTGCCGAGTGGGG
>JAGXSL010000210.1 GCA_018333835.1 Lysobacteraceae bacterium
TGCCGGCCGGGGCGGCCCTGCTTCGGGTAGTGCGGCTCGATCAGGGCCAGCAGCGCCTTCCACGGCACGACCTGATCCATCTCCGCCAAGAACACCTCGCGCCGCGTGCGCTTGCGGCTCCCCAGACCCTCGGCATCACCGAACGAAAGCTGCATCGGACTCACCCCGTAAGCGATGGCTCATTGTCGCCGAAAGTGGCAGAGTTGTTCAGAGCATCCCTAGTGGGGTTCGCCTTCCTCCTGCTCTCCGATGTCGCAGAGGCTTACTTGCGCAAACAGGCGTGAGGGCCCGATGATTCCCCCGGCCGGAGTCCCCCGTCCCATGCATCGCTTCCGTCACGCCCGCACGGCGCTGCTGACGCTCCTCGGCCTCGCCCTGTCGCTGGCCCTCGGGGCCTTGCTGTTCTTCGCCGCGTTCGGGCTGGCGTGGTTCCCGCCCTCCTCGTCCTTCGCGGTGTTCGGCCAGGTTTCGGCGATCCTGGCCGGCGCATTCGTGGCGTCGCTTTCTCTCGCGACCCTGCTTCGCCCTCCCGCGCGTTGGTTGTTCCCCGCGGCCATGTCCCTGCCGTTCTTCCTTTTCACTCTGTTCGCCCTGAGCGAGCCCGCGGCCGCGGCCAGGTGGCTGCTCGCCACCCTCGGCATCTTTGCCTCAGGCTTTATCGCGTCGCTTTTCGCGGGGTACCTGCGGGATCGTCGCGCGGCCTAGCCAACCCTCCCGCCCTGCTCACGCCGATTCCGCACGGGCCCAGGCCTCGGCCTCGCGGGTGAGGTTCTCCGGTTCGTCTTCGGTGCAGGCCACCTCGTCCTCGATGCGGATGCCGCCGTAGGGCAGCAGCGCCTCGACCGCGTCCCAGTCCACCGCCCCGGCATGCGGGCCGGCCCGCAGTTCCGCCAGCAGGCTCGGGATGAAGTACAGGCCCGGCTCGATGGTGACCACCATGCCGGGCGCCAGCGTGCGGGTCAGGCGCAGGTAGGGGTGGCCCTGCGGGCGCGGGATCTCGCGGCCCTCCCGGTCGTGGCGGCCGCCGACATCGTGCACCTGCAGGCCGATCAGGTGGCCGAGGCCGTGCGGGAAGAACACGCGGGTCACGCCCTCGGCCACCATCGCGCCGGGGTCCATGTCCACGATGCCGGCGTTGCGCAGCACGCCGGCCAGGCGCAGGTGGCACTCGAGGTGCAGGTCGCGGAAGTCCCTGCCCGCGCTCACCTGCGCGCAGAGCGCCAACTGCTCGTCCTCCACCGCGGCGACGAGGTCGGCGAAGGCGCCCTCCCGCGCCGCGTAGGTGCGGGTGATGTCGGCGGCGTAGCCGTCCACCTCGGCGCCGGCATCGATGAGGAAGCTCAAGTGCTTCGCAGGCCGTTCAGGCGACTGGTGCTGGTAGTGGAGCACCGCGGCGTGCGCGTTCAGGCAGACGATGCTGCCGTAGGGCAGGTCGAGGTCGCCGTGGCCGCTGGCATCGAGGTAGGCGCGGTGGATCTCCCGCTCGGAGCCGCCGTTGCGGAACGCGGCCTCGGCGGCGCGATGGCCCTTCCACGCCCGGCGCTGGGCGCGGCGCATGCGGTCCAGCTCGTAGGCGGTCTTGAAGCCGCGCTCGTGGTGCAGGAGATCGAGCAGCGGCTGCGGGTTGTTCGGTACCACGTCCGCGACGGCGGCATCGGCCTCGCCGACGATCGCCACCCGCCCGCGCGGCAGGTGCGCGGCGGCCTCCCGCGGCTCGCGGATGACGCGGAGGTCGAAGTGCTCGACCCAGAAGCCCTCCGGCGGCGCCGGCGGCACGTGCCAGTAGTCGTCGGGCTGGTGGTGGACCAGCAGCGGGCGGCGGCCGGGCGTGTGGACGATCCAGCAGTGCGGCTGCTGCGCGAGCGGCAGCCAGTGGCGGAAGTGCGGGTTGGCCCTGAACGGGTAGGGGCGGTCGTCGAGGAAGTGGTACTTCTCGACCCCCGAGGCGATCACCAGGTGGTCGAACCCGGCCCGGGCCAGCGCGGCCTCGCTGCGTTGCACGAGGGTGGCGAGGTGTGCGGCGTAGTGCTGCGACATCGCCGCCTCAGACGTAATCGCTGCCCGGCTGCTCCACCCACTGCCGGATGTTCTGCAGGGACTGCGCCGAAACGTCGATGAAGCGGAAGCCGGCCCAGACCTGGCCCGGCGCGGCGGCGTCGTCCTGCCAGAGCTCGTGGGCGCCGACCTCGACGTCGAGCGGACGGCCACGCTCGCCGGGCAGGTCGAAGCGGTACTGGTACAGGGCGTCGGCGCAGGGCGGCTGGCCGAGGATCAGCAGCACGCCGGACTCCGAGAGGTTGCCGATCCGCCCGACCACCTGCTCGGTCATGGCGTCGACCACGGCGATGTCGATGGTGGCACGGCGGCGCTTGGCGCGGCGGTACTCGTTGCTCATGCGGTGGCCTCCTTCGCCACGCCGCCGAAGCCCGCGAGGGTGCGGACCACGGCCTTCCAGGCGCGGTCGATCAGGCTCTCCCGGACCTCCTCCTCGACCAGCCGGGCCTGACCGTTGACCATCTGGATGGCGAGGTGCTCGATGCTGGTCTCGCCGACCTTCTGGCCACGGTGGTTGACGAACATCGCCGTGCCGCTGACCGGCGAGTACCAGGACAGGCGCCGCCGCGCGCGGTCGCCCTGGGCGTTGGTGGTGAACTCGAACCAGGTGCCGAAGGCGAGGGTCTTGATCTGCGCCACCCGCGCCATGACCTCGGGCGTGAGCTGCTCCGGCTTTGGCCGCGCCGGCTTCTCGGTCGCGCCGAGGCGGCTCGCCGACTTCATGCGCATCAGCAGCTCGGTGCGGCTGGCGGCGTCGTCGGGCGAGGCCTCGGTGGCCGGCGCGATCAGGCGCTTGGCGATCGCCTCGGACTCGGTCTCGTGGTAGCCGACCTGGCGCAGCGATTCGGCGACCTCCTTCTGCAGCGCCGGGCCTTCGGTGCCGGCCGCGGCGGCGCCGGGGCGGGCGAGCTGCACCAGCTTGCGGGCGGTGTCGAGCTGCTGCTTCCAGGTGCCGGAATCCTCGCCGTGGCGCAGCGAGGTCAGCGCCATCACGTCGGTCCAGGCCTGGTGCAGCAGGGTGCGGGTGAATACCGGCAGCTCGCTGCCCTCGGTGATCGCCTTGACCGCGTCGGCGGCACGCTCGCGGGCCTGGGCGAGGCGCTCCTTGCCGCGGGCCGCCTCGACGTGGCGGCGCTCGGCGACCTCGGCCTTGCGGGCGATGGTCTGCAGGTGGGTCGAGAGATCCTTGAGCAGGGTCTCGAACAGGCCCATGTCGCCGTCGAAGTCCTGCAGGGTGCGATCGACCAGGGCCTGCATCTTGCCGACCAGGGCACCGTCGGCGTCGTCGTCGCCGAGCCAGTAGGCGCCGGTCTCGGCGACCGCGTTCAGCATCTGCCGGGCCGGATGCTGGCTGTCGTTGAAGAAGCGCTTGTCGGAGAGGGCGACGCGCAGCAGCGGCACCTGCAGCTTGGTCAGCAGGCCGGCGGCCTGGCTGTTCGGGCGCACGTCCTTGACCAACTCGTCGAACAGCATGCCGACGAGGTCGAAGGTGTCGTTGTCCTCCTCCGGCAGCACCGGGGTCTCGCCGGGCGGGGCCTTGCGCCGCAGTTGCGCGAGCAGGTCCTGCTTCAGGTGGGCGACGGTGCGCGGCACAATCCGCCCGCCCATGTTGACCGAGGTGGCGGTGCTGGGTTGCAGCAGGCTCAGGGCGTGCTGCACCTCCTGCGCGGCCGGGCGGTGCACCGGCCCCGGGGGGGCGGCGGGCGCGGCGCCGGAGAGCTTGCCGAGGGTGCTGCGGCGCGAGGCCAGCAGGTCGCGGATCTCCTCGAACACCGGCAGCGGGGCGGCCCCGGGCAGGGCCGAGGGTGCGGCGCTGGGGGCGAAGACCGGGGGTTCGCCGGGCAGCAGCCAGGGCAGCAGGGCGTCGGGGTCCGCGGGCCGGGCCGCCGCGGCCTCGCCGCGGGCGGCGGGCGAGGCACCGTTGGCACGGGCGGCCGTGCCGGTCGGGCGGCCTGCCTCGGGCGGGCGCGGGGCAGGGCCGGCACCGGCTTCGGGCTTGGCCTCGGCCTTGGCCGGATCGCGCCGGGCCGGATCGCCGGCCGGGCGTGCCGTGGCGGCCGGGCTGCGGAACGGCATGTACTGCAGGCCCGGCAGCACGCCGTGGCGGATCAGGTGGGCGTTCAGGGTCTCCAGCAGGCGGCCGTACTCCTGCAGCATCTGCCGCTCGAACAGGCGGTACAGCAGCACCCGGTGCTCGGCGTTCACCTCCAGCCGGGCGGCGGCCAGCCGCAGCACCTTGCAGAGCACCTGCGGACCGACCGGCAGGGCCTCGGCGTCGAAGGCCGGGCGCCCGGCGAGCACGCCGAAACGCTGGCCGAGCAGGTAGATCGGCAGGCTGTGGCGCATCTCGATGCGGCTGCCGATCTCGGCCAGGGCGGTCGATTCCTCCATCTCCGAGGCCTCGACCAGGGCCAGTTCGCCGGCGTTGACCCGGGCCGTGCGTTCGGCCCCGCTGTCGTTGGTCGGCTCGCGGATGGCGGCGAGCTGGGCCTCGATCCCGGCGAGGAAGCGCGGCACCAGGTCGGGGCGGGTGCGCCGCACCGTGCGCAGGGTCTCCAGCCAGCGCACCTGCACGCTGTTGCTGCGCGCCTGTTCGGCGTTCTGGAAGGCTTGGGCCTCGAACTCGTTGAGGGTGTAGGCCAGCTCGCGCTCGAAGGCGTCCGCCACCAGTTCGTGGAAACCCTGGAGGATCTGCCGCACCTTGCGTGGCAGCGTGCTGCCGGCGAGACGGTTCTCGGGCGGGGGACGGGACGGGGCCGGGCCGGACATACGCACGATCCATTGCGAGTGTCCGGCAAGGATAGCAGGCGCTCCATTCCCCCGCCCCGCGGGGGGCGGGGGGTGCCGGTTCAGGGTGCGCGGTAGGCCAGTTCCAGCAGCGCCGTGCGTGGCGGGGTGGCGAAGCCGCTGGCCAGGGTGTAGTCGCGGTCCAGCAGGTTCTCGATGCGCAGGCCGAGCCGCCAGCCGGGGGCCGGCCGGGTGTCGAGGCGCAGGTCGAGGCGGGCGTAGCCGGGCAGGGCGCCGTCGAAATCCTGGCGGCGGGCCACGGCCTGGGCGTCGAGGCCGAGCCGCAGGCGCTCGCCGACCGGCAGGTCCACCGAGAGTGCCGCCTTGCGCGGCGCACGGCGCAGCAGCGCGGCGCCGGTGGCGGCGTTCTCGGCGCGCTGCCAACCGAGGTGGCCGCGCCAGCGGCTGGTACCCCAGGCGAAGCCGCCTTCCAGTTCGATGCCGTCCAGCCGGGCCCGCTGCACGTTGCCGGCGGCGAAGAGCGGGCCGGCGAAGGCGATCAGGTCGGCGACCCGGCTGCGGTAGGCCGAAAGCCCGGCGAAACGCGTCCCGTCCTGCCATTCGAGGCCGGCTTCGAGGCTCTGCGAGCGTTCCGGGCGCAGCGCCGGGTTGCCGGCGAAGAATCCGCCGAAGCCCGGTGAATAGAGCTCGTTGGTGCTGGGCGCGCGGAAGCCCTGGCCCCAGCTCGTGCGCAGCCGCCAGCCGTCGGCGAAGGCCAGGCCCCAGGCGGCCTGGGCGGTGCTCGTGCGGCCGAACTGGCTGTTGTCGTCGAGGCGCGCGGCCAGGTCCCACTGCTGCGCGCCCTGGCTGCCGCGCCAGGCACCGAACAGGCCGGTGTTGCGGCGCCCGCGGTCGTAGACCGTGCCGCCCGCGGCGTTGCGGGCGAGGGCGTCCTCGCGCACGTGGTTCAGGCCGAACAGCAGGGCCTGCCCCGGGCCGAGGGCGAGTTCGTGCAGCCAGTCGAGGCTGTCGCGGCGGCTCTCGAAACGGCTGCCGAAGGCCGAGCGGGTCAGCAGGTCCTCGGCGGCGTTGCCGAGCAGCAGCTGGTGGTCCCAGCCCTCGCCCAACGGGCCGGACAGGGTGGCGCTGGCGCTGTGCGATTCGACGAAGCTGCGGCCGCGGTCGAAATCGACCTCGGCATCGGCCACGAGGGCCTGGGCGGCCACTGCCTGGGTGCCGAGCGTGGTGCGTCCGGCGAGGCTGAAGTGGCGATTGCGGTAGCCGTCGCGGTCGGGGTCGAAGCTGAAGTTGCGCGGCGTGCTGGCATTGAAGCCACCGACGTCCTGCACGCCGGCGCCGACGCCGAAGCTGCCGCGCCCATCGCCACCGCCCCATTGCACGCTCGCCTCGCGGCGCTCGAAGCGGCCGAACCGGAGCTGCGCCGTGCGCTCGCCGGGGTCGCGGGTGAAGATCTGGATGACGCCGCCGATGGCGTCCGAGCCCCACAGCGCCGCGCGCGGGCCGCGCACGATCTCGATGCGTTCGATGCGATCGAGCGGCAGGTGGGCGAAGTCGTGCAGCCCCTGCTGGGCCGAATTGACGCGCACGCCGTCGACGAGGACGAGGACGTGGTTGGAGTTGCCACCGCGCAGGAACAGGGTGCTGACCGCGCCCGGCCCGCCGGTGCGCGACACGTCGATGCCGGGCTGGCGGGCCAAGAGGTCGATGAGGTCGGGGGCCTGCGCGGCTTCGATGGCGGCGCGGTCGAGCACGGTGGTGGCGGCGAGCCCGGTGGCGATCGGCTGCGGCGAACGGGTGGCGGTGACGAGGATGGCGTCGAGGGTGCCGGCGGCGGTGCGGTCCGTCGCGGTGGAGGCCGGCGCGGCCGGCCGCGCCTGCGTGGCGGCCGGGAGCAGCAGGGAGGCGAGTGCCAGCGCGAGGCCGGCGGCGAGGGGGGAACGGTTCATGGCAGTCCTTGGTGGTCAGCGCACACCCGCGGGCGGCGCGGGCGGGGACGCTTGAAGGACGCAAGACGGCCGCGCGATGCCGCGAGACCATGCCCACGCCTCGCCGCCCACCGCAGCGCGCCATGACCGGACGACGCGCACGGGATGACGCGCGCCGACGGTCTGAAGGCCGGTCTCCGGACTCGTCGCGGCGATGCGCGGGGCATCGCGGCCTGCCGCCTTCCCAGGGGTTCCCAGTGGCTGCGTGGCAGGTTTCGCGGCTTACCGTTGCGGGGGCAGTGCCGGAGTTCCACCGGCTTCCCGAACACCTTCAGCGTGGTGGAGTGTACAGGAACAGGCTGACCAGGTCGTTGTTGAAGTTGCGCCCCTGCGCGGTGAGCGCGTAGACCTCGCCGTTGCCTTCGAGCCAGCCGCGCGCCTCGGCCTGCGCCAGTTCCCCGGCGATCGCACCGCGTGGCAGGCCGGTGGCCTGTTCGAACTCGGTGAGCGCGAACGGCGCATGCAGGCGCAGGCGGTTCAGCATGTAGTCGAAGGGGCGGGCCGGCGGCAGCACGTCTTCGTCGCCGCCGATGTGTGCGCCATCGGCGCTGCCCGGCGCGAGGGCGGCGAGGTAGTCGCGCGGGTTCCTCGTCTTCCAGCGCCGCAGGATGCGGCCGTCATGGCCGAAGCTGATCTTGCCGTGCGCGCCGGCGCCGATGCCGAGGTAGTCGCCGTAGGTCCAGTAGACGAGGTTGTGCCGGCACTGCCGGCCGGGCTTCGCGTAGGCCGAGATCTCGTAGTGGCCGAAGCCGGCTTCCGCGATCCGCTGCTGGCAGGCCTCCTGCATGGCCCAGGCGGCGTCCTCGTCGGGCAGGCCGCGCGGCGGCCGTGCGGCGAAGACGGTGTTCGGCTCCAGCGTCAGGTGGTAGTGCGAGAGATGCGTCGGCTGCAGGGCGATGGCGCGTTCGACGTCGTGCAGCGCCATCGCCAGGGTCTGGCCGGGCAGGGCGTACATCAGGTCGAGGTTGAGGTTGTCGAAGCCCGCGTCCTGCGCCAGCTTCACCGCGCGCTCCGCCTCCCCGCTGTCGTGGATGCGGCCGAGGGCCCGTAGACAGCCATCGTCGAAGCTCTGGACGCCGAAGCTCAGGCGGTTCACGCCGGCGGCGCGGTAGCCCTCGAAGCGGTCGAACTCGGCGGTGCCGGGGTTGCACTCGAGCGTGACCTCGGCGCCGGGCGCGAAGCGCAGGCGCGCGCTGCAGGCGGCGAGGATCTCGCCGATGGCCGAGGCCGGGAACAGGCTCGGCGTGCCGCCGCCGAAGAACACGCTGTGCAGCGTGCGGCCCCAGACGTTCGGCAGCTCGAACTCGAGGTCGCGGACCAGCGCGGCGACGTACTCGGCGACTGGCAGTTCGGCCGGACGCTGGTGCGCATTGAAGTCGCAGTACGGGCAGCGCCGCACGCACCACGGGAGGTGGATGTAGAGCGCCAGCGGCCCGGGCACGAGGTTCACGCCCGCGCGATCCACTCGCCGAGGCGCGCCTTCAGCACCGCCAGCGCACGGCCGCGGTGGCTGATCGGGTTCTTCCGCTCGGGCGGCATCTCGCCGGCGCCGAGGCCGGTTTCCGGGTCGAAGAACACCGGATCGTAGCCGAAGCCGCCGGTCCCGCGCGGGGCGTCGAGGATGCGGCCCGGCCAAAGCCCTTCGGCGATCAGCGGCTGCGGGTCGTCCGCGTGCCGCAGCAGCACGAGGCAGCAGTAGAAGCGCGCCGTGCGGCGCTCGACCGGCACGCCGCGCAGTTCGGCCAGCAGTCTGGCGATGTTGCCGGCGGCGTCGCCGTGGACGCCGGCGTAGTGGGCGCTGACGAGCCCCGGCGCGCCGCCCAGCGCATCGACGATCAAGCCGGAGTCGTCGGCCAGTGCCGGCAGGCCGGACAGGCGCGCCGCGTGGCGGGCCTTGATCAGCGCGTTCTCGACGAAGCTCCTGCCGTCCTCGACCGCATCGGCGATGCCCAGGGCGCCCTGCGGCAGCAGCTCGATGCCGCTGCCCGCCAGCAGCCCGCCGAGCTCGGCGAGCTTGCCGCGGTTGCCGCTGGCGAGGACGATCTTCATGCGCGCGGCGCCGGCGGGGCAGGGCGGCCCATGCCGCTCAAGCCGCCAGCGCGGCGCGCTGCGCGGCCACCAGCTCGGCGATGCCCTGCTCGGCCAAGCGGAGCATCGCGTCCATCTCGTCGCGGCGGAAGGCGTGGCCCTCGGCCGTGCCCTGCACCTCGATGAAGCCGCCGCCGTCGTTCATCACCACGTTCATGTCGGTGTCGCAGTCGCTGTCCTCGGCGTAGTCGAGGTCGAGCACCGGCATGCCGCGATAGAGCCCGACCGATACCGCGGCCACCGCGCCGAGGATCGGCCGGCGCGTGGTCTTCAGCGTGGAAACGGCATCGACCAGGGCCACGTAGGCGCCGGTGATGGCGGCGGTGCGGGTGCCGCCATCGGCCTGCAGCACGTCGCAGTCGAGGGTGATGGTGCGCTCGCCGAGTGCCGCGCGGTCGATGCAGGCGCGCAGGCTGCGGCCGATCAGGCGCTGGATCTCCAGCGTGCGCCCGCCCTGCTTGCCCTGCGCCGCCTCGCGGCCCATGCGCGAGTGTGTAGAGCGCGGCAGCATGCCGTACTCGGCGGTCACCCAGCCCTCGCCCTTGCCGCGCAGGAAGGGCGGCACGCGCTCCTCGACGCTGGCGGTGCAGAGCACCCGGGTCTCGCCGAAGGCGACCAGCACCGAACCCTCGGCGTGCCGGGTGAAGCCGCGTTGGATCGTCACCGGGCGCATCTGCGCGGGCAGGCGGCCACTGGGCCGGGAGATGGGGGTCATGGGGGCGGGTGGTCGCGGAAGGGCGCGGAGTTTACCATCCGCCTCCCTGCCGCCCCGCGCGAGCCCCCGCATGATCCGCAGCATGACCGCCTTCGCGGCGGTCGAACGCAGTACCGCCGCCGGCACGCTCGCCGCCGAACTGCGCGCGGTGAACCACCGCTACCTCGAACTCTCGCTGCGCCTGCCCGACGAGCTGCGCACGCTGGAGCCGATGCTGCGCGAGAAGGTCGCGGCCAAGGTCTCGCGCGGCAAGCTGGAGCTCGGCCTGCGCCTGCGCGGCAGCGACGACGCCCTGCGCCCGCTGGCCGTCAACGAGGCGCGGCTGCGGCAGCTCGCCCTGTTGCACGCCGGCTTCGCGGCCCGTTTCCCCGCCCTGGAGACCAGCTTCACCGGGCTGCTGGCCTTCCCCGGCGTCCTCGTCGATGCCGGCACCGACCTGGAGGCGCTGCGCGCCGAGGCGGCGGCGCTCGCCGATGCGCTGCTGGCCGACTTCCTCGCCCACCGCGAGCGCGAGGGCCGGGCGCTGGCCGCGCTGATCGAGGAGCGCCTGAAGGCGATCGAGGCGATCGTCGCCGGTGTGCGCGACCTGCTGCCCGGGTTGCGCGCCGCCCTGCGCCAGCGCATCGAGTCGCGCTTCGCCGAGTTGAAGCTCGAGGTCGACCCGGCGCGGCTGGAGCAGGAGCTGGTGCTGCTCTTGCAACGCGCCGACGTCGACGAGGAACTCGACCGCCTCGCCACCCACGTCGCCGAGGCCCGCCACGCGATGAAGCGCGGCGAGGCGGTCGGCCGCCGCCTCGATTTCCTGCTGCAGGAGTTCAACCGCGAGGCCAACACGCTGGGCTCCAAGGCCGTCGACGCCCGCCTGACCCAGGCCGCGATCGAGCTGAAGGTGCTGATCGAGCAGGTCCGTGAACAGGTCCAGAACCTCGAGTGATGCCGGGAAGCCCATCGAATGAGCTCGGACCCCACCGCCCCCGCCGCCCTCGCGCCCACCGGACGCGGCACCCTGTTCGTGGTCGCCGCACCCTCGGGGGCCGGCAAGTCCAGCCTGGTCAACGCCATGCTGGCCCGCGAGCCGGGCGTGTCGCTGTCGATCTCCTACACCTCGCGGGCGCCGCGGCCGGGCGAGCGCCACGCCCAGCACTACCACTTCGTCAGCAAGGCCGAGTTCGAGCGGATGATCGCCGCCGGCGACTTCTTCGAGCACGCGCTGGTGCACGGCGACTACAAGGGCACGGCGCGGCAGTCGGTGGAGCCGCAGCTCGCCGCCGGCCGCGACGTGCTGCTGGAGATCGACTGGCAGGGCGCCCGGCAGGTGCGGGAGAAGATCCCCGATGCCGTCAGCGTGTTCATCCTGCCGCCCTCGCGGGAGGCGCTGGAGACCCGGATGCGCAACCGCGGGCAGGACAGCGAGGCGGTGATCCTGCAACGGCTGGCCGCGGCCCGCGAGGAGATGGCGCACGCCCCCGAGTTCGACTACTGGATCGTCAACGAGTATTTCGACGCCGCCGCCAACGAGCTGCGCTCCATCGTCATCGCCCACCGGCTGCGCCGCGAGGTGCAGGCACGCCGCCACGCCGCCCTGTTCGCCACCCTTGCCGGGCCGGCCGCCGCCGGCTAGACTTTGCGGTCTTTGCGGCCCGGGAGGATCCCGGCCCGCAGCCCGTTCGGAGGACCGCATGGCCCGCATCACCGTTGAAGACTGCCTGGACGTCGTGAACAACCGCTTCGAGCTGGTGCTCATGGCCTCCAAGCGCGCCCGCCAGCTGGCCAAGGGCGCCGAGCCCTTGCTCGACCGCAACGACCACGACGACAAGCCGACCGTGCTCGCCCTGCGCGAGATCGCCGCGCGGCGGGTGGACGAGGCCCTGATCGAGCAGGTCGAGAGGAGCGAGCGCGAGCGCCGCGAGCGCGAGGCGCTGGAGTGGGCCGCCGCCGAGGTGGTCGACGACGACCTCAAGGGCGGCGACGACTGAGTCCCGCGCACCCCGCTGCCGCGTGAACCGGAGGCCCGCCTTGGCGGGCCTTTTCCTTGCCGGCGCGCAGGGGCGGCCGTACATTCGGGCCATGAGTGCCAGCGTCGCGCCCGCGCAAGCCGCCCCGACCGCTCCGGACCCCTGCCCGGAGCACGTCGAGGCGCTCGCCCTGAAGCTGGCCGACTACCTGCCGCCGGAGCAGATCGCCCGCGTCCGCGCCGCCTACGTGATGGGCGCCCGCGTCCACGACGGGCAGGTGCGCCGCAGCGGCGAGGCCTACATCACCCACCCGGTCGCGGTCGCCGCGATCCTCGCCGATCTGCGGGTCGACGGCGAGACGCTCTGCGCCGCCATCCTCCACGACACGTTGGAGGACACCAGCCTGCCGCGCGCCGAGATCGTCGCCGCCTTCGGCGAGCCGGTCGCGGCCCTGGTCGACGCCGTGACCAAGCTCGACAAGCTGCATTTCGCCAGCCGCCAGGAGGCCGCCGCCGAGAGCTTCCGCAAGATGATGCTGGCGATGGCGACCGACCTGCGGGTCATCCTGATCAAGCTGGCCGACCGGCTGCACAACATGCGCACGCTCGACGCCATGGCCGCCGAGCCGCGCCGCCGCATCGCCCGCGAGACGCTGGAGATCTACGCCCCGATCGCGCAGCGGCTCGGCATGAACAAGATCAAGGCCGAGCTGCAGGACCTCGGCTTCAAGGCCCTGTACCCGCGGCGCTACGCGGTGATCGCCAAGCGCCTCGCCGCCCAGCCGGTGATGCGCCGCGAGGCGATGGCCACCATCGAGGCGAGGATCGCCCAGCGCCTCGCCCTCGAGGGCCTGCCGTTCCGCATCGTCTGGCGGGTCAAGTCGCCGTGGAGCATCTACGCCAAGATGCGCCAGGAGCACAAGACGCTGGAGCAGGTGCTGGACGTGTTCGGCTTCCGCATCGTGGTGCAGAAGGTCATGCAGTGCTACCACGTGCTCGGCGCCGTGCACGCGCTCTACAAGCCGTTGGAGGCGCGCTTCCGCGACTTCATCGCCATCCCCAAGGCGAACGGCTACCAGAGCCTGCACACGGTGCTGTTCAGCGCCCACGGCTCGCCGGTGGAGGTGCAGATCCGCACCGAGGAGATGGACCTGGTCGCCGAGCGCGGCATCGCCGCGCACTGGGCCTACAAGGCCAACACCGGGGGCGGCAACAGCGCGCAGGCGCGGGCCCAGGACTGGATCCGCAACCTGATGAGCAACGAGCAGAGCGCCGCCTCCTCGTCGCTGGAGTTCATCGAGAACGTCAAGATCGACCTGTTCCCGGCCGAGGTCTACCTGTTCACGCCGAAGGGCGACATCCTCGCCCTGCCGCGCAACGCCACCGCGCTGGACTTCGCCTACGCCGTGCACACCGGCATCGGCGACCACGCCGTCACCGCGCGGGTCGACAAGAAGCTGGTGCCCCTGCACACCCGGCTGGAATCGGGCCAGAGCGTGGAGATCGTCACCGCGCCCTCGGCCGCGCCGCGCCCGCAGTGGCTGGAGTTCGTGGTCACCTCGAAGGCGCGCACCGCGATCCGCGCCAACCTGAAGAAGCTCCAGCACGAGGATGCCGTCGGCCTCGGCCACCGCATGCTCGACCGCGCCCTGGGCGCGCTCGGCGCCTCGCTGGAGCGGTTGCCACCGGAGCGCATCGAGGCCTTCCTCGCCGAGCACCGCTACCCGCGGCTGGAGGCCCTGCTGGCCGACATCGCGCTGGGCAACCGCATGCCCGCCCAGGTCGCCCAGGCCCTGACCAGCGACGACAAGCCCGGCGCGGTGGTGCCCGGCGGGCGCAACGCCGAGCGGCTGATGATCACCGGCGCCGAGCGCGGGGTGCTGAGCTTCGCCACCTGCTGCCATCCGCTGCCGGGCGACGCCATCATGGGCTACCTCTCGGCCGGCAAGGGCGTGGTCGTGCACCGCCGCGACTGCCCCAACGTCGAATCCTTCGAGCGCCAGCCCGAACGCTGCCTGCTGATGGACTGGGACCGCGAGGTCAAGGGCGACTACATGGCCGCCCTGCGGGTCGAGGTCGACAACCGGCCCGGCGCACTGGCGCAGGTCGCGGCCGCCATTGCCGAGAGCGATTCCAACATCGATTCGGTCGAGTACCGCGAGCGCGACGTCAACCTCTCGATCATGGAATTCGGCATCGAGGTGCGCGACGTCGAGCACCTCGCCGAGGTGATGCGGCGGGTGCGCCGCCTGCAGGTCGTCCACGTCGTCCGCCGCCTGTAGCGCGGCCTACAATGGCCCACCCCCACGCCGAGGCCGCCATGTCCCGCACCCCGATCACCAGCCCGAATGCCCCTGCCGCCATCGGCCCGTACTCGCAGGCCGTGCGCGCCGGCAACGTCGTGTACCTGTCGGGCCAGATCCCGCTCGACCCGGCCACCATGACGCTCGTCGACGGCGACATCGCTGTGCAGACCCGCCGCGTCTTCGACAACCTGCGCGCGGTCTGCCAGGCCGCCGGCGGCGACCTCGACCGGCTGGTCCGGGTCGGCATCTACCTCACCGACCTCGCGCACTTCGCCACCGTCAACGCGGTGATGGCCGAGTATTTCGAGGCCCCGTACCCGGCGCGCTCCACCATCGAGGTGGCCGGCCTGCCGAAGGGCGCGGAAGTCGAGGTCGACGGCATCCTCGTCCTCGACTGAGCCATGCCGCGCACGGCCGTGCCGGCGCCCGCGCTGGCGGGGGGCGATGCGCCGGTGGCGCACCTGCCCGGCGTCGGCCCGGCGGTGGCCGCGAAGCTCGCCGAGCGCGGCATCGTCACCCTGCAGGACCTCTGGTTCCTGCTGCCCTTGCGCTACGAGGACCGCACCCGGCTCACCCCGATCCGCGAGCTCCGCCCCGGCCCCGCGCAGCAGGCCGAGGGCCGCGTCCTCCACGTCGAACGGACCTTCCGCGGCCGCCCGGTGCTGAAGGTGACGCTGGGCGACGAGGACGGCGCGCTGCTGCAGCTTCGCTTCTTCCACTTCCGCGGCGCGCAGGTGCAGGGCTTCCAGCCGGGGCGGCGGGTGCGGGTGTTCGGCGAGGTACGGCCGGGGCAGGGCGGCTGGGAGATCATCCACCCGAGCTACCGCCTGCTCGGGGACACGGAAGCCGCCGGACTGAGCGACCGCCTCGACCCGGTGTATCCGCTGGTCGAGGGCCTCGGGCCCGGTTCGGTCGCGAGACTGGTGCGGCTGGCGCTCGAGCGCCTGCCGGCCGGCGATGCGCTGGAGCTGGTGCCGGCCGCGACCTGGGGCGGTTTGGGCCTGCCCGGCCTGCGCGAGGCCCTGCTCACCGTGCACCGGCCGCCGGTGGAGGCCGACGTCGCGGCGCTGCTGTCGGGCACCCATCCGGCGCAGCAGCGCCTCGCCTTCGAGGAGCTGCTGGCGCACTCGCTCGGCCTGCGCCGCCAGCGCATCGTCCTGCGCGAGCACGGCGCCTTTCCGCTTCCCGTCGCCCGCGCCGCCGTCGATGCCCTGCGCGCCACGCTGCCCTTCGCGCTCACCGGCGCGCAGCGGCGCGTGCTGGCCGAGATCGAGCGCGATCTCGCCGAGCCCGTGCCGATGCTGCGCCTGGTGCAGGGCGATGTCGGCAGCGGCAAGACCGTGGTCGCCGCGCTGGCGGCGATGCAGGCGGTGGCCGCGGGCCGGCAGGTCGCGCTGATGGCCCCGACCGAGCTGCTGGCCGAACAGCACCTGCGGAACTTCCAGCGCTGGTTCGAACCGCACGGGGTACGCGTCGCCTGGCTGGCCGGCAAGGTCACCGGCAAGGCGCGGCGCGAGGCGCTGGCCGCGATCGCCGATGGCAGCGCGCCGATCGTGGTCGGCACGCACGCGCTGATGCAGGGCGGCGTCGCCTTCGGCGCGCTCGGCCTGGTCATCGTCGACGAGCAGCACCGCTTCGGCGTGCACCAGCGCCTCGCCCTGCGCGACAAGGGCCTCGAGGGCGAGCGCGTGCCGCACCAGCTGGTGATGACCGCCACGCCGATCCCGCGCACGCTGGCCATGACCGCCTACGCCGACCTCGACCTCTCGGTGATCGACGAGCTGCCGCCCGGCCGCACGCCGGTCGCCACTGTGGCGGTCGCCGCCGAACGCCGCCCGGAGCTGGTCGAACGCGTGCGCCGGGCCTGCGCCGAAGGCCGCCAGGCCTACTGGGTCTGCCCGCTGATCGAGGACAGCGAGGAGATCGAGG
Organism: Lysobacteraceae bacterium; assembly: GCA_018333835.1. GTDB lineage: Bacteria > Pseudomonadota > Gammaproteobacteria > Xanthomonadales > Xanthomonadaceae > Silanimonas. The sequence goes on from JAGXSL010000210.1 coordinate 15,781, forward strand.
CGCAGGCCGCGCAGAGCACCTTCGAGCAGCTTTCGGAAGCGCTGCCGGAACTGCGCCTGGCCCTGCTGCACGGCCGCATGAAGCCGGCCGAGAAGCAGGACACCATGCGCCGCTTCCAGGCCGGCGACCTCCAGCTGCTGGTGGCCACCACCGTCATCGAAGTCGGCGTCGACGTGCCCAACGCCAGCCTGATGGTGATCGAGAACGCCGAGCGCCTCGGCCTCGCCCAGCTGCACCAGCTGCGTGGCCGGGTCGGGCGGGGCAGCGCGGCCTCGAGCTGCGTGCTGCTGTATCAATCCCCCTTGGGCGTGGTGGCGCGCGAGCGGCTGGAGGTCATGCGCCGCAGCAACGACGGCTTCGCCATCGCCGAGAAGGACCTCGAGCTGCGCGGGCCGGGCGAACTGCTCGGTACCCGCCAGACCGGCCTCGCCGCTTTCCGCATCGCCGATCTCGGCCGCGACGCCCGCCTGCTGCCGCAGGTCGCCGCGATCGCCGATTCGCTGCTCGCCGGATCGCCGGAGATCGCCAGTGCGGTGATCGCGCGCTGGGTCGGCAGTGCCGCGCGCTACGCTTCCGCATGACCTCGTCCCTGACTCGCGCCGTCGCCCGCCCATGACCGACCGCATTCCGCTGCTGATCGACACCGACCCCGGCGTGGACGATGCCTGGGCCCTGCTGATGGCCTTCGCCAGCCCGCACCACGAAGTCCTCGGCCTGACGATCAGCGCCGGCAACGTCGGCCTGGCGCACACCGTGCGCAATGCGCTGAAGCTGTGTGAAATCGCCAAGGCTGACGTGCCGGTGTTCCCCGGCTGCGCGGTACCGCTGGTGTTCCCCGCCGACGATGCCGCCTACGTGCACGGCCGCGACGGTTTCGGCGACACCGGCTATCTGGCCCCGGCCCGCCGCGCCGAGGCCGAGCACGCCGCACTCGCGATGATCCGCCTCAGCCATGCGCACCCCGGCCTGCTGCTGGTCTGCCTCGGGCCGCTCACCAACCTTGCACTGGCGCTGCGCCTCGACCCGACGCTGCCCTCGCGCGTCGGCCGGCTGCTGGTGATGGGCGGCGCGGTGACCGGGCAGGGCAACACCTCGGCCAGCGCCGAGTTCAACCTCGGCTTCGACCCGGAGGCCGCGCACATCGTGTTCGAGGCCTTCGAGTCCTTCGACCTCGTCGACTGGGAGCTGGTGCTGCGCCACGGCCTGCCGCACGCCGAGGTCGAGGCCTGGCTGGCGGCCGGCACGCCGAAGGCGGCGTTCTACCGGGCCATCTCGCGGCGCACCCGCGAGTGGTCGGAGGATCGTCGCGGAAGCCTCTGGCATTGCGCCGACGGCCTGGCGATGGCCGCCGCGCTGGAACCGGAGGCCGCCACCGGTTGGCAGCACCGCGCCATCGAGGTCGAAACCGGCGGGCGGTTCGCCCGCGGCGCCACGATCGTGGACTGGACCGGCCGCACCGGCCGGCCCGCGAAGGCGCGGATCCTCGCCGGCCTCGACCCGGCCCGGCTCCACCACTGGCTTCGCCTCGCCCTGGCCTGAGGCGGCCCGGCGCCGGCTGAACCCCGGGGCGACGCGACTTGCCGCCGCGCCGCGGCGGGGGCTATACTCCCGCCCTTTCCCGTTTCGACGCTTCCGGAACCCGCCATGAAAGAAGGCATCCACCCGAACTACCAGCCGGTCGTGTTCCAGGACGTGACCTCGAACTTCGCCTTCCTCACCCGCTCCACGCTCGGCTCCAAGGAGACGATCCAGTGGGAGGACGGCCAGACCTACCCGCTGATCAAGATCGAAGTCTCCTCGGCCTCGCATCCGTTCTACACGGGCAAGAGCAAGCAGCTGCTCGACACCGCCGGCCGCGTCGACCGTTTCCGCAAGCGCTACGGCAAGTGAGCCCTGCGCCGCGCCCCGCGCGCGGTCGCATCACCCCGAAGGCCGGCTCCTGCCGGCCTTCGCCGTTTCCGGCTCCCGCATCGCGCCCGCCTCGCGGCGCGGGGCTTCGCGTCGCGCGCACATCGTCTCCGGGGGCTGTGCGATAATCGAAAGGTTCGGGCGCGCTCGCGCCCGGCCCGAATCCATCCGCGGCGTGCCGCCTTCAGGCGGACGTCCTGCCCCAGGAGTGCGAAATGACCCAGCCCAGCAACGTCACCCTGACCGTCGCCGACAAGGCCGTCTCCCTGCCGGTCCATCGCGGCAGCCTCGGCGCGCCCTGCATCGACGTCGGCAAGCTGGCGAAGGAAACCGGCTGCTTCACCTACGACCCCGGCTTCATGGCCACGGCCAGCTGCCGCAGCGCGATCACCTACATCGACGGCGACGAGGGCGTGCTGCTCTACCGCGGCTACCCGATCGAGCAGCTGGCCCAGCACTCGAGCTTCCTCGAGGTCGCCTACCTGCTGATGCACGGCGAGCTGCCCACGCGGCCGCAGTTCGATGCCTTCGAGCACGAGGTCACGCACCACACGATGATGCACGAGGCGATGAAGACCTTCCTCGGGGGCTTCCGCCACGACGCGCATCCGATGGCCATGCTCTGCGGCATGGTCGGCTCGCTCTCGGCCTTCTACCACGACACCCTCGACCTCGACGATCCCGAGCAGCGCCGCCTCGCCGCGGTGCGCCTGATCGCCAAGGTGCCGACCATCGCCGCCGCCTGCTACCGGCAGGCCGCCGGCTGGCCGGTCTGCTACCCGCGCAACAACCTCGAATACACCACCCGCTTCCTGCACATGATGTTCGAGGTGCCGAGCGAGCCGCTGCAGCTGAAGCCGGTGGCCGCCAAGGCGCTCGACCTGCTGTTCATCCTCCACGCCGACCACGAGCAGAACGCCTCGACCTCGACCGTGCGCCTGGTCGGTTCGACCGGCGCGAACCCCTACGCCTGCGTCGCCGCCGGCATCGCCGCGCTCTGGGGGCCGGCGCATGGCGGCGCCAACGAGGCGGTGCTGACGATGCTGGAGGAGATCGGCCGGCCGGAGGATGTCGCCCGCGCCGTCGAGAAGGCCAAGGACAAGAACTCCGGCTTCCGCCTGATGGGCTTCGGCCACCGCGTCTACAAGAACTACGACCCGCGCGCGACCATCATCCGCGAGATGTGCCACAAGGTGCTCTCGGAACTGGGCGTCAACGACCCGCTGCTCGAAGTGGCGATGCGGCTCGAGGAGGCGGCGCTGAAGGACGAGTACTTCGTCGCCCGCAAGCTCTACCCGAACGTCGATTTCTACTCGGGCCTGATCTACAAGGCGCTCGGCATCCCGACCGAGATGTTCACGGTGATGTTCGCGCTGGCCCGCACCGCCGGCTGGGTCAGCCACTGGCTGGAGCAGCAGGTCGACCCGGAAGCCAAGATCGGCCGCCCGCGGCAGATCTACACCGGTGCCACGCCGCGCGACTACACGGAGATCGATCGCCGCTGAGCTCCGCAAGGCGGGCTTCCGCCGATTCGGGGCGGCGAGCCTGTCGGCGGATCGGCTCGGGCTTGGGCTCCGGAGGGCGAGCCTGTCGGCGGATCGGCTCGGGTTCGGGCTGGCGAGCCTGTCGGCGGATCGGGCCACCTGCTTTCCGCGCGATCGGGCGTCCTGCCCTCACGCGCGGCGCTCGGCTCCTGCCTCGCTGCCGCAGGACGGCCCTCACCGCCGCGGCTCGC
>JAGXSL010000211.1 GCA_018333835.1 Lysobacteraceae bacterium
TACCCGCCCCCCACCCGCGGCGGACCCGCCGCTCCCGGGCACGCGCAAACGCCATTCACATCTGTTAGCTTCGGGGCCTTCAACTTTCTGAACGCCCCATGGACCCTCTGGTCTGGTTGCTGGTCGCGGTCACCGGCGTCTGTCTTCACACGGCGGCCGTGCATGCCTTGCGCCTGCATCGCGAGAACGACGGCCTGCACGCCCAGATGGCCCTGTTGGCACTGGCGGTGGCGGTGTACGTGGGCAGCCTGGGTTTCAGCCTCAAGCTGCCCGACGAAGACGGATTCCGCACGGCGCTGCGCGTCAGCTACTACGGCCTGCTCGCCGCCCTCCCCCTGCTGGCCCTCGGGGTGCGCACCTTCACCGCCAGCCGCCGGAGCCTGCCCTTCGCCGTCCTGGCCGGGACCGTGTTCTTCGTCATCGCCGACCTCGGCTGGCCCGGCAACCTGCTGAACACGGGCGGCATCCCGGTCAAGACCTACTCCTTGCCCTGGGGCGAGACGATCCGCGTGCTCGAACACACCGGCACGCCCGGCCACTGGCTGATCAATGCCCTGCTGCTGGCCGCCGTGCTCTCCGCCCTGCGCGACCTGCACCAGCCGGGCCTGCGCGCCAGCGAAAGCCTGCGCACCGCCCGGTTGGCTCTCCGCTGGGTGCTCGGCGCGGTCCTGCTCGTGACCCTGGGCCGGGCGCTGAGCCTGACCGGCATGATGCTCGTGCTGGCACCGGCCTTCGTGCTGGCGATCATCGCCCTGACCTATTCCATCCACCGCCGCGACCGGGCCGAAGCCGCCACCGAGCGCCGGCGCGCCGAGCGTCAGCTGCACCAGCTCGCCACCCAGTTGGCGCTGACCGACTGGCGGCCACCGCCCGGCACCACCGAGGCCGCGGCCCTGCCCGACCTCGCCAGCGCCGCCCGCGAACTGCTGGGGGCGGAGCGGGTCTCGATCTGGCGGCTGGAAGGCGAGCAGCGGCTGCGGACCCTGCTGGTCAGCGACGTGCGCGGCAGCGCCCACGAGCAGCCCCTGCGGTTCGACACCCGCGACTGCACCGGCTACCTCGAGCGCCTGCGCCGCGACGGCCTGATCGCGGCCGAGAACGCCCGCACGGATGCCCGGCTCGTCGAGACCGACGCGCCCTACCTGCAGGTCGTGGGCGTCGAGGCCAGCCTCGATCTCGCCATCCGCAGCGGCGGAGGGCTGGTCGGCCTGTTCTGCATCGAGAACGTGAGCGGCCCGCGCAGCTGGAGCGACGAGGACCTCGCCTTCGGCAACGCCCTCGCCCTGCTCGCCGGGGCCCGCTGGGCCGCCATCCGGCAGGCCCGCAGCAGCGCCGTGCTGGAATCGCTGGCCGCCGCCCACACTAGCGGCGAGGCCTTCCTCGCGCTCACCGTGCGCGAGCTGGCGCGGCTGTTCCATGCCGACATCGCCTTCGTCGCGCTGGCCGAGGCCGACGGCCGCCACGCCCGCACGCTGGCCCTGTGGCGGGACGGCGTGCCGGTCGAGGCCCCGCTGCGCTACGCCCTGCCCGGCAGCCCCTGCGCCAACGTGCTGGCGGGCACCCCCTGTGCCTACGCCTACGGCGTGGCCGGGCGGTTCCCCGAAGACCCCCGGCTCGCCGAACTCGGCATCGAGGGCTATGTCGGCGCGCCCTTCGGCGGCGAAGGCGGCGCGCCGGCCGGGCTGGTGGTGGCGCTGCGGCGGCAGCCGCTGGTGGCGGACGAGGACACCACCCACGCCATGCAGCTGATCGCCCAGCGCGTCGGGGCCGAACTGCAACGCCAGGCGGCCGAGGAAAAAACCCGGCGGCTGGCCTTCACCGACCTGTTGACCGGGCTGCCGACGCGGATCGCGCTCGCCGAATCGATCACCCACCACATCGCCGAATGCCGCGCCGGAGGCGGCATGGCCGCCCTGCTGATCGTCGACGTCGACCACTTCCAGACCATCAACGACGTGCTCGGCCACGACGTCGGCGACGAGGTGCTGCGGCAGATGGCGCGCACCCTCGCGGCGGGGCTGCACCCCGGCGAGTTCGCGGCGCGGCTGGCCGGCGACGAGTTCGCCCTGTTGCTGCCGGCCGTGGCGCACCACGACGAGGCCGCGCTGCTGGAGTGCGCCAATGCCCTGCGCCGCTCGTTCGAGATCCCGCTGGAGGCCGGCGCGCGCCAGTTCTCGCTGGGCACCAGCATCGGCGTGTCGGCCTTCGATGCCGGCACCGCCAGCGCCAACGACGTCATCCGCCGCACCGAGATGGCCCTGCACCACGCCAAGCGCACCGGCCGCGGCCGCGCCGAGCTGTACCGCGCCGACCTGGAGGCCGCCAGCCGCCGCCGGCTGGTCCTGCACGAGGCACTGCGCCAGGCCGAGGCCCAAGGCCAGCTGAGCCTGGCGGTGCAGCCCAAGGTGGACCGCGCCGGCCGCCCGGCCGGTGGCGAGGGCCTGCTGCGCTGGAGCCATCCTGTGCTGGGCGCGGTGCCGCCCGCCGAATTCATCCCGGCGGCCGAGTCCACCGGCCTGATCGCCGCCATCGGGCAATGGGCGCTGCGCGAAACCTGCCGGCTGCTGGTGCGCTTGCCGGACTGGGCGCGGGCGCTCCCCGGCTTCAGCCTCGCCGTCAACTTCAGCGCCTGGCAACTGGCGCGGCCGGGCATCGTCGACGAAGTGCTGGCCACCGTCCGCGAGGTCGGCGCACCGCCCTCGCAGCTCACGCTCGAGGTCACCGAATCGATTGGCCTGCACGACCTCGACGAGGTGGTCGGCAAGCTGAAGGCCCTGCGCACGGCCGGCCTGCGCATCGCGCTCGACGACTTCGGCACCGGTTATTCCTCGCTCGCCTACCTGCACCGCCTGCCGCTCGACGAGCTGAAGATCGACCGCAGCTTCGTGGTCGCCGCCATGGCCAACCCGGAACACTCGCTGCTGGCGCCGGTGATCGCCCTCGGCCGCCACCGCGGCCTGGTGGTGGTGGCCGAGGGCGTCGAGACCCACGAACAGGCCGCACACCTGGCCGCGCTCGATTGCGACCTGTTCCAGGGCTACGGCTTCGCCCCGCCGCTGCCGCCCGAGGCCTTCGTCGACTGGATCACGGCGCGGGCGCCGGAAGCCTAGCCGCGGGTGGTGTCGATGCCGTCGCGCCAGGCCTCGGCCATGGCCGACCGCAGCGGTTCCGGCACCCGTGCCAGGGCCTCGCCCATGGTGTCGCGCACGGCCTCGGCGATGCGCTCGATGGCCAGCTCCGGCCGCGCCAGGCCGCACACCTTGCGACCGAATTCGAGCAGCGCGGGGCGTCCGGGGTAACGCCGGTGCCGATCGCGGCGGAACAGCCTGAGCGCCATGCTGCGATCGAAGAAGGCCATGCCGCCGCGGGGGTCGGGCTGCGGGTAGACCACCGTCGTCACCACGTCGAACAGCGGCGCCAGTTCGACATCGCCGGCCCCCGGCGTGCTGTAGGTCAGGCCGAAGTTCTTCAGGTGGGCGTCGCCGTTGCGGACCAGCACCGACAGCACCAGGCCATCGAAAAACGCCGACAAGGCCCGCGGCCTCGCCGCGCCGGCGTAGGCCGCGACCACCGTCGCCACGGCCTCGTAGCTGCCGCGGTACTTGTAGTGGCCGCCGGGGTCGCGGTCGAGGCCAGTGAGCGCGGCGATGTCCTCGAAGCCGCGCCGGCCCGGATCGAGGTCGAAGCGCCGCATGACGAACAGTTGCGCGTCGTCCGACAGCCAGAAGTCCGGCACCGCAAGCCCGGCGCGGCGTGCGGCCGACATGCAGGCGAATTCGTTGGCCGCGAGCGCCGGGTAGCCTTCGCCCGCGGCCTTGACGATGAGATCCGGCTCGAACAGCGTGGCACGCTCCGCCTCGACCGGCAGGCAGCCGGCGTCCGGCACCAGCACCTTCGGCTGCACACCTGCGATGCCCGATTCCAGATGGGCATCGAGCAGGTGCTCGAACAAGCCCTTGCCCGCGCCCTCCGCCAGCAGCCGCCCGAGATCGACGGAGACCGGCGGTGGCGACCAGCCCTCAGCCTGCTTCAGGAACTGCAGGCGGCCGATCTGCCGGCGTCCGGTCCGTTCCAGCAGCAGGAAATCATCGACCCGGCCGAATTTCGCCAGCCGCCGGCGCAACTGCTCCAGCAGGAAGCCTTCCGGCAGATTCATGGCGAACAGCGGGTGCAGCGGGGAACTGGCGTAGCTTTCCGCCCGGATCGGCAGGGCCAGCCCGACCTCGGTCCGTGGGTCGGTGCTGCGGTAGTTGAAGACGTGCCGGCTCTCCTTCACCAGCGAACCGGCGTGGCCCTCCGGCGTGACGACCTCAAGCGTCCTCGGCATGCCCATCCTCCTCGAACAGCGCCCGCAGAGCCCCGGCCTCCGGCCGCACGTCGACCACCGCGAGGCCCTTGCCCATGGCCGCGAGCACGCGGAACAGGACCAGGGTCGTGACGTTCTCGCCGCGCTCGATCTCGGAAACCCGCTGCCGCGCCACGCCGGCCCGCGCCGCCAGAAGCGCCTGCGTCAAGCCGCGGGCACGACGCTCCGCTCGCACCGCCGCGCCCAAGGCCTGGGTGTTGAAGAGACCGGTCGACATGCCTGTTTTAGCGTGCAAAAAGTCCCCATCGGATCAAAATGCACGTTAAACGCGACATGAAGCCAAGGCAAGAGGGCGCCGGGCGCCTAGTTCCGCCAGCCGTTCGTGATCGGGTAGCGCCGCTCGCGGCCGAAGGCGCGGCGCGAGAGCTTCGGCCCCGGCGCGGCTTGCCGGCGCTTCCACTCGCTGGTGCGCACCAAGCGCAGCACCGGGTCCACCGCCGCCTCCGGGAAGCCGCGCGCCAGCAGGGCGTCGCGGCCCTCACGACCCTCGATATGGGCCTCGAGGATGGCGTCCAGCAGGACGTAGGGCGGCAGCGAATCCTGGTCGGTCTGGTTCTCGCGCAACTCGGCCGAGGGTGGGCGGGTGATCACCGCCTCCGGAATGGCCGGCGGCGCGCCGGCGGGCTGCCTTGCGTTGCGCCAGCGGGCGAGCGCGAACACCTCGGTCTTGTAGAGGTCCTTGAGCGGCGCGTAGCCGCCACACATGTCGCCGTAGATGGTGGCGTAGCCGACCGCGTACTCGCTCTTGTTGCCGGTGGTGAGCAGCAGGCCACCGTGCTTGTTGGCCAGCGCCATCATCAAAGCACCGCGGCAGCGCGATTGCAGGTTCTCCTCGGTGACGTCGGGCGGCAGGCCGGCGAACAGCGGGCCGAGTGCTTCCAGGAAGCCCTCGAACGGCGCTTCGATCGCCACGGTTTCGAGCCGCACGCCCAGCACCGCCGCCTGTTCGGCGGCGAGCTCGTTCGACAGGGCCGAGGTGTAGCGCGAAGGCAGGCGTACCGCGGTGACGTTCGCCGCCCCCAGCGCATCGACCGCCATCACCAGCACCAGGGCCGAATCGATGCCGCCGGAGAGCCCGAGCCACACCGAGCCGAAGCCGTTCTTGCCGCAGTAGTCGCGCAAGCCGCGAACGGCGCCGCGGTAGGCCAGAGACTCGCGCGATGCGTCGTCCTCCGCCGGCCAGTGCACGGGCGCGAAGCGGCCGCTCGCAGCGTCGAAATCGGCGACGAGCCACTGGTCCTCGAAGGCCCGCGCGGCGGGGTGCAGGCGGCCATCGGCATCGACGAGCACCGAGGCACCGTCGAACACCAGTTCGTCCTGCCCGCCGACGAGGTTGAGGTAGGCGATGGCGCTGCGCGCCTCGGCGGTACGCGCCGCCAGCAGGGCGTCGCGCTCGGCCGGCTTGCCGCGCTCGAAGGGCGAGGCATTCGGCACCACCACCAGGCGCGCCCCGGCGGCCACCGTGGTGGCGATCGGCTCCGGGTGCCAGAGGTCCTCGCAGACCAGCACGCCCACCGGCACACCCGCGACCTCGACCACCACGTCGGCATGGCCCGGCGCGAAATGCCGGCGCTCGTCGAACACCGCGTAGTTCGGCAACCGGCGCTTGCGGTAGGTCGCCTCGACGCGCCCGTCGCGCAGCACGCTCGCCGCGTTGAACACGACACCGCCGACGGCCTCGGGCCAGCCGACCACCGCCACGATGCCGCCCGTGCAGGACCGGGCCACGCGCTCGATCTGCGCCGCGCACTCGGCGAGGAAGCCGGGGCGTTCCAGCAGGTCCTCCGGCGGGTAGCCGGAGAGCGTCAGCTCGGGGAAGAGCACGAGGTCCGCTCCATGCGTGTCGCGCGCCTCCGCGATGCGTGCGATCACGCGCCCGGCGTTGGCGGCGACCGCCCCCACCGGTAAGTCGAACTGGGCGAGGGCGAGGCGGAGGGTCATGCGGCGCGCGTATCGCGGATGGCTTGTTCGAGCAGCTCCGGGTCGACGCCTCGCGCCCGCAGCGCGTCGGCAAGACGGCGGGCCGGGTCGCTGAGCAGCTCGGCCTCATCGCGACGCAAGCCTTCGCTGATGTAGGCCTTCAGCAGGGTCTGGTAACCGGCCATGCCACGCAGCGGTGCAATGACCTTCATCGAGGCGACCACGTCCTCGGGAATCCGCAGGGTGATCGAGGTCATCGTTCTTGGCGCGGCAAGGCGCTGACGGATCCGGTCATTCGGCATAGCGGTTCTCCTCGGCGCGGGTCGCGCGTCTGGCGGAAATCAAGCGAAGCACTCCCTCCTCGACCTCGACATGAACGACGTACAGAAGGCGCGCGTGGGCGTCGAAGCCGATCACGGCATGCCTTGCCTGTTCATGGCGCTCCGCATCGACGACGACGAACAGCGGGTCGAAGAACACCGTCGCCGCCTCCTCGAACCGGATGCCATGCTTCTGGGCGTTCGCTTCCGCCTTGGCGGCGTCCCAGCGGAAGCCCTGTCCGTCGATGTCGAGACGTACGTCCATGTCGGTCGATGATCCGATGCTCGTATTGACTTTGTCAATACACCGGGGCGCGAAGACCGCCCTCGCGGGCGGCCTCCGGTATACGGCGGCGACATGCGCCGGCGGCCACGGCGCCGGGCTCGTGCCGCTTACTTCGCGAGCCGCTTGGCGATGGCGGCACCGAGGTCGCCCGGCGACTTCACGGTGGTGACACCGGCCTTCTCCAGCGCGGCGAACTTTCCGGCCGCCGTGCCCTGCCCGCCCGAGGCGATGGCGCCGGCGTGGCCCATGCGCTTGCCCGGGGGGGCCGAGGAACCGGCGATGAAGCCGACCACCGGCTTGGTCACGTACTCGCTGATGAACTCGGCGGCTTCCTCCTCGGCGCTGCCGCCGATCTCGCCGACCAGGATGATGCCCTCGGTCTGCGGGTCGTCCTGGAACAGCTGCAGGGCATCGATGAAGTTCATGCCCTGGATCGGGTCGCCGCCGATGCCGATGCAGGTCGATTGGCCCAAGCCGGCGTCGGTGGTCTGCTTCACGGCCTCGTAGGTCAGCGTGCCCGAGCGCGAGACGATGCCGACCTTGCCCGGCTTGTGGATGTGGCCCGGCATGATGCCGATCTTGCACTCGCCGGGCGTGATCACGCCCGGGCAGTTCGGGCCGATCAGGGTGACGTCGTCGTACTGCGCCAGCACGTGCTTGACGCGCAGCATGTCGAGTACGGGGATTCCCTCGGTGATGCAGACGATGACGCGGATGCCGGCGGCGGCCGCCTCGAGGATGGCGTCGGCCGCGAACGGCGGCGGCACGTAGATCACCGAGGCGTCGGCGCCGGTTTCATCCACCGCGTCCTGCACCGTGTTGAAGACCGGCAGCCCGATGTGCGTCGCGCCGCCCTTGCCGGGCGTGACGCCGCCGACGACCTTGGTGCCGTAATCGAGCATCTGCTCGGCGTGGAAGGTGCCCTGCTGGCCGGTGAAGCCCTGCACGATCACCTTGGTGTTCTTGTTGACCAAAACGCTCATTTCGTTGAGTCCTGGATAAGTGGTCGGAAGTTGCCCGCCCCCTGACTCAGGGGGCGGGTGGCACGAAGGGCCATCGGGATGCGCATGGGTCAGGCAGCGGCGGCGACGGCTTTCTTCGCACCGTCGTTGATGTCGTCGGCCGGCTGGATGGCGAGGCCCGAGTTGGCGAGGACTTCCTTGCCCTTCTCGACGTTGGTGCCCTCGAGGCGGACGATCACCGGCACCTTGACGCCCACCTCCTTGACCGCGGCGATGATGCCCTCGGCGATCATGTCGCAGCGGACGATGCCGCCGAAGATGTTGACGAAGATCGCCTTGACCTTGTCCGAGCTCAGGATCAGCTTGAAGGCCTCGGTGACGCGCTCCTTGGTGGCGCCGCCGCCGACGTCGAGGAAGTTGGCCGGCGCGCCGCCGTTCAACTGGATCACGTCCATCGTCGCCATGGCGAGGCCGGCGCCGTTGACGAGGCAGCCGATGTTGCCGTCCATCGTCACGTAGTTGAGGTTGTACTTCGTCGCCAGCACCTCGGCCTCGTCCTCCTGCGCGATGTCGCGCATGGCGGCGGTCTTCGGCTGGCGGAACTCGGCGTTGTCGTCGGAGTTGATCTTGCCATCCAGCGCCACCAGGTCGCCGTGGGTGTTGATGGCGAGCGGGTTCAGCTCGACCAGGGCGAGGTCGTAGCGGTGGAACAGCTCGTAGAGGCCCTGCATGATCCGGGTGAGCTGGCCGCACTGCTTGGCGTTCAGGCCCATCGCGAAGCCGACCTGGCGGCACTGGTAGGGCTGGAGCCCTTCCACGAAGTTGACGTGCACGGTGTGCAGCAGCTCCGGGGTCTCGGCAGCCACCTTCTCGATGTCCACGCCGCCCTCGGCCGAGCAGAGGAAGGTGATCGACTTGGTGGAACGGTCGACCAGCACCGAGACGTAGAGCTCCTTGGCGATGTCCGAGGCCTCGGTCACCAGCACCACGTCGATCGGCAGCGCGCGGCCGCCGGACTGGTAGGTCTCCATCGTCCTGCCGAGCATGCCGGCCGCCGCGTCCCTCACCGCGTCGAGGCTCTTGCAGAGCTTGACGCCGCCGGCCTTGCCGCGGCCACCGGCGTGGATCTGCGCCTTCACCACCCAGAAGCTGCCGCCCAGGGCCTTCGCAGCCTCGACGGCCTCGTCGGCGGTGCGGGCGATGGTGCCGGCGGGAACGGGGATGCCGACCTCGGCGAACAGCGCTTTGGCCTGGTACTCGTGGAAATTCATGGGTCACCTGGGGCTGGTGCGGCCAGGCATGGGCCGCGGGATGGGGCCGCCTTGGGCGGCGGGGCCGGCCGGCGGGGCGCGGTATTGTCGTCGCTCGGGTCCGGGAAGGCAAAACGCGGCCCGACCCGTGCCCTTGCCCGGGGGCACCGCGCCGCGGCTACAGTGCCGGCATGCCCTTCGTCCGCTCCTCCCGGCAGTTGCCGGCGGCCAACGCCCCGCAGCGCGAGCTGTTCGGCTTCAACCTCTACCGCGTGCTGGAAGCGGTGCTGCTTGGCACGCTGGCGGTGACTCCGACCGGCTTCGGCCTGGTGGAAAGCGCCGAGGAACCGCTGCTGCGCGCCACCGCCGCCGGCTACTTGTTGCTCTCGCTGCTGCTGCTGGTGCTGGGCCGGCGGCCGGGGGTCGCCATCCCGACCATCGCCGGGGCCGGGCTGGCGCTCGACATCGTCGCCGCCGCGCTGGCCATGGCCGGCCAGCAGGGGCTGGACGGTGCCATCGGCCTGATGCTGCTCTTCAACATCAGCATCGGCAGTCTGCTGCTGGGGCCGCGGCTGGCGATGTCGCTGGCCGTGCTGGCGGCGGCGGCGGTGATGGCCGAGGCGCTGCTGGCGACGGTGGCCGGCCGCCCCGGCGACAGCCTGTTCGAACCGGCGGCGCTGGGGTTCGGCTACCTCGCCGGCGCCGGGCTGGCGCAGTTCCTGCGCCGCGAGCTGGCCTACAGCCAGGCGCTCGCCGAGGAACGTGGCAGCCAGCTCGTCGACTTGGCCGACCTCAACGAGCTGGTGATCCGGCGCATGCGCACCGGCGTGCTGGTGGTCGATGCCCAGCACCGCCTGCGGCTGTTCAACGAGGCGGCCTGGGCCCTGCTCGGGGCGCGCGGCGAGGCCACCTGCCTCGCCGACCTGAGCCCGCCGCTCGACCAGCAACTGCGGCGCTGGCGGCAGGAACCCGGTCGCCCGACCCGCCCCCTGCGGCCGCAGGAGGACGGCCCCGAACTGCTGCCGCGCTTCGCCGCCATCGGCCGCAGCGACGAGCTCTACCTCGTCTTCCTCGACGACAGCCGGCTCTACTCCGGCCACGCCGAGGAGCTCACCCTCGCCACTCTGGGCCGGCTCGGCGCCAGCATCGCCCACGAGATCCGCAACCCGCTCTCGGCCATCCTGCACGCCGCGCAGCTGCTCGACGAATCGCCGGGGCTGCCGGCCACCGAACGGCATCTGCTCGGCATCATCCAGGGCCAGTGCCGGCGCATGGACGGCATCGTCGAGAGCATCCTCGGGCTGGCCCGGCGGCGCCGCGCCGAGGCCGAGCAGGTGCCGCTGCCGCGTGCGCTGGAGGCCTTCGTGCGCGACTACATCGACACCCACCCGATGGGGCCGGACCGGCTGCTGCTGCAACCCACGCCCCTGCTCACCGCGCTGGCCGACCCCGGCCACCTGCAGCAGGTGCTGGCCGTGCTGGTGGACAACGCCCGCGCCTACGGCCACCTGCCCGGCAGTCCGGCGCGGATCGAACTGCACGCCCGCGGCGTGGACGACGGCCAGGCCGAGGCCGTCGAGATCGATGTCGTCGACCACGGCCCCGGCATCGCCCCGGCGGTGGCGGCGCGGCTGTTCGAGCCCTTCTTCACCACCAGCGCGCACGGCACCGGGCTCGGCCTCTACATCGCCCGCCAGCTGTGCGAGGCCAACCAGGGCAGCCTGCGCTTCGTGCCGGTGGCGGGCGGCGGCGCCTGCTTCCGCATCCGCCTGCCGGGCCGCGCCGCGGGTTGAGGCCGAAGCTGGCCGAGTATAGGCCGCCCCGCGCTACACTGCGGCCGGACGAAGGAACGAACCGCCGCGATGCTTTCCCGCAGTGCCCTGATCGTCGACGACGAGCGCGACATCCGCGAGCTGGTGGGCATCGCGCTCTCGCGCATGGGCCTGCGGGTGGAGACCGCCGCCGACCTCGCCTCGGCGCGGGCGCAGCTCGCCCTGCACGATTTCGACCTCTGCATCACCGACATGCGCCTGCCCGACGGCAACGGGCTGGCGCTCGTCGAGCACATCGCCGCCGCCCACCCGCGCACCGCGGTGGCGATGATGACGGCCTACGGCAACGTCGAGGCGGCGGTGGCGGCGCTCAAGGCCGGGGCCTTCGACTTCGTGACCAAACCGGTCGATCTTGCCGTGCTGCGGCAGCTGGTCACCCACGCGCTCAACCAGCAGGTGCAGCGTCGCGCCGCCGAGGCGGCGGTACCGCGACTGGTCGGCGGCTCGGCGGCGGCCTGCGCCCTGCGCGAGCGCATCGCCAAGGTGGCGCGCAGCCATGCGCCGGTGTTCATCGGCGGCGAACCGGGCAGCGGCAAGGCCCTGGTGGCGCGGCTGGTGCACGCCGCCAGCCCGCGCCGCGAGGGCCCGTTCGTGGCGGTCGACTGCGCCGCCCTGCCGCCCGACCGCATCGAGGCCGAACTGTTCGGCCAGCGCGCCGGCCCCGGCGTGGCGGCCGAGGCCGACGGCCTGTTCCAGGCCGCGCAGGGCGGCAGCCTGTTCCTCGACGCCGTGGCCGAACTGCCAGCCCCGGTGCAGGCCAAGCTGCAGCAGGCGCTGGAGCGGCAGGCGGTGCGGCCACTGGGTGGCGACGGCGAGGTGCCGATCGACGTGCGCCTGCTCTCGGCCAGCCACCACGACCTCGCCCGCCGGGTCGAGGAAGGTCGCTTCCGCCACGACCTCTACTACCGGCTGCACGTGCTGGACGTGGCCGTGCCGCCGCTGCGCGAGCGCCGCGAGGACCTGCCCGCCCTGGTCGAAGCCGCGCTGGCGCGGCGCGGCGGCGAGCCGCCGCGGCTGGCCGACGACGCCCTGGCCGCCCTCCACGACTACCCCTTCCCCGGCAATGTGCGCGAGCTGGAAAGCCTGTTGGAACGCGCCGTCGCGCTGGCCGAGGGGCCGCTCATCCACGCCGCCGACCTCGACCTGCCGGCCCCCGGCCACGGCCCGCTGCCCGGCCGTCGCGAGGCCGAGCCCGGCGAGACCGCCGAAGCCGACGCCCCGCTGCCGGCCATGGCCACCGCGATGGCCCGCGCCCGCGCCGCCGGGGCGCTGCCGCAGGCGCTCGAACAGGTCGAGCGCGAGGCCATCCTGCGCGCACTCGAAGCCCACCGCTGGAACCGCACCCGCACCGCCGCCGCGCTCGGCATCACCTTCCGGGCGCTGCGCTACAAGCTGAAGAAGTTGGGCATCGAGTAGCCGGCGCCGCCGTTGGCGCTATGCTGCCGCCATGCTCGACGCCGAACTCCGCCAGCGCCTCATCGCCGCCAGCCGCGTCGCCGGCGAGCCGCAGCTGGTGCTGCTGTTCGGTTCGCTGGCGCGGGGGCAGGCGCGGCCGGACAGCGACCTCGACCTCGCCATCGACCTCGGCCGCCCGCTCGCGGCTGCCGACAAGTTCGCACTGGTCGAGGCGCTGGCACTGGCGAGCGGCCGCCCGGTGGACCTCGTGGACCTGCGTACGGCCGGCGTGCCGCTCATCGCCAGCATCCTGCGCGACGGTCTGCGGCTGGCCGGCGGGGTGGAGGCGCACGGCGCGTTGATGGCCCGCCACGTCACCGACGCCGAGGACTTCCTGCCGGTCTACCGCCGCCTGCTGGACGCCCGGCTCGCCGGCTGGAGCCGGCCATGAACGAGACCGTGCTCAGGGCCAAGGCCGAATCGCTGCGCCGCTGCCTCGCCCGCCTGCGCGCCACCTGTCCCGCCACGGCGGAGGCGCTGGCCGCCGATGTCGATGCGCAGGACATCGTCTCGGTCAACCTCATCCGCGCCGTTCAACTGGCGGTGGACATGGCCACCCATGAAGTGGCGGCCCTCGGCCTGCCGCCGCCCGGCACCATGGCCGAAAGCTTCCAGCGACTGGAGACCGCCGGCCGCCTGCCTCCCGAACTGTCCCAACGCCTGCGGGGCGCGGTGGGCTTCCGCAACCTCGCGGTGCATGCCTACGAGCGTATCGACTGGACCTTGGTCCATACCCTCGCCACCCGTCGCCTGGAGGACCTCGAAACCCTGGCCCGACATCTGCTTGCCCGGCCCTGAAACTATCGCGCGGAAAGCAGGTGGCCCGATCCGCCGACAGGCTCGCCTTGCCGAGCCCGAGCGCGCCGCCCCTTGACGCGACACGCCTGCCGTTGTACAAATATTTGTACACGCGGGAGATATCCAATGGACGCCATCACCTACAGCACCGCCCGCGCCAAGCTGGCTGACACCATGGATCGGGTGTGCAACGACCACGAGCCCATCATCATCACCCGTAGCGGCCAGCAGGCCGTGGTGATGATGGCGCTGGACGACTACAAGGCCCTCGAGGAAACCGCTTACCTGCTCCGGAGCCCCAAGAATGCACGGCGCCTGCTGGAGAGCATCGCCGCCCTCGAGTCTGGCAAGGGGAAGGCCAGGAGTCTGGCTGGATGAAGCTGATCTTCTCCGAACAGGCCTGGGAGGACTACCTGTATTGGCAGAAGACAGACAAGAAAATGGTCCAGCGGATCCATGGGTTGATCAAAGAGATCACCCGAACTCCGCATGCCGGCACTGGAAAGCCGGAAGCCCTGAAGCATGCACTTTCCGGTTATTGGTCGCGGAGGATCAACGACGAGCACCGGATCGTCTACAAGATCGCGAACGGCGATCTGTTGATCGCCCAGTTGCGATACCACTACTGACGGCATCCCGAGCGCGCCCGCCTTCGTGGGCGTCATAGGCCGAGGACGAGCTTCAACCCTTCGTTGACGCGGCCGAGCACCCCTGCCGGCAAAGCCCGTACCCTCTCGGTCAGCAAGGACCGATCCAGCGTAATCAGCTGTGAGACGTTCACTACCGATGGCTTGGCGAGACCGGAATTGGACTTGCCCAGGCGAACATTGCCCGGCGCCTCGGCAAGCGCGAGGTTGGAAGTTACCACCGCGACAATGACGGTGGAGATGCGGCTCTCGTTGAAGGGATTGGACTGCACCACAAGCACGGGCCTGCGAAATCCGGGGCCGGAGCCAGCGGGGTTGGGCAGCGACGCCCACCAAACCTCACCACGCTTCATCGTCGAGAACCGAAGATTGGGCGTAGCCGAAGGCAGGATCGATGGTCGATGACTCACGGCCGTAGACCGCGTTGAGCTTGGCGGTGACTGCCGGAGCGCCAACGCGCTGCAAGTATTGCACTATGGCCTGGGCGTAGAGCTGGCTGCGAGAAACGTGCAGCTGCTCGGCGAGCTGCTCTGCGGCATTGAAGACCGGATCAGGAAGTGAGATGGCGACTTTCATGCCAGCACGGTATCACCGAGGTATGACCACGCGCAATACCCGCCCAACGACGCCCAACGCCGGCGTGAATCGGCATGTGGGCCGCACCCGCCATCCCGAGTGGCCTGATGGGGCCGTGGCGGCGAGGGTCGCTCAAGTCGCCACGTCCACCGTGGCCACCATGCAACGCGGGGCAGGCAGCGGCAGTCCGTCGGCGCGCAAGCCTTCGATGTGCAAGACCACCGCCTCGCCGATGCGGCGTTCGACTTCGGCGACGGTGGCACCAGCGGCCACGCAGCCGGGCAGGTCGGGCACGTAGGCCGAGAAACCGGAATCCGAGGCTTCGATGACGACGGCGTAACGCACGGGCTACCTCCGGATGCGGGCCTGCTTCAGCACGCTGGCCACCTTCATGGTCGAAGCATTGCGCGGGAGGGCTGCGGCCGGGATCGGAAAAGGCCCTGTGACGCTGTCGGACGGGGCCGCCCGCGAACTGAAAGGCTCGCCACCGCCACGAGCGCGCCTGCCTCCGTGAGCCACAAGGCCAACGCACGCGGCTTGGCAACGCAATTTTTCGTAGATACACTAAACCCATGCGGATCACCTGCGATGCCAAGAAGTCAGCATGAGGCACTGCCATGAACGCGAAGCGAAAAAACTCCGCCCCTTCCTCTCCTGATCCCGACCCGCTGCCCGAGATCACCGACGATTGGGTTGCCGGCGCCGATCTCTACCACGGCGACCAGCTTGTGCGTCGCGGGCGCCCCAAGCTTGCCCATCCGAAGCAACTACTCTCGCTGCGTCTGCCTCCGCAGACCATCGCGCGCTGGAAGGCGAGCGGCCCCGGTTGGCAGACACGGATGGCGGAGGCGCTCGAGAAAAGCGCACCCAAGCCCCGCCGCGCGTGAGCCCAAGGATGGGCGATCGCGCGGGAAGCAGGTGGCCCGATCCGCCGAAAGGCTCGCCCTCGCGAACGCGCCTGCCTTCGTTGGCGTCATAGGCCGAGAAGGAGCTTCAGCACTCGCCATCCCGAGCGGCCTGGTGGGGTCGTGGCGGCGAGGGCCATGCGCGAGGCCCGGCATGATCGTCGTGGATTCGGACGTGTGGCCTACCTGTACCTGTCCGGCGACCGCCTACGTTGCCGGCTGCTTCTCTCGAACGGCACTCCAGAAGGCGAGGATCCACAGGGTCCTGAGATCGGCTTTGTAGTAGATGAAGTACCCGAGACGGCCGAGATAGAGGCGGCGCACCCCGGGGGTTCTTGAGCCCTCGTACTTGGCACCCACTCCCGGCTGCCTGGCGAGCAGCTTCACGGCTTCCCCAAAGTCTTCCGCCACGGCACCGGCTGCCGCCGGGCGGTTCGCCTCCCACCACGCGGCCTGCCTCTGGACTTGTGCAGCGGCGCGCCTGGAAATCCGAACCTGCCGGAGCGGCTTCAAGTGCGGTGCGGCAGCGTGGCCAGGAGTTGTTCGAGGCTCACGGACTCGCCCCGATCGATCTCGGCGAGGGCCTCCAGAAGCTCGTCCTCGTCCTCGGCGCTGAGGGTGAAGCCTTCGTCGGCTCCGCGTGCCAGTACGGTGACGCGGGTTCCTTCGGGGAGTGCGACCCCCTGGACCACGACACGGCCTTCAACGATGGTTCCGGTAACGATCTGCATGGCGAGAATGTAGCGCAGGAAGCCGTCGTGAGCACGTGGGCAAGTCCACCGTTCTGGGCGCGCCTGCCTTCGTGGCCCACGGGCGCGGCGCGGGTCGTCTCCGGCGGGTCGGGATCGCGAGCGCGATGCCGCCACCCACTAAGCCGCAGCCGCGAGTGCCTTGAGCACCGCCTTGGGTTGCCTTGCCAGCACGGTGAGCAAGACCCGGGCCGGGCCGTGGGGCTGGCGGTCACCCCGCTCCCAATGGCGCAAGGTGCCGAGGCTGATGCCGAAGGAAGCCGCGAACTCGGTCTGCGACATCCCGACCTGCGCACGGATCGCCTTGACGTCAATCGGCTCGAAACGATGCGTCGTGGCCTTGGAGGATTTGCCGGAGGCATGCTCGATGGCCTCGCCGAGGCCGGCCGCGATGCTCTCGAATGCCTTACCCATGTTTCACCCCAGTGCGCCGGCCTGCGGGAACTCGGCCAGGTAGCTGACCAGTTGCTGGCGCTCTCCGGGGCTGAGCAGTCCATCGGCGCGGCGGATGAACTCGGGCACTTCGACGACCGTGTGCATGGGCGCAGTGTACGCCAATGGATTACAGCAGTCCACCCCGCTCTCTTGCCGAGCACGCCACGGTCGCGGGCGAGCCGCGGCGGTGAGGGCCGACCTGCGGCAGCGAGGCAAGAGCCGAGCGCCGCGCGTGAGGGCAGGACGCCCGATCGCGCGGAAAGCAGGTGGCCCGATCCGCCGACAGGCTCGCCTTGCCGAGCCCGAGCGCGCCTGCCTTCGTGGGCCACGGGGTCGCGCTCGGATGCCCTCCCGGCACCTTGACCGCCCCGTATCCGCATGGATACAGTGCGGCATGGGCACCTTCCTTCGCACCGCGGAGTTCGACGCGTGGCTCCGTGCGCTGCGCGATCCGATCGCCAAGGCACGGGTCATCGCAAGGATCCAGTCGGCGGCCAAGGGGAACTTCGGCGACTGCGAGCCGGTGGAAGGGGGCGTCTACGAAATGCGGATCCACGCGGGGCCCGGCTACCACGAGGGCCTGGAGGCACCATGAAGAACCTCCGCGCGTTCGATGCGGCGGACTACCTCGACAGCGATGCCGTCATCGCCGAGTACCTCAACGCGGCTCTGGAAGACGAGAACCCCGACGTTTTCCTGCAGGCGATCGCGGATGTCGCGAAGGCCCGCGGCATGACGAAGCTCGCCAAGGACACCGGGCTTGGGCGGGAGAGCCTTTACAAGGCGCTCGCTCCCGGTGCGAAGCCTCGGTACGACACGGTGCTCAAGCTGGTCAGGGCGCTGGGGGTCGAGTTGCATACGACGCCGGCCCACGCGGACCGGGGCTGACGCTCCGCTTGCCGGGCGCGCCGTTCCGGCCACCTTCCCGAGCGCGCCTGCCTCCGTGGGCCACAAGGCCAACGCACGCGGCTTGGCAACGCCATTTTTCGTAGATACACTAAACCCATGCGGATCACCTGCGATGCCAAGAAGCGCGAAGGGACGCTGCAAGAGCGCGGATTGGACCTTCTTCGTGCCCGCGAGGTGTTTTCCGGGCCGCATTTCACCCGCGCTGACGATCGCAAGGACTACGGCGAGCCACGCTTCATCACTGTCGGCTGGCTTGAGGATCGACTCGTCGTCTTCGCATGGACGCCGCGCGGCACCGCAAGACGCATTATCAGCATGAGGCACTGCCATGAACGCGAAGCGAAAAAACTCCGCCCCTTCCTCTCCTGATCCCGACCCGCTGCCCGAGATCACCGACG